>SFEH01000016.1 GCA_004557315.1 Bacteroidales bacterium
TCCTGAACCACGGTCGCCTCAAGCGGTGACAAGACAGGAGCGGTCTTGTTAAGTAAGATGCGTGCTCCTGACAACGGATCGACCTCCTCGGCATCTTCAGGCACGTCAACCTTGCCTTTCACCATATTGATGAAACTGACCGACGAAAGCTGCATGTTGGCATCAAGTGCATCAAGACCGAATCGCTCCTGCTGCTCATATCGCTCGGCAAACGCCAACTCCAGATCGCTCGCAGCCTTGATGGAGTCGCTGAAGCGCACGACTGCCGAATCGAAGGTCTGTATGCTGTCGGTACTCACCTGCCTGTCGAGCAATATTGTCTTCAGATTGTCGATATACAAGTCACGAAGCTCGCTCTGACGGGCAAGGCTATCGACACGAAGCGCACTCTCGACAACAAAGGCGCGGTTGCGCATGTCGAGATAGCCAGGGAGATACTGACGTAGAGGTGTCGAGGTCACGACAACAAGGGCAAACAAGGCGATTGCCATTGCCAAAAGCACGCCCACTATCACGGTGAGCCACACAGGCATCGAGAACGAAAAGACCACGCGGTCGTGCCTTTCGCTCAGCAACTGCAGCCTATAACGCCATTTTACTTCTTTCTTTTCTGCCATCTTTATTAATATTCAGGCGCAAAAATAATGAAAAAATACGACAAATGCCCTATTTTTGCTTTTTTTTGTATAACAAAAACACTTTTATCTCATTTCTTTTGGACAAACAACGATAATTTGACAACTTTGCAATAAAAAAACATATCATCATCTATGAACGTTGCAGTATTATTGGCAGGCGGAAGCGGCCGTCGCATGGGCGGTCCAGAGCCTAAACAATTTATCGAGATTGCTGGACGAACCATACTCGAACACAGCATTCGAGCCTTTCACCAGCACGAGGGTATCGACAGGATAATCATCGTGTCACATGCCGACTATATCAACAGGGTGAAGGAGATAGCTCGTCAATACACAAAAGTGACCGACGTGGTGGCTGGCGGAAAAGAACGATACGACTCTACTCTCAACGCCATCAAGACAGCGTCAGAGGGCGACAGGCTCCTGATTCACGACTCGGTGCGCCCACTGGTCTCTCAGCGCATCATAACCGACTGTCTTGCAGCACTCAGCAACTACAATGCCGTCGATGTGGCTGTAGCTTGTACCGACACCATCATCGAGGTCAACGACGAAGGACACATCTGCCGCATCCCTCTGCGCTCCACTCTGCGAAATGTGCAGACCCCACAATGCTTTGCCTACGAGACAATCAAACGAGCATACGAGATTGGACTTCGTGACCCCGGCTTCATCACTACCGACGACTGCGGAGTAGTCCATCGCTATATGCCCGATGAGCCTATATTCGTGGTCGAAGGCGACACAACCAACATCAAGGTCACCTTTCCTGCCGACCTCATTCTTGCCAACAATATTCTGGGAGAGCAAAAGCATCACCATTTATAGGTATTTTGCAAAACGGCAATGCAATAATTTGCAAATATGAAGTTTTGTTGCTATCTTTGCGCACAAAATTCCACACTGACATGAACATATCCTATCCACAATATAATGTACTCGCTGAAGTCAGCGAATTTCGTCCAGAGGGCAAGACTGCCGAGATCTATGCATTGTTCCATATAGAGGCAGCCGAAGGCGAACTATTTGAGTCACAAGTAGAAAAGATCAACAAAGCCAAGCAGGAGTTTGCCGCAAGTCTTGGAAGCGACGCATCGATAGTATTCGAGCGTTACCTCCTGAGCGACATAGCCAATCAGGTGAAGGCTACCGAACAGTATGCCAATGCCGTCACTGCGGTCTCTCACATCAAGCAGGAGCCTCTCGATGGCAGCAAGGTGGCTTTGCTCACATATTTCACCATCGGCACATCGGTAGAGCGAGAGGACAACACGACCATCGTCGAAAGCAACGGCTACACACATCTCTGGACCACCGATATGATGACCGAAGAAGGCGACAGCTACCTTCAGACCCACAAGCTGCTGTTCGAATACGAGGATATGCTCAAGCAGCACGGGGCTAACCTTGCCGGCAACTGTCTGCGCACTTGGTTCTTCGTGCGCGATGTCGATAGCAACTATGCAGGACTCGTCAAGGGCAGAAAGGAGCATTTCGACCATATCGGGCTGACTCCCCAGACTCATCTCCAGGCTCTCACACATCTCAATCCGACCTACGAATATGGCGTGACCTTCGAGCGAGGCACCAAGGTGACATACGGCGACCGCGCCCATGTCTGGATAAGCGGAACAGCCAGCATCGACAACAAAGGTCAGATCCTGCATGTGGGCAATGTCAGCAAACAGGCTGAACGCATGTGGGAGAATGTCGAGATGCTGCTCAAAGAGGGCGATGCCACTTACGATGACGTGGCATATATGATAGTCTATCTGCGCGATATTGCCGATTACACAACAGTCAAGTCGCTCTACGACAAGCGTTTCCCTAACAAGCCGAAAGTCTTTGTCCACGCTCCTGTGTGTCGTCCAGGATGGCTCATAGAGATGGAATGTGTGGCAATAGTGCCAACTGGCGACTGCCGTTTCCCAAACTATTAATTGCTATTTGACCATTGGAACCAAACAACCCTCTATACCGTTTTCATTTCTGTCCTATCTGCGGGTCGAACAACTTTGAGGAACATGCGTGGAACGCCCGCCGCTGCAAGGATTGTGGATTCACGCTCTATACCAATCCGCGCGGAGCCACCGTGGCGGTCATCATCAATGAAAAGGATGAGCTGCTGGTAGGCACACGTGTCAACGAACCTGCCAAGGGCACATACGACCTTGTGGGCGGATTCATGGATCTCAACGAGACCGCCGAGCAGGCCATGATCCGCGAGATAGAAGAAGAGTCGGGCATCAAGGTGGCCGAGTCACAGTTGCGATACCTCTTCTCGCAGCCCAACCAATATCCTTATTCGGGCATTGTCTGTCACACCATCGACCTGTTCTTCGAATGTCGCATCGAAAGCAGCACACACATCAAGAGCATGGACGACATCGCTGGTCTGCAATGGATTCCCATCAAAGACCTCGATGTCGAGAAGATCGGACTCAACTCGGTCAGGAAAGGACTGAAGCAATACCTCCAGTCAAGATAGGCCTGTCAGCTACATTCACAGTTGAAGCATGATATTGGCAGGAGGACGCTGGTTTTCTATCTCCCGTTTCATAAACTCCATATACGGTGCTACATGTTCGTAGAAACGGTAATAACCTCTGCACAGATAATTCAATCCAGCTTCTCCATCTGCTGTTGTAGCTAAACGGTTTTTCGGACATTCTCCATTACAAGCAAAGCGATAGCGGCACTCCTTGCACTGTCGCGGCAAAGACTTGCTCTTCAGCTCACTGAAGCGTTGCTGCTGCTCACCATACAGCATCTCGGTGAGTGTTGTCTCACGTATGTTGCCTAACTTATACTCTGGAAATACGAAATGGTCGCACGAATAGACATCGCCATTATACTCCATCACCCCAGCATGTCCGCATTCTCGCGAATAGACACAGATACCAGGAGCCACGCCACACCAGTTGGCCACATCATGCCGCACCCATTCGTCGAATATTGCGCAAAGGAAATCGCCCCATTTCTCTGGAGTCACCGAAAAATCGGCAAGCGGCAGCCGCTCATCGCCTATATGAGCTAGCCTGCGTCCGTCGTCATGCGACGTCAGGCGTTCGACGATTGGCGCGAACTGCAGGTACTGGCAACCATTGTCGCGGAAGAAACGATAGAACTCAAGCGGATGATCGGCATTGAAGTCGTTGACCACCGCCATGGCATTCCACTCGACATGATGCTTCTTGAGTAGCTCTATGCCTCGCCTCACCTTGTAGAACGACGGTCGTCCGTCGGCCGAACGGCGGTACTTGTCATGAAACTCCTGCGGACCATCGATCGAGATGCCCACAAGCCAGCCATTCTCCCTGAAGAACTCACACCATTCGTCGGTCAGCATGGTGCCATTGGTCTGTATGCTGTTGCTTATCCGATAGCCTCGGCCATACATGCGCTGATAAGCCATCGCCTTGCGATAGAACGAAAGCGGTCGCATCAGAGGCTCACCACCATGCCAAGTGAACAGAACCTCAGGCTGCGTCTGCGACTCAATGTACTGCCGCGTGAACTCCTGCAGCATCTCATCACTCATCGTGTGACGCGGATCGTCGGGATAAAGACACGACTTCTCAAGATAGTAGCAGTATTTGCAACGCAGGTTGCAATGAGCGCCAGCAGGCTTCGCCATCACATACAGCGGACGTGAAAAAGGAGCAATTGTCGTTTCCATAGTCATTCTTTTATGGCACAAAGATAAGCTTATACATGATAATAACAAAGAATAGGCGGATAAAAATGCATAAATGAGCAACAAAAAAGCTTAGTCACATCGACTAAGCTCTTTTTGAAAATGAAATGTATCTTTTCACCCGTTTATCAGGGTATTAGATTTTAAGGCAATAAAGAAACTACTTTTGTTACGTTATTTTAAGGTATTGTGTTATGGTTATGCATTTTAAGGTACGGCAAAGTTATGCCAAAAAAAGTGATTCTGCAAGGAAAGCGCAACAAATCATGCCCAAAAACATTTTTTTTGACTTTTTTCAATCAAAAACATGTTGTAAAACATAGTTTTCGTATGTTAACCTTACATATTGCCAGCAAAACTGAGTATTTCGTTGGTCTGCGACGGGTCAAACCAATGTATTTCCTTATCGCGCTTGAACCATGTCATCTGCTTTTTACTGTAGATATGAGTATTGTGACAGATGCGCTCTTGCGCCTGCTCGAGGGTATATTGTCCTTCAAAATACATAAACATCTCCTTCATGCCAACCGTGTTGAGCGAGTTCAGATGACGCATCGGGAAGACACGCCTCGCCTCTGCCTCCAACCCGTCGTCGAGCATCTGCTGCACTCGCTTGTCGATACGCCCGTACAGTTCCTGACGCTCCCTCTGCAGGCCTATCTGAACGATGCGGAACGGACGTTCCTTGCGTGCGCCAGTGTGAAACGAACTGAACGGACGACCTGTCGAGAGGCACATCTCCACACCGTGAATCACTCTCTGTGTATTGCGCTTATCCACACGGGCATAATAGTCGGGATCGAGCAGGCAAAGCTGCGCTAGCAATGGCTCCAAGCCCGATATTTCATATTGTTCGCGCACACTCGCACGTATGTAAGGATCAACATCGGGCATGTCGTCAATTCCTTTGACCACAGCATCGATATACATCATCGACCCTCCCGTCATCACCACAGTGTCGAGCTCCGTGAAGAGTCGTTCGAGCAAAGACATCGTCTCGATCTCAAACTGCGCTGCGCTGAACTTCTCGTCCAAGGCATGTGTGCCCACGAAATAGTGGCGAACCCTCGCCTGCTGGGCTGGCGTAGCAGCTGCCGTGCAGATAGGGATGTCACGGTAGATTTGGCGCGAGTCAGCACTGATGATCGGGCTCCCGAAGTGCTCGGCAATCTGCAACGACAGTTCGGTCTTGCCGACTCCAGTAGGGCCAAGTATTACAAGCAGAGTTTTAGTTTTCATTTCATATACTGATATTATGCGTGCAAATATATGAAAAATCTTCCAAAATGTTGCAAATTTACACACAAAACCATATCTTTGCCAAAAGAATTGTGTTGGTTATGTATGAATTTCTTTCTTTTATCAATGGCTACCTATGGGGTTGGCCAATGATAGTGTTGCTTGTAGGCACACACCTTTTCCTGACTATCCGTCTGAAGTTTCCACAACGCCACATCTTCAAGGCGATTCGCATCAGCGTAAAGCGCGACAAGGGGGCTGACGGTGACGTGAGCCAATTCAGTGCCTTAGCCACAGGACTGGCTGCCACCATCGGCACAGGCAACATCATTGGTGTTGCCACGGCTGTGACCATGGGAGGACCTGGTGCCGTCTTCTGGTGCTGGTTCACTGGCATCCTGGGCATTGCCACCAAGTATTCCGAAGGTCTGCTGGCTGTCAAGTACCGTGTGCGTCTCAAGGACGGACAGATGCGAGGTGGACCGATGTATGCCATCGAGCGTGGCATGCACTGCAAATGGCTTGCGGTGGCGTTTGCCGTCTTCACGTTCATCGCATCGTTTGGCATCGGCTGTGTCACCCAGAGCAACGCCATTTCGGTGGCAATGTCTGAATACGGCTTCGATCCGCTTGTGGTGGGCGGACTCCTTGCGCTCATGCTTGCCCTCGTGGTCATATTCGGAGTCAAAGGCATCGCAAAGGTCTGCGAGGCCTTAGTGCCTTTTATGGCTTTGTTCTATATCATAGGCTGCATTGCCGTGCTTTACATCAATGCCGACTACATCCTGCCTGCCCTCAAGGTCATCCTGACATCTGCTTTCTCTGAACAGGCAGCCACTGGCGGATTCGTTGGCTCGACCATCATGCTCGCAATGCGCTTTGGTATTGCCCGCGGACTCTTTTCCAACGAGGCAGGACTCGGCTCCGCTCCTATCGTAGCAGCCGCTGCACGCACCAAGAACCCTGTCCGACAGGCCTTGGTTAGCTCAACGTCGGTATTCTGGGACACTGTGATCATCTGCGCCATGACTGGTCTGGTACTTGTTTCAACCATCCTTTCGCCCAATGGCATCGACTCAACATCGGGAGCCGAACTGACCAAGCATGCCTTCTCTCAGATTCCTTTGACAGTCGGCCGACTCAACCTCGGCTCGATAATGCTCTCTATAGCCATCTTCACTTTTGCCTTCAGCACCATCTTAGGCTGGAGCTATTATGGAGAAAAGGCACTCGAATATCTCTGCGGTTCGCACTATCGCGCTGGCCGCCTCATCTTCCGCTCTCTGTTCATCATTGTCACATTTGGCGGTGCTATATGGACAGTACAGGTGGTATGGGCATTTGGCGACTTTGCCAACGCACTGATGGCAATACCTAACCTCATCTGCCTTATCTGTCTGAGCGGAGTGCTGGTCAAAGAAACACGCAAATACCTGTGGAACGGACGACTTGACGACGAAAGTGAGGACGAAATCATTACAAAAAAGTGATTTCTCAGAAAAAAAGTAAAATTTTAGTCAAAAAATTTGGGAATATCGAATATTTGATCTATCTTTGCACCCGCAAAACGGCAAATAGAAATATTTCCTAATTTGGCGCTTTCATCTAGCGGTTAGGATACCGGCCTCTCACGCCGGGTACACGGGTTCGAGTCCCGTAGGCGCTACAATCAACGTATCAAGCCAGTCTTGGTACGTTTTTTTGTTAACTTTCAGAAATTAACAGGAGTTTATGGAAGTTGACGGACAATAGTCGTTCTTGCAAATGCAGCCAAAGTGAAAAGGAAATGACGAAATGCATTTGTCCGCTTACTCCCACTAACTCCAATTAAATCCAACAAAAAATATGTCTATACAGGAAAACATTTCACGAATATTCTCTCCAGAACTCATCAGTCAAGTAAAGGAGTTCATAGATGCACATAGCCGGTTCGTAGTCACGACCCACATGTCTCCTGATGGAGACGCAATTGGTTCGACAGTTGCGATGTGCCGCTATCTGCGCTCGAAGGGCAAGCAGGCGACTTTGGTCTTCAACGACCGTCCAGGCTACAACCTCAGCTTCATCAAAGGCATCGATGACTGCCTTGTGTTTGAGCGGAACAGTCAGGAACCCGACAAATGCCAGCACGACGCTGCCGTCAATGCCATCAGCGAGGCTGAAGCCATTGTATGTCTCGACTACAATGCCCTCTATCGTCTGGGCGACCTCGCCGACGAGATTCGCAAGAGTCAGGCTCCGCGTCTCCTCATCGACCACCACCTCGACCCTGTAGTCGAAGAGTTCTCGGTCGTTGTCTCTGAACCATCTCTCAGTGCTGCCTGCGAGGTGGAATATCGCCTCATACTCGAACTTGGCGACGACAACCTCGTGACACGCGAGATTGCAGAACCTCTCTATTGTGGCATGATGACCGACACTGGCCAGTTTGTCTTCAACTCTGAGCGCAAGGATGTCTATCTCATCGTGGCACGTCTGCTTGAGACAGGCTTTGCGAAAGAGGAGCTGCACCGCCAGTTCGCGCTCGAACTTGAACGTCGCGTCCGTCTTAAGGGCTATTGCCTCTATCACAAGATGGTGATCCTCCCAGAGCATCAGGCAGCCTACATCAGCCTCTCCAAGCCGGAACTCAAGCGTTTCAACCATCAGAAGGGCGACTCTGAAGGCTTTGTCAACGCTCCGCTCGATATCAAAGGTGTCAAGGTAGCAGCCTTCTTCCGCGAAGAGAAGAACTTCATCAAGGTGTCGTTGCGCTCAAAAGGCGACTATCCCGTCAACATCATTGCCGAGAAGTTCTTCAACGGTGGCGGACACAAGAACGCCAGCGGTGGCGAGTTCCAGGGCAGCCTTCAGAAAGCAGAACAACTCTTCGTCAAGGCTCTGCCTTTGTTCGACCAATATCTATAACTTTATCATTTGCCATTGCCGAGTCCGAAGTCCAATATGAAGGTCGTATGATAGCCTCGCTCAGCCTTGTCGGCCAAAGTGAGCGAGCCGCCGTGGGTGGTCATGATCTGACGCGACAGGGAGAGGCCGATGCCCGAGCCTGATGTCTTGGTGGTATAGAAAGGAATGAAGATGTCGCGACGCACTTCTGGCGGGATGGGCTGTCCGTCGTTGCTGATGTGCAGGCGCGAGTCGTGCCAATCAAAGGCAATGGAATGTGCTCCAGCCTCAAGGGCATTCTTGATGGTATTGACAAACACCTGACGAAGCAACGACTCATCGGCACACAATACAGTAGAAGTCGGGATATTTACCCTGAACGAGATTGCAGGATACATCGACGTGACGCTATTGACTACCTCGCATAGGTCCATATCTGCCATTACGGGATCCTGCAACTGTGTCAGCTTTCGATAGCTATCGACAAACGACACGAGGTGATTGCTCGCCTCGTTGATTGCCACAATGCCTTTCTCAAGCGATGTACCCTGCACTTTAGGATGTTCGAGATAAGCCTGACTGATGCTGCGGATAGGTGTCGTCACATTCATTATCTCGTGGGTGAGCACGCGCGTGAGCCTCTGCCACGACTCCACTTCGTTCTGTGCTATCAGCCTGCTGATTTCCTGTCCAAGGTCGTTGAGAGCTTCCTGCATTGCCTTCTCGCCATAGAACAGTCCATTGAGCGATAGATGGAAGGTGAAATCGTGGTTGCGCACTGCTTCGCGCATCATGTTCGCCCTGAACTTCAAGCGGTTCTGGTGATGGCAGAATAGACCCACTATCAGAGCAAGGCAGGCTATGGCAGAGATTATTGCTACTATCATCATTTCTTCAGTTTTTTATACAGTCGCTGACGTGAGATTTCGAGGAGCTCAGCCGCCTTGCTGATGTTGCCATGGCACTTGTCAACGACCTTGCGCACATGCTCCTCCTCCATCTTTTCCAATGGCAAGACCTCGGTATTACTGTCGATGGCATCTTTCAGCACTCGTATCAGCTCGTGGTTGTCCCACGGCTTGGTGATGAAATCGACAGCACCGCTCTTCAGACCCTTCACTGCCAACTTCACATCGGCATAGGCAGTCATCAGCACGATAGGAATATCGGGATGACGACGATGTATGGCATGCACCCACAGCAATCCCTCCTGTCCATTGTTCACACCGAGCGAGAAGTTCATATCGAGCAATATCACATCGACCTCCTCCTGCTCGAGCGTCAGCAGGATATTCTTTGGATCGGTGAGGGTGAGAAACCTGTCAAACACGCCATCAAGACATATCTCCAGTGTCGTAAAGACCGATGTATTGTCATCGACTACCAGTATTGTTCCGTAGTTCGCCATAATGTTTTTTTTGCAAAAGTAATAGATTATTTGTGAAATGCACATTATTACGCTCAAAAAATGACATAATTCGGTGGTTTGATTGAAGATTGTATTATTTTAATACAGAAAAGTGTATTGTTTTAATACAATCGTACTTTTGTCGTTCTTCTTTTCATTGCCAATTGCCATTCATTATATATCTTTGCCGCAGAAAACTAAAACTTATTGCAAAATGATCAAGACTGAAAATCTCACGAAAGTATTCCGCACATCGAGTGTGGAGACTACAGCATTGAACGGTGTGAGCCTCGAGGTGAAGGAAGGCGAGTTTGTGGCTATCATGGGACCTTCGGGATGCGGCAAGTCAACGCTACTGAGCATCCTCGGATTGCTCGACACTCCCAACGGTGGCAATTATTTTCTGGATGGCATTGAGGTAGCTCATCTGAAGGAGAATGAACGCACCCGATTCCGCAAGGGTCGCATCGGCTTCGTGTTCCAAAGTTTCAACCTCATCGATGAACTGACCGTAGAGGAGAACATCGACCTGCAGCTGAAGTATCTCAACGTGCCAAAGTCCGAACGAAAGGAGCGCGTGCTCGACATCCTGCGCAAGGTCAGTCTCTCGCATCGCGCCACTCATTATCCACAGCAGCTATCGGGTGGTCAGCAACAGCGTGTCGCCATTGCTCGCGCCATCGTGGGCAAGCCAAAGATTATCTTTGCCGACGAGCCTACGGGTAACCTCGACTCAAAGAACGGCCTTGAAGTGATGGATCTGCTCACTCAGCTCAATGCCGAGGGCACAACGATAGTGATGGTAACCCACAGCCAGCACGATGCTTCACGCGCACACCGCATCATCAATATGTTCGATGGCGAGATTGTCGAGAGCTCAGTATTATGATTTTTTTGTTAGAATAATATCAGTTGTTTATGAAACTATTTGCAAAAGGGCAAGGCTCCTTCATAAAGATATTGTCACTGGCAGCAGGACTAACCATCGGACTTGCTCTGATTGCCAAGGTCCTGCTGGAGTACAACTTCGATGCATGCATCAAGGAAAAGGAGAATGTATATACACTACATGAGTGCTTCCAGCGAGAAGGAGAAGAGCCAAATGTATATGGCTCGACTCCTGGAGGCGTTGTTCCAAAGATGCGCGAATACATCCCTGAGATAGTGACAGGCACTCGCTACACCGTACAGTTCGACAACGAGACACTTGTGCTGGAGGACGAGCGAAAAATTGTCTCTGAATTTGCCATCGTGACCGACACCTGCTTCTTCGACATCTTCAACAGTGCTGTGCTTTCGGGCAATCCGAAAACCATCCTCGCCACTCCGGGACAATGCATGATCAGCAAGAGCCTGTCCGAGACTCTGGGCGAAGACGCTGTAGGCAAGACCTTCGTCTTTCAGTCACATCCCGACAAGCAGATGACGATAGGCGGTGTGTTCGATGATTTCGACGAGAACACCACGATGGCTAAGCTCGATGTCATCATATCCTTGCCTTCGCTTGGCTTTTTCAGCTGGGACGGCACTGCCAATCTCATCGGCAACGACCGTTACCATTCTTACGTGCGCCTTCTTGCTGATGCCGACATGCAGAAGGTAAAGGAAGAGTTGAACAAGATGATAGAGGAATGTATTCCTTTGGATGATCTGAGGGCTTCTGGCTATCCGTCATTCGACTATAAGCTCGTGCCAGTAGTAGGTGCGCACCTTCAGGACACAGGCGTCAAAGCCACCTGCATCATTCTTCTGGTCGTGGCTCTCGTGATGCTCTTTACTGCCGTGATGAACTATATACTGGTGGTAATCAGTTCGCTCGTGAGCCGTGCCCGTCAGATGGCTGTGCGCCGCAGCATAGGTGCTCCAGCCAGTGAGTTCTATGTCAATACGATAGGCGAAGCAGCCGCTCATCTTGCAATTGCCCTGTTGCTAATGGCTCTTGTCCTCTTCATTGGTCAGAACGAGATAAAAGACCTGCTCGGAGTGTCGTTAGGCACACTGTTCTCTGAGCAGACCACACTCGTCATTATCGCCGTTTGTCTCATCGTGCTTCTGACCTGCGGCTTGCTGCCTGCCTACGTCTATTCGCACATCCCATTGGTCTATGCCTATCGCAAGTTTAGCGAAAACCGCAGGGTGTGGAAGCTCTCGCTCCTTGCCTTCCAGCTGGTGCTCAGTGCCATGCTGCTCAGCATTCTCGTGGTCGTGTCGCGCCAATATGACTATCTGTTGAACAAAGACCTCGGCTATGATTACAAGGATGTTGCCTATATCAGAATCAATTTTCAGAGCGACGAACCATACTCCCTTGCCCGCGAAATAGAGAAACTGCCTTGTGTCGAGAGTGCCACATGTGCCTACTCTCTGTTCTGCTCGTATCAGAATGGCGACAATGCCAGGATTCCCGACAATCCACGCGACCTCTTCAACTGTGCCAATCTTTTCTTTGCCGGTTCATCGCTGGTTGAAACCATGGGACTGGAGCTTGTGGAAGGTGAAGGTTTCTCAACATTGAACCATTCAGGCTGGAAAGAGGAATTGCTTGTCGATGAGAAATTTGCTCAAAAAATAAAGGAAGTAGCTGGGTGGGACAATGTCGTCGGCCAGTATGTAATCAATGCCACTGTCGGACCAGAATATCCTGTCAAGATTGTGGGAGTAGTCAAGAACTTCACCATAGGCTCGCTTGTAATGCCCGACACCCGTCCGATGATGGTGATCAATGGCAATGTGCTTGCCAATCACATACTTGTCAGATTCGACCATCTTATACCCGAAAACGTCATGAAGGTGCAGGAACTGTGCGACTCAATGTACCCCGACAGAGATTTCTTAGTGAAGCCTTATGCCAACGAGCTTGCCAGCGGATACACCGAAACGCTCCGCACCCGCAATCTCATCACCATCGGCAGCATCGCCAGCCTCCTCATCATGCTCATTGGTCTGATTGGCTATGTGCGCAACGAGGTGCAGCGCCGCAGCAAGGAACTTGCAATCCGCAAGGTCTTGGGTGCTAATCTCATCGAACTGCAAGGACTCTTCGTGCGCAGTATCACCATGATCGCCCTTCCGTCGATACTGACCGGCACTTGCCTCGGCTATTACCTCAGCACCATCCTCATGGAGCAGTTCCCCGACAAGATTGCCCTCAGCCTGTGGATGTTTGTTGTCTCTGCCCTGTCAGTCCTTTTCCTGACGCTGATAGTCATCCTGATCCAGACCTACAAGGTCGCCCTTGCCAATCCTGTCGAAAGCATCAGGACTGAGTAGTAATATACAATCTGTTAATAACCGCATATCGGTTATCGGTATTTCTTCATCTCCTCGCCTTCCACTCCGGCATAGAGCTCGATGAAATGTCGGGCAGGGCTCGACTGTATCTTCGGGATGAGCACTGCCTCGACCTGGAAGAAACCGACCTCCGACTTCATCGTAATCTCGATTTTTATCGGCTGAGTCTCGCCATGTCTTATCTTGACTTTCTCGATCGAATTGGCAGAATACTTGTGGATATCGCCTTCGGCAGGTTGCTTCGGTATTTCGAGAGGGATACGAGCCCTGCCCTTGGTCATGTCACATCCATCGGCAATCAGTATCAGTCCTGCTTCGAGCGAATGTATCGGGTGAGTAGTCATATGACCGAGGATGCCTTCCATGGCGAGCGAACGGATCACTGTACGACGCATTACGTCCTTGTCGTCGGGCAAGACCTGTCGGAGCACCTCCCCTATCAAGCCGAAAGCCACTATTCCTGAATACAGCTCGTGGTCTTTGCGGGCAATGGTCATGCCACTGTCATGGAGCATCGCTGCAAGCATCACGCCACAGACACTATCGGCAAACGTGCCAGCGTGCTCTTTCTCGAGACTCGTCTCTATCCCTGCCTCATGCAGCAGGCTCAACATCTTCAGTGCGTTGCGGCACACTGTCTTCATGTGCACAGGTCCATGGTCGTTTAGTCCGATTCGAGTAATGGACACATTATTGGCATAGTTCTGTATTGCCTCAATCTCTGCATTGCTCAACATCGCATCAAGCAGTCGCTTCGGCAGGTCATCACCATCAGTATATTTCGCAACAATCGTATCGACAAGTTCTGTCAGTTTCGACTCAACATTCTGTTCTTTAGGAGATTTATTGTCTATCATAATATTTCTGTTTGTTTTCCGCTGCAAAGTTAAGTCATTATTATTACAATATTATTACAAGCGCAAACAAAATGCGAAAGTTTGTGCTTTATGCCCAGAAGCCATCGCCTTTCATTTGTTTAATGAAATTGTTGGAGTTTGAAAAAAAACAGTTGGAGACAAGAATAGATTAGATTAAGACTATCGCCTTGACGACGGATTAAGTTGTCTTCTTTCCCTATGATAAATATGACACACCACCATATCTTTGACTGACATAGCTATAAATGGTGTCGCGGTAATCGTTTATGCTTTCTTCGCTATAACTTTCTGGAAGTTCCTGCCACAACACATCTCGGATAGTGATGATGATAGTTGCACGGGTTGCAGGCTTATCAAACGGACATCAGCTGTTCATATTCCGTGACCCCCGGCGGCAACTTAGTGTGTTACATCATGTACCTGACTGCTATCCGCCAGCACATGAAGAGAGAAAAATTGGGAGACGAACATCACGCATGGTACAAAGTGCCAGAGCTTGACGATACGCCAATGGAAATGAGGCTAACAAGAAAGATGTATTCGAGCGTGTGGAAAAAGCAAATCAACCACACGAGATGAACCGACCCTGACGTGGTGGCTCAGTATGACCGAAGGATAAAGACCGACTGTACGATCGAGAACAAATACCGAAATCTGGAATATACTTTCACAATCAATCTCTATGCCGTGACCGCAACCCACCTCTACATCCAAACCGACAAGGAAGGGGACGTCTGCACTTTGGTCATGGGTAACAATAGAAAAAGTCAGCCAAATCACTTGATGGCTGACTTTTTCATCTGATCTTATCGTGACAGATAGAACTTCTCGAGGGTCTTGTAACCCTGTTCGATCTGCGGGTCGGCTATTTCGTGGCTATCAACGTCGATTTGCATTACTGGAGCAATCTCCTGACCGTTTATTGGAGTCCATGTCGGCAAGCCCTCGCCATTTGGATTGCCTGTCTTGCAGAAGTTGACATAGAATGAGAGGAAGAGCTTTGAGATGGCGAAATCCTCGGGCTGCCAGTCGTAATACTCGTTGGTAGTGAGAGTTCCCATCGCATATTCGATGTCGGCAGAGTGAACAGCTCCTGGAGCCACCTTTGGCTGAGTGGCTTCGGCTGCCTTCTCTTCTTCAGTCTTTTCGCGCACGCCACCTGCGAGAGCACCAGTCATGTTGCCCATCTTGGCAGAAACCTGTGGACGTGGGTGCATGTACTTGTAGCGATAGACAGGATTGGCGGTCTGAGCGTGATAGTCGCACCACTTCCATGTAGGGAAGCCTGTGAAGAGGTCGCCAGCAAGGTTGAAGCCCTTTTGTGAGAAGACATCAGCATCAGCCAGGATGCCGTATGCCTCGAAGATCTCGTCGGTCATGTCGCCGAATGTAGGACGCATCTGGGCCTTGTAGCCTTCGACAGTCGGAGCAGAAGGCACGCCTTCGAGCGAGTTCCATCCAGCGAGCAGAGGCACCTGTGCCTGTTCGCCTTTCTTGAATATATCATCTGGGCTCTCCTTCATGAAATAGCCATCGAGCACTACGCTTGCCATGCCTGTAGGAGGCAGCAGGTTCTGAAGGTCATCGGCATTCATGGCACGAGCATCGGCAATTGAATTGAGTCCCTTGCTTTCGAGAAGTGCCTTGCCCTGAGCCTCGGCATCAGCCAGAGTCGTTGCGCCATAAGGCATCACCTCAGCACCGCTTGAACCGATGGCACCTGCGAGATTGCCCTTTGAGAGAGGCGAGCACATAAGGAGCGAGACAGAGAACGAACCAGCCGATTCGCCAACGATGTTGATGCGCTTCGGGTCTCCGCCGAATGCATCAATATTATCGACCACCCACTGAATGGCAGCCACCTGATCCAAGAATCCGTAGTTGCCGCTGCCCTTGTAAGATGACTCGGCCGAAAGTTCAGGATGAGCCAGGAAGCCAAACACGCCCTCACGGTAGTTGGCAGTCACGCCGATCACGCCATTCTGGGCCAATGCAGTGCCGTCATATCGAGGCTCACTGCCACTGCCAGCCATGAGTCCACCGCCATTGAAATATATCAATACAGGCAAACCTTCCTCGACATACTGGGCTGGAGTCCACACGTTCAGGTAGAGACAGTCCTCACTGCGCGAAGGTCCGCGGAAATTCATGTCGCCAAAGAGATTTGGCTGCATAGGGTCATTGCCAAAGTCCTTTGCCTCGCGCACGCCCTCCCATGCCTGCAATGGCTGAGGAGCCTGCCAGCGCAGCTCTCCTACAGGAGGAGTAGCAAACGGAACGCCAAGGAACTTCTTCACGCCGTCAGCATCAAAGCCTTCGACCACACCTGCCTGAGTCTTGACCTGAAGGGTCAGCTCGGTCTTCTGCTCACCACACGACTGCATTGCAACAACCGTCACTGCAGCCAGAATCATTCTGCTAAGATTTTTCATAAAGGTATTATTTGTCATTGAGTATGTCAACATTGTTAAGAGGCGGAATGCCATCGCATGGTCGCTGAACGACACGCGAATGAGGCGGAACATCGTGAGTGAGCCAGATATTTCCACCTACAATAGTGTCATGGCCAATGCGGATCCTGCCAAGCACGGAAGCATTGGAATAGATAGTGACATTGTCTTCGATGATTGGGTGGCGAGGCACATTCATAGGCTTGCCCTGTTCGTCATACTGGAAGTTCTTGGCTCCGAGAGTCACGCCCTGATAGAGCACCACGTGCGACCCGATGATGGCAGTCTCGCCAATCACCACACCCGTGCCATGGTCGATGCAGAAATGGTCGCCAATCTGTGCAGCAGGGTGAATGTCGATACCTGTCTCGCTGTGAGCCATCTCGGTGAGCATGCGCGGAATGAGAGGCACGCCGAGCTGGTAGAGGCAATGGGCAGGACGGTAGTGGAGCATCTCGCGGATGAGCGGATAGCAATAGATCACCTCTGCACGGCTCGCCACGGCAGGGTCGTTGTGAATGGCAGCATCGACATCCATCTCGACGAGAGAGCGGATCTCGGGCATTTTCCTGCAAAACTCCTTGGTGATGCGCTTGGCTTCTTCTGTATCTTCGATGACTGTCGAAAGCTGAATCAGCATGAGGGCTTTGAGAAGTGGTTCCGGCTGAGTGGTTGCCGGAAAGAAGTCGGGGAAGATAATCGAACGGATTAGCTCGACAATCTTCTGCAACTCATTATGTGAAGGCACATTAAACATAGCAATCGTAATTATCTATCAAAAACATGCAAATTTGGAGACAAAGTTATAAATTATTTTTGTTAAATCCTCAATTATTTTGCAGAATATGTAAAAATTGAAAAATTTCTTTGTTTTTGTTTTGCAATGTCGTGTAAACCTATTATCTTTGTCGCCGAAAGCCGGTAAATGTAGATCGGGAAACTCATCGTTTTACACTTACTGAGGGAAATTGTCAGCTGAAGGCGGGCTACCAGCCACCACGACACCGTAAAGACCAGCTTGCTGAGTTGCATGGGTACCACCGGGGTGGACAGTCATCACGACGAGAGGAAGATTACGGAGGCGAAGCAATCCTCAAATCTTACATTTATAGGAGTTTCATCACGTCCTAAATGCCGGTTTTCTTTTTTGCCAATCCTTACACAAAAATAAAACAGCTACAGAATCACTTCTGCAGCTGTTCTTTTTTATTCAGCAAAGCTTCACATTAGTTGTTCTCAGGACGGAGCTGACGAACAGTGACAGCAGTCTGCCACATCTCAGACTCACGGAGAGCCTTAAGCTCCTTCTCGAGACCCTGACGATAGTCAGGCTTAGAATTAGCGTCGATTGAGATCTGAGCCTCGTTACCAGACTTGACTGACTCGTAGAGCTTCTGAACTACAGGCTTGCAAGCATCGTGGAATGGGCCCATCCAGTCGAGAGCACCACGCTGTGCAGTAGTAGAGCAGTTAGCATACATCCAGTCCATACCGTTCTTTGCGAAGAGTGGCATGAGCGACTGAGTGAGCTCCTCAACTGTCTCGTTGAATGCCTCAGAAGGAGTGTGACCGTTCTCACGGAGAACCTCATACTGAGCAAGGAGGAGACCCTGGATTGCACCCATGAGCGAACCACGCTCACCAGTAAGGTCAGAAGTTGCCTCACGCTGGAATGTAGTCTCGAACATGTAGCCAGAACCGATACCGATACCGAGAGCGAGAGTACGATCCATAGCACGGCCAGTAGCATCCTGATAGATAGCGTATGAAGAGTTCAAGCCACGACCCTCAAGGAACATTGTACGGAGTGAAGTACCAGAACCCTTAGGAGCAACCATGATAACGTCATAGTCCTTGCCAGGAACCACACCTGTGCGGTCGTTCCAAGTGATAGCGAAGCCATGAGAGAAATAGAGAGCCTTGCCTGCAGTGAGGTACTTCTTCAAAGTAGGCCATACGCTCATTACTGCTGCATCAGAGAGCAGGCACATGATGATAGTAGCCTTCTCAGCAGCCTCCTCGATTGAGAAGAGAGTCTCTCCTGGCACCCAGCCATCAGAAATAGCCTTGTCGAAAGTCTTGCCTGCACGCTGGCCAACGATCACGTTGAAGCCGTTGTCGCGGAGGTTCAAAGACTGACCAGGGCCCTGTACGCCATAGCCGATTACTGCAATTGTCTCGTCTTTCAAGATTTCACGAGCCTTTTCAAGAGGGAATTCCTCGCGGGTTACGACATTTTCGATAACGCCGCCAAAATTCATCTGAGCCATAATTGTAAATGTTTAATTGTTGTAATATTGTTGTTTTCTAATTGTTCGTTATCAATTCGCATCACGTTCCTCCTCGCGCTTGGTGAGGTACTGATCGAGGCGCTCGATGCATGAGCGGGTGATGGCGATACGGCCTGAACGGGCAAACTGAAGCACGCATCCCTTGGCATTGAGCTGCTGGAAGAGCGACATGACCTCGGCTGTGATGCCTGTCTTGACCACTGTAGTATATGTCGGATTGACCTCGACCATCTGTGCCTCATGATGGCGCACGATGCGCGAGATGTCAGGATCGGCAAGCACCATAGGCGTAGAGAGCTTGAGCAGCGATGTCTCGTTGATGAAGATCTCCTGATCGACGAAGCAGTTGGCCTGGAGCACGTCGATCTTCTTCTCAATCTGCTTGACCAGCATCTCTGCCATCTCCTGCTTGCAGTAGCAAGTGATGGTGTATTTATGCACGCCAGGAGTGCTCGATGCGCACACGTTCAGGCTCTCGATATTGACCTGACGGCGTGTGAAGACTGCCGTGATCTGATTGAGGATACCGGCAAAGTTCTCTGAATAGATGATGAGAGTATAGAGAGTCAAGCCCTGATGATTGCTGCTGAGCAATGCGCCCTCGCGGCCAGCGGTTGCCGGACGCACCACGGCGTTCTTGCTGAATGTCTCGACCTGTGTGCCTGGCTTGGTGTCCTCATCGAGAGTGGCCAAGCGCTCACGCTGCAGGTTCTTCTCATACGAGTTGCGATCGACAGCAGCAGCAGCCTGAACAGCAGCGAGAAGAGCATCCTGAGCCTGCTGCTCGTTGCATCGCCTCTCGCAGGTGTTGCAGTCGCCACACTCGGCAGCTCCGTATTTTGTATTATTGTCGTTCATTTCTGTTTTCTGTTATTTCATACTTTTCACTTCACCTCCAGCAACATCTCGTCAACATTGCCACCAGGAGGGGTCATAGGCAGGATGTTGTCTTCCTCAAGCACTGCACATTGCAGAAGATAAGGACCCTTGGTGTCGAGCATCTCACGGATGGCAGCATCAAGATCCTTGCGATCGACTACCGTGCGGCATGGGATGCCATAGCCCTTTGCAATGAGCTCGTAGTCGGGATTGACCATCGGAGTGAACGAATAGCGCTTGTCGAAGAACATATATTGCCACTGACGCACATTGCCCAGATAGTTGTTGTTGAGAAGGATCATCTTCACAGGACACTGCTGCTCCATGATTGTGCCAAACTCCTGAATGGTCATCTGGAGTCCGCCATCGCCCGCAAACATGCACACTGTGCGGTCAGGAGCTCCAAAGGTAGCACCGATGGCAGCAGGAATGCCGAAGCCCATTGTTCCGCAGCCACCCGATGTTACCACCGAACGAGGCTTGGTGAACTTGAAGTAACGGCAGGCGAACATCTGGTTCTGACCCACGTCGGTCACCATGATGGCCTCGTGGTTGGTAGCTTCGCTCACCTTGCGCACCACCTCTGCCATGAGCAACGGACCCTCAGTCGGATTGAGAGCTGGCTCTATTACCTTATTATATTCTTTCTCTTCGTATGGCTTGAAGCCTGCAATCCATGAGTCGTGCTTTGCGCTATCGACCAATGGGAGGATGTCGGCCAATGTCTGCTTGCAATCGCCCAAGACTGCCAGGTTGACCTTCACGTTCTTGTCAATCTCCGATGGGTCGATTTCGAAATGTATGATCTTGGCCTGCTTTGCGTATGTCTTGAGATTGCCTGTCACACGGTCGTCGAAGCGCATACCGATGGCGATGAGCAAGTCGCACTGATTGGTCATCACATTAGGCGCGAGGTTGCCGTGCATGCCGAGGCGGCCCATATTGAGCGGATGGTCGCTTGGCGCAGCCGAGAGTCCGAGGAAAGTCTGTCCGAATGGTATCTGAGCCTTCTCACAGAGGTCGAGCAGTTCCTTGTGAGCACCAGCGAGCTCAACGCCCTGACCCACGAGGATGAATGGCTTGACCGACTCGTTGATCATCTGTGCTGCCTTCTCGATCACGCTCTTCTCGCACTGTGGCACAGGCTTGTACGAACGGATGAAATCGACCTTCTGAGGCTCGTATTCAAACATTGCCGTCTGAGCGTTCTTGGTGAAGTCGAGCACCACAGGTCCTGGGCGACCCGACTTGGCGATATAGAAAGCGCGAGCCACAGCCCATGCGATGTCTTCAGCACGGCGTATCTGGTAGTTCCACTTGGTGATTGGCTGAGTCACGCCCACCACATCGACCTCCTGGAAAGCGTCGGTACCGAGCAGCGAAGCTCCTACCTGACCGCAGATCACCACGAGAGGAGTCGAATCGACCATTGCGTCAGCCACGCCGGTGATGGTGTTCATTGCGCCAGGACCCGAAGTCACGATGACGCATCCCACCTTGCCACTCACGCGGGCATATCCCTGAGCCGCATGCACTGCACCCTGCTCATGACGCACGAGTATATGATTGAGCGTTTCCTTATGATCATAGAGAGCATCGTAGGTAGGCATGATGGCACCTCCTGGGTAGCCAAAGAGGATATCCACACCTTCGTGCTCCAGCGAGCGCATCAGCGCTTCTGCACCACTAATTTTCTCTGCCATTATTCAATGATTCTTACGCCGCCTTTGTCGGCCGATGATACTGACTGTGCATAAGCGCGGAGAGCCTTGCTTACGACACGATTGCGCTTGAGAGGCTGCATTGGACGAGCCTCAAGTTCCTCGTCCGAGAGCTTGACGTTGATCGAACGAGATGGGATGTCGATGACGATGATGTCGCCGTCCTTGATCTTGCCAATGGCACCGCCTGAAGCTGCCTCTGGTGAGATATGTCCGATCGAGAGGCCTGAAGTACCGCCCGAGAAACGGCCGTCGGTGATGAGGGCACATTCCTTGCCCATGTGCATCGACTTGATATATGATGTCGGATAGAGCATTTCCTGCATGCCAGGACCGCCCTTTGGACCTTCGTGAGTGATGACTACGCAGTCGCCCTTCTTGACCTTTCCGCCGAGGATGCCTTCGCAAGCATCTTCCTGCGAGTCGAACACCACTGCCGGGCCTTCGAAGTGCCAGAGCTCTGGAGCCACACCAGCTGTCTTGACCACGCAGCCGTCCTTGGCGATGTTGCCGAAGAGCACAGCCATACCACCGTCCTTGGTGTAGGCATGTTCGATGTCGCGGATGCAGCCGTTCACACGGTCGGTGTCGAGTGATGGCCACTGAGTGTCCTGCGAGCCCATCTTGGTCGAGAACTTACCAGCTGGAGCCGATGAGTAGATTCGCATTGCTTCAGGGTCGATGGTCTCGCCTGTGATACTGTATTTCTTGATGTCCTCGCCGAGCGTTGCACCATTGACGCGCTTGCAGCTGAGGTCAAGCAGGTTGCCCTTTGCCAGTTCGCCGAGGATGCCGAGGATGCCGCCAGCGCGGTTCTCTTCCTGAATGCTGTACTTCTGCCAGTTTGGAGCGAGCTTGCAGAGGAATGGCACCTTGCGCGAGAGAGCGTCGATGTCCTGCATCTTGAAGTCAACGCCAGCCTCCTGTGCTACGGCAAGCAGGTGGAGCACTGTATTGGTCGATGCGCCCATGGCGATGTCGAGTGTCATAGCGTTGAGGAATGCTGCGCGAGTTGCGATGCTGCGTGGGAGCACGCTCTCGTCGCCGTCCTCATAATATGCCAAGGCGTTCTTCACGATGAGTGCTGCAGCGTCCTTGAATAGCTGGATGCGGTTGACGTGAGTGGCAAGGATTGAGCCATTGCCTGGCAGCGAGAGGCCGATAGCCTCGGTGAGTGAGTTCATTGAGTTGGCAGTGAACATGCCCGAACAAGCGCCGCAACCAGGGCATGCTGAATGTTCAACCTGGTCGAGCTCCTCGTCGCTCACTGTAGGGTCGCCACCCTTGATCATGGCAGTGATGAGGTCGGCATTCTCGCCGTTCCACTTGCCAGCCTCCATCGGACCGCCGCTCACGAATACAGCAGGGATATTGAGGCGCATGGCAGCCATGAGCATACCTGGAGTGATCTTGTCGCAGTTGGAGATGCAGATCATCGCATCTGCCTTGTGTGCGTTGCACATGTATTCAACCGAGTCGGCAATGATGTCACGCGAAGGAAGCGAATACAACATACCGTCGTGACCCATGGCAATACCGTCGTCGATGGCGATAGTGTTGAATTCGGCAGCATAGCAGCCAAGCTTCTCGATCTCGGCCTTGACGATCTGACCAATCTCGTGAAGGTGAGTGTGACCAGGGACGAACTGTGTAAACGAATTGACGATAGCGATGATTGGCTTGCCAAACTGCTCGCGCTTCATACCATTGGCTACCCAAAGGGCACGGGCGCCAGCCATGCGGCGACCCACGGTAGTCTGAGCACTTCGAAGTTGAATTTTCATATCTGTCTATTATATTTTTTGATTCTACATAACCATAATTTCCTGAGCGATAAACGGGACTCGAACCCGCGACTTTCGGCTTGGGAAGCCGACGCTCTACCAACTGAGCTATTATCGCAATAACACTCACCCACTTTCGGCTTGCTTAAAATAGTATGCAAAGATAAGCAAAATTTTCAATATGTTCAATTTCTGATGATATAAATTGCGTTTTACCACATAAAAATAGCAATTTTTTACATATTGTTTGCCAAAGTGGTCAAGAAATGAAGTCTATATTGCACAATTTCAAAGATTGTGTCTGTCAATAGCAAGTGGCCAGTTCGATATTGACGGTGCAAAGATAATCATAAAAAAATAGTGCCCGTCCGTATTTGTCCGTATTTGTCCGTTTTAGTTATTTTTTTTCAAAAAAAATTTTGGACAAATCCATTCAGCATTTTCCTGGGCAGAACACATCGCGGTGTCAAAGTGTCGAAGTGTCATGGTGTCAAAGTACACTACAGAATATGTCGTTATGAGCTTTTAATATATATATATTAAATATAATTTATAGGCGAATTTTCGCGCCCCGACATTAGTTTGACACCATGACACTTCGACACTTTGACACCGACATTTTGTAACATGCTAATTTTCAACACTTTTTCTTTTCTCAAATAATAAAAACCCCAAACAATAAGCGGTTTTCCTTGCTTCAAAAGCTGCTTGTTGAGCCACTTTTCACTGATTTTCCCTACAAATCCCCTTCATTTCCCTTAGTAATATAAGGGGTTTGTAAGGGGAAATGCAGGGAAAAACAAGGGAAAATCATGAAAAACTATGGTAATTCTTATAAAAAAAAGGAAATTTTTACATGATGCCATAAAAAATAAAAACGGCTGGAAAAGAGCAGCTTTTGCGCTTTGAACACCCTGATTATCGTCGCTTTCAGCCAATTTCCGAGCATTTTCGAGCGTGTCAGCCAACAAAATACCGAAGATGAAAGGGCTGTCGCTATGGAGATTGAGGTGAGTATAGCCATCAGTGACGCTGCGGCAGATGCAGTCATACTGAGGATTGTCCTCCTTGACCTCGCATCCGAGCATTATGACAGCGCTCGACTCCTGTACCATGCTCATCTGTTCGCTTTCCGAAACTCCGCATTGCTGGAGAGTCTCGATAGCACTCTTGAGCAACGCACTTGTAATCTCTTTGTGTCGGTCAGACACGACTATGCCGATACTGGCATCTGTAATGTTCGCGGGGTTTTCCGCGACGGGATCAGGTTTCATATTTCTTAATGTAGATACTATTATTGTACGCGTACGATATACTTATCGATCGACTGGCCGATGCTTGTCTCAAACCAGTTGTCACGGATGCTCTGATAAACCTTGAGGGCAGAAGCATTGTCGCCAGCAGCCTCGTAAGCGAGACCTGCCTTCTTGAGGTAGAGAGGAGAGAATTCAGCATTGTCAGCAGCCTTGGCAGCCTTCTCGAATGTCTTTGCAGCCTCAGCGTTGTTGTCCATGTTGACATAGCAGTCGCCGAGAGCGCAGAGGATAGCAGGAGCAATCACGTTGTCGCTTCCTGAATAAGCCTTCAAGAGAGCCACAGCCTCCTGGTCGTTGCCGAGGTTCTTCTGGCAGAGACCTGCATAAGCCTTTGCAAGATTGCCGGCATGGGTTGAGCCATACTCGTCGATTACAGCCTCGAAGCCTTCGAGAGCCTGCTCGAAATCGCCCTCTTCGAAGAGGAACTGAGCAGAGTAGATCTCCTTTTCAGCCTTGGCATTGCTGTCCGACTTGAGATAGTTCCAGCCCCAGCCTGCTGCTACTACCAAAACAATAGCGATGAGAGCATACATGATGTTCTTCTGATTCTTCTCGAGCCAAAGCTCTGACTTTGAAATTGCGCCGTCAACTTCTGCGACGGTGTTGTCCACTTTCTTGTTGTTATTTGCCATTTTATTTTAGATTTATTTAAATTTCACGCTTATTTAGCTGTGCAAAATTACAACAAATACTGAATTTAACAACATTTTTGGTCGAAAATTCATCTTTTATATACAAATATCTTTGATTTTGATTAACTTTGCCAACCACAAATACGAACTAAAGGCAATGAAACTCGAACATCTGACCATAGTAAACTACAAAAATATCCGCGAGGCAGACCTTGATTTTTCAAGAAATGTCAACTGTTTCGTGGGCAACAACGGCATGGGCAAAACCAACCTGCTCGATGCCATTTACTATATGTCGTTCTGCAAGAGCTTCAACAATGTCAACGACTCTCAAGCCATCACCCACGGTGAGGAATACTTCATGCTGAAAGGCATGTACGAGCTGAACGGAATGCCCGAGGACATCCAGTGCGGCTACAAGTCGAAGTCGAAAAAATCGTTCAAGCGCGGCGGCAAGGAATACAAGCGTCTGTCGGATCACATCGGACTGTTGCCCATCGTCATGCTCACACCATCGGACAGCATCCTGCTCAACGGCGGCAGCGACGAGCGACGCAGGTTCATGGACATGGTGATCTCGCAGTTCAACAAGCCCTACCTCAACGCCCTCATCCGCTACAACGGTGCCCTACAGCAGCGCAACACGCTCCTGAAGATGGATCCGCCATGCACCGACTGGAACCTCTACAGCATCTGTGAGGAGCAGATGGACTTCTACGGACAGCAGATCCATGCGGCGCGACGATCGTTTATCGAGGAGTTCAACCCTGTCTTCCAGGAGTTCTACCAGAAGATCTCGCTCAACCGCGAGGCCGTCTCACTCTCCTACACCTCGCACTTCGCCAACGGCTCGCTCATCCCGCAGCTCAACGAGGTCCGCAGCCGCGACCTTGCGCTCCAATACACCACAAGAGGCGCACACAAAGATGACCTTGAGATGCTTATTGGCGAACATCCGATGAAGCAGATGGGAAGCCAAGGGCAGAACAAGACCTTTCTCGTGACGCTCAAGCTCGCACAGTTCGACTTCCTGCGACGGATGGGCGACACCACTCCTATCCTACTGCTCGACGACATCTTCGACCGTCTGGATGGCGACCGCGTGGAACAGATTATCAAGCTCGTGGCATCGTCGCGTTTCGGCCAGATATTCATCACCGACACCAATCGCGAATACATCGACCGCATCATCGGACAACTCACTGACTCTTACAAGCTTTTCAGTGTTAATAATGGCAATTATCAGCTTCTCTCGGAGAAGTAAAACAACATCAGGGCAACAATGGAAAGAAAGGACGCACAGCCTATTGGCGAGATACTTAACCAATTCCTCAAGCTGAACCAGCTGGAGAATCAGGTGTTTGGCGACAAGATTGCCGAGATGTGGCAAGAGACCTTGGGCGACGAGATAACACTTGCCACCGACAGGATATTCCTTCAGAGCGGCTACTTGTTCGTGGAACTGAAATCGCCTTCGCTCAAGAACGAACTTATGATGAAGCGCACGTTCATCAAGAATGCCCTGAACAAGAAACTTGGCAACGAAGTGATAAAACAGGTGGTCATCAGATAATAAAACAGCCTTTTCTGCGTTATTACTATATGCGCAGCATTCTATTCTACATATTGGCCCTCTTCTCGGTCTTTACGATGGTAAAGGCCCAGAGCGTCGTGGTGCAAGGCAAGGTGACCGACGAGACGGGCGCACCGATGGATATGGTACACATACGACTGTCACGTGGCAGCATCGGCACGCTGTCGAACTTCAAGGGCGAATATGACCTGCGCGTGGGCAAGAGCGACACCCTGCGCATCATCTTCACTTCGCTCGGCTACAAGCGCGTGGAGAGGGTCGTGAACACCAACGTCAAGGATGGCGAGAAGGTCAGCCTCAACGTGCAGATGCTGCCCAATACGGCTGTGATCAATGACGTAGAGGTGGTGGCACGACAGCGCAACAACAATGGCGTGGAGAAGATAGGAACTGACGAGCTGAAGCGCACGCCAACGGCTTCGGGCAATGCCGTAGAAGACCTTTTGGGCACAATGGCAGGCGTGACGATGAACAACGAGATGTCATCGCAATACTCGGTGAGAGGCGGTTCGTTCGACGAGAACCTGGTCTATGTCAACGGCATCGAGATCTATCGACCGCAGCTCATCAGCAGCGGCCAGCAGGAAGGACTATCGTTCATCAACTCGTCGATGGTGGGTTCGATCGGCTTCTCGACAGGAGGCTTCGCGCCCGAATATGGCGACAAGATGTCGTCGGTGCTCGACATCACCTACAAGCGGCCAGAACGCTTCGAGGCAGAAGCAAACGTAAACTTCATGGGCGCTTCGGCTTCATTAGGACAAAGCTCAAAACGGTTCTCGCAGCTCCACGGAATACGCTTCAAGCGCAATGCCTCACTGCTCTCATCGCTCGACACAAAGGGCGAATACGACCCACGGTTCTTCGACTATCAGACCTTCCTCACCTACGACCTGAACGACAAGCTGTCGGTGAGCTTCCTCGGCAACATCGCCACCAATCGCTACAGATTCACACCAAAGACTCGCGAGACTTCGTTTGGCACGATGGACAACATGAAGAGATTCATGGTGTATTTCGATGGTAAGGAGCGCGACAGATTCGACACATATTTCGGTGCTTTTACCCTCAATTACAAAGGATTGCGCAACACTGATCTGCGACTGCTCGCATCGGCTTTCAAGACCGACGAGGAGGTGACTTACGACATTTCGGGCGAATACTGGCTCGACAGCGCAACCGAGGGTGGACAAGGCTCATTGGGAGTGGGAGCATATCACGAACATGCACGCAACTATCTTGACGCATCGGTGGTGGCTGTTTCGCTCAAAGGCACGACGCAGATTGGCCACAACAAGATAAGCTATGGCGTAGGGGTCAGGGGCGAATATATCACCGACCGCATTGCCGAATGGGAACGGCGCGACTCGGCTGGCTATACTCTGCCGCACGTCGATCAGCAGGTCAATATGGTCTATAACCTGCACAGCTTCTACGACAATGTCACGACCAAATACGAGGCATTCGTACAGGACAACTTCGGCTGGAACGCCCTTGGCGGACGATTCTACCTTGTGACAGGACTGCGTTTCCTCTACTGGACTTACAACCGCGAGGCTTTGTTTTCGCCTCGTGCTTCGCTCGCCTTCACGCCCGACAGCAAGCCAGGGCTGACTCTGCGTGTGGCGACAGGACTCTATTCGCAGTCGCCTTTCTATAAGGAATATCGCAAGACATATATCGACCCCGACGGCAATTCGATGATTGCGATGAACTCCGACATCAAGTCGCAGCATTCGCTGCAGGTCATCGTCGGCTCGGATTATACGTTCAGTGCCTATGGCCGTCCGTTCAAGCTGACTGCCGAAGCCTATTACAAGCACATCACCGACTATGTGCCTTACACCGTCGATAACGTGCAGATCCGCTACCTCGGCTACAACAACGGCAAGGCATTCAGCACGGGTCTGGACATGAAGCTCTTTGGCGAATTTGTCGAAGGCACAGACTCGTGGATCAGCCTTTCGCTCAACAGGTCGAGAGAAGACTTCGCCGGACTGAAGACCTCGCGTCCGACCGAACAGCGCTACAGCATCGGCATGTTCTTCAGCGACTTCTGGCCAGGCAACGACAGCTACAAGGTTAGCTTGCGCGGTGTGATGAACGATGGATTGCCTACCTACTCGCCACTCGGCGGACGAGAGTCGGGCATGTTCCGCACACCTGCCTACAAGCGCATCGACCTCGGAGCATCGCGCGTGTGGAACTCCGACAACTGCAGATTCATGAACCGTGGCAAGTGGAGCAGCATCAAGGAGATGGCACTCGGAATCGACATCTTCAACCTGATGGATTTCGACAACGTCAACTCCTACTATTGGATCACATCGGTCGATAACATGCAATATGCAGTGCCTAACTATCTCACAGGCAGAATGATTTCTGTCAATTTCAGCATAAAGTTGTGATATTTCCATGATTATTGGTTTTCTTGTGTGATATTTTTGCTAATTACAATAAAAATGAGTAACTTTGCACGCTATTACGGAAGAATGGTGACAATTTGTTTGCGCAATGGCAGCAAGTTGTGTGTTTTGACAATCGCAGTAATTTGATATTTTCAAGAAATATGTTTGATAGAATCATAGGAATCATCGACAGCGCCAACTATTATCTTTGGACCTACGTTGTCGTTACGCTCTTGGTGGCTTGCGCCTTGTATTTCACGCTCCGTCTGAAAGGAGTGCAGTTCGGCATGATCGGCGAGATGGTGAAGCTGCTCACGCAGTCGGGCAATCTTGCCAAGGACAAGGAAGAGGCTGAAAGCGTGGTTAGCGGCAATGGCTTGCCAAAGAAAAGGAAGCACGTCAATAGTTTCCAGGCCTTTGCCATCTCGCTTGCCAGCCGTGTCGGCACAGGCAATCTCGCTGGTGTGGCTTCGGCCATCTTCATCGGCGGACCTGGTGCGGTGTTCTGGATGTGGCTCATGGCTTTCCTTGGTTCGGCAACAGCCTTTGTCGAGGCTACATTGGCACAGATCTACAAGAAACGAGGTGCTGACGCATTCTACGGCGGACCTGCCTATTACATGGAGCAGGGCTTGCACAAGCGCTGGTTTGGCATCATCTTCGCCGTGCTCATCACCATGACCTTCGGTCTTGCCAATCAGATGGTTCAGAGCAACACGCTCTGCACTGCGCTTGCCGATACCTGCCACTTCAATATCGTGTGGGTGGGCATCGTGCTGACTGTTGCCACTCTCATCATCATCTTTGGTGGTGTTCAGCGCATCTCGCGCTTCTCTGCCATCATCGTGCCAGTGATGGCTGTCGGCTTCGTCATCATCGCCATTGTGGTCATTGCGCTCAATATCAACATCATTCCCGACATCTTCCGCCTCATCTTCAGCAATGCCTTTGGTTTTGACCAGGCAATGGGCGGTGCTGTGGGTATGGCAGTGCTTCAGGGTGTGAAGCGAGGATTGTTCAGCAACGAGGCTGGTGAAGGTAGTGCGCCTAATGCTGCTGCCACGGCTCATATCACCCATCCTGTGAAGCAAGGATTGCTTCAGTCGCTCGGCGTCTTCACCGACACATTATTAATATGTACGTGTACGGCCTTCATCGTGCTCATAGCTGGGCTCTACAATGGCGATGCTGATGGCATTGTGCTTACAACACAGTCGCTCGAAGCTGAGATTGGCCCTGTTGGACGATATTTCATCACGGCTGCCATCTTCTTCTTTGCCTACAGCTCGATCATCGGCAATTACTTCTATGGCGAAACCAACATCCGCTTCATCACCAAGAAGCCCCAGGCGGTATTTGTGTTCCGACTGCTGACTGGTGGCGTGGTGCTGGCTGGCACGTTCATGACGCTTCAGGAGACATTCTGCATCGTCGATCTGCTCATGGGACTCATGACCATCTGCAACCTCATCGCCATAACCCTGCTCTCGAAGAAGACCTTCGTGCTGCTCGAAGACTACAAGGCGCAGCGCAAGGCTGGCAAGGATCCTGAATTCCACAAGTCAATACTTTCGGAGAAGGATGCCAAGGATATCGAGTGCTGGTAAATGACGCTTTTGCCCTTTCTGGGCGTTATTTTTTAGACTTTAATATTTTATTCTTATCGCTTTTATGCATCGGCTGATTTTTTGGGGAATCATCATAATTGTTCTGCTTGTCGTCGGACTCATCATCGACCAGATATTCTATAGAATAATGCGTCTGATGTTTGACAAGCATGCTGCTAATGTCATTCGTCTGTCGGTGCTTATCGTTGTGATTGTGAGCATGATAATCACAGGACTATGCGGACGATACGTCACCCGACTTCGCGTCAAGGTGAGTCACGCAGAGTTGGTGAGCAGCCGTGTGCCACAGGCGTTCGACGGCTTCAAGATTGCACATATCAGCGACTTCCATCTCGATTCGTTTGACAAAGAGAAGGAATTCAGCTTTGTCGAGAAGATCATCGATCGTATTCTTGCCGAAGAACCTGACGTTATCTGCTTCACGGGCGACCTTGTGACTATACGTTCGGCTCAAGCCATTCCCTTCCGCAACGTCATGAGCAAGCTCTCATCGACAGGCATCCCTGTCTTTAGCGTCATGGGCAATCACGACTATGCCGACTATGTTTGGGACTTTGATGACAAGCGCCGACAAGCCGACCGCGACTCATTGCGCATGATTCAGCGCGAAGCTGGCTGGCAATTGCTCGACAATGAGAGCCGTTGGCTGAAACGCGGCAACGACAGCATCCTCATCATCGGTGTCGAGAATATTGGCGAACCACCGTTCTCGGTCTATGGCGACCTTGGCAAGGCTCTCCACAATATCCAGCCTTGCGGGCTTTCTTCTGCTGGCGAGGAGAACAAAACCGACGATTGCTTTGCCATACTCCTCAGCCACAATCCGACGCATTGGCGCAATGAGGTTCTGCCAAATACCAACATCGACCTGACACTCTCGGGACATACTCACGCTATGCAGTTCAGGATTGGCTCATGGAGTCCTTCAAAATGGAAATACCCAGAGTTTTCGGGGCTCTATCAGGAAGGCAACCAGTATCTGAATGTCAATACTGGCTTGGGAGGTGTTGGTCCGAAAATCCGTATTGGAGTAAGGCCAGAGATCAGCATCATCACTATTCATAAGAAATAAACAAGAGAGAAGCATCTCACTATGCATAATAAACAAGAGATCAGCACCTCAATATACATAATAAATAAAGGCTGGAAGCTTTATGCTTTCAGCCTTTATTATTGTCACGACAGCATTTCTTTTTGCAGAAATGATCGTAGCATCAGATTAGTCACGACGGAAGATGTCGCGCGTATAGACCTTGTCCTGAACATCGTCGAGGCAAGCATCATAGCGGTTGGCGATGATGGCCTGACTCTGTGCCTTGAACTCATTGAGGTCATTGACCACCTTACTGCCGAAGAAGCTGCTGCCATCTTCGAGCGTTGGTTCATAGATGATGACCTGTGCGCCTTTGGCCTTGACACGCTTCATGATACCCTGAATAGCCGACTGACGGAAATTGTCGGAATTGGACTTCATGGTGAGACGATAGACTCCGATGACAACGTCCTTCTCCTTGCTTGCATCCCAAGTTGCATTAGCCTGATAAGCACCAGCCTTGGCGAGCACCTGGTCGGCAATGAAATCCTTGCGAGTGCGGTTGCTCTCGACGATAGCCGACATCATGTTCTGCGGAACGTCGGCATAATTGGCGAGCAGCTGCTTGGTGTCCTTTGGCAAGCAATAGCCACCATAGCCGAAGCTTGGGTTGTTGTAGTGAGTGCCAATGCGAGGATCGAGACCAACGCCCTGGATGATAGCCATAGTGTCGAGACCCTTGACCTCGGCATAGGTGTCGAGCTCATTGAAGTAAGAGACACGCAGTGCCAGATAAGTATTGGCAAAGAGCTTCACTGCCTCTGCTTCCTTCATGCCCATGAAGAGAGTGTCAATATCTGGCTTGAGTGCGCCTTCCTGCAAGAGAGCGGCGAAGGTGCGTGCAAACTGCTCGGCATCAGGGTTGCCGATGGCTGTGATGGCTGCATTCTCCTCTGTGAAGTGAGCATCGTCGATCTCGATGAGCTTTGGGAAGCCCACGATGATGCGTGAAGGATAGAGATTGTCGTAAAGAGCCTTGCTCTCGCGGAGGAACTCTGGCGAGAAGAGCAGGTTGAACTTCTTGCCCTTCAATTCTGGTTTGAGCAGGAACTTGAGGGCATACTTGGCATAAAGCGAACGGCTATAGCCCACAGGAATGGTACTCTTGATCACCATCACAGCATCAGGATTGACCTCAAGCACAAGGTCGATGACCTCCTCAACGTGGCTTGTATCGAAGTAGTTCTTGACAGGATCGTAGTTGGTAGGAGCTGCAATAACCACAAAGTCGGCATCGCTGTAAGCCTGACGTCCGTCGAGTGTGGCACGCAGATTAAGTGTCTTCTCGGCGAAATACTTCTCGATGTATTCGTCCTGGATAGGCGAAACACGGTTATTGATCTTATCTACCTTCTCCTGAATCACATCGACAGCCACCACCTCATGGTTCTGTGCCAGCAATGTAGCAATCGACAAGCCCACATAGCCCGTACCTGCTACTGCAATTTTCAAGTCCTTGAATTCTCTCATTTCTTATTTCTTTATGAAAAAACGAAACAGGCAAAGAAACGCCTTTGCCTGTTTCATATTGTAGTTTATTGATTAGCCCTTGATAGCAGCTACACCTGGGAGCACCTTACCCTCGATAGCCTCGAGAAGAGCGCCACCGCCAGTAGAGATGTAAGAAACCTTGTCGGTGAGACCGAACTTAGTGCAGCAAGCAACAGAGTCACCACCACCGATGAGAGAGAATGCGCCCTCAGCAGTAGCCTCAGCGATAGCATCGCCGATAGCACGTGAACCAGCAGTGAAGTCGTCGCACTCAAACACACCTGCAGGACCGTTCCAGAGGATAGTCTTGCAACCCTTGATAGCCTCAGCGAAGAGCTTCTGAGCCTCAGGACCTGCATCGAGACCCTCCATGCCAGCAGGGATAGCGTTAGATGGGTGATTCTCGATCTTTGCACCTTCCTTAACAGTCATTGAACCGAAGTCGAGACCATCGCAGCAAGTAGCATCTGGAGCCATAACGAGCTCAACGCCGTTCTCCTTAGCGAGCTTCTCAACGTTGAGAGCAACATCGAGCTTATCCATCTCAACGATAGAATCGCCGATCTCGCCGCCGTGAGCCTTAGCGAATGTATATGTCATACCACCGCAGAGGATGAGCTTGTCAACCTTGCCGAGGAGGTTCTCGATGATACCAATCTTAGAAGAAACCTTTGAGCCACCCATGATAGCGATGAATGGGCGCTTGATGTTGTTGAGCACATTGTCAACAGCAGTCACTTCCTTCTCCATGAGAAGACCGAGCATCTTGTTGTCAGCATCGAAGTAGTCAGCGATGACAGCAGTAGAAGCGTGCTTGCGGTGAGCAGTACCGAATGCGTCCATTACGTAGCAGTCAGCATAAGAAGCGAGCTTCTTTGCGAAGTCCTTCTGCTTGCCCTTCATTTCCTTCTTAGCAGCCTCGTAAGCAGGATCCTCCTTGTCGATACCTACTGGCTTACCCTCCTCTTCAGGATAGTAACGAAGGTTCTCGAGAAGAAGCACCTCACCTGGCTTCAATGCAGCAGCCTCAGCATCAGCAGCAGCACAATCAGGAGCGAACTTAACTTCAGGAACACCGAGAGCAGCAGCAACTGCGTCCTTGATCTGACCAAGTGAGAGCTCTGGCTTAACCTTTCCCTTTGGCTTGCCCATGTGGCTCATGATGATGAGAGCACCGCCCTTCTCGAGGATGAGCTTGAGAGTTGGAACTGCACCGCGGATACGAGTATCGTCAGTGATCTTACCTTCCTTCAATGGCACATTGAAATCTACACGTACGATAGCTTTCTTGCCAGCGAAATCAAATTCATTGATTGTCATAATCTAAAATCTATTTTGTTATTAGTACTCAGTAAAGTTATTAACTTTGCAAATATAAAAATTTTCTTTCGGAAATCTGTCTTATTTTTCAAATAATTTGCCTTCGATACTCCTTATTTTTCGATAATGAGTATTTTTGCGCAATTTGATTGGCAATTATACCGACACCTCTCCCTTGATTGCAGGGTGACACTGATAGCCTTCGAGGTGGAAATCCTCGATGCGGAAGTCGCGGATGTCCTTGATTTCAGGGTTGAGCACCATCTTAGGCAATGGCAGCGGCTCGCGCGAGAGCTGGAGGTTGACCTGATCGAGATGGTTGAGATAGATGTGGGCATCGCCGAGCGTGTGGACGAAGGTGCCAGGCTGAAGGCCAGTGACCTGTGCCACCATCATGACGAGAAGCGCGTAAGAGGCGATGTTGAACGGCACGCCAAGGAAAGTGTCGGCACTGCGCTGGTAAAGCTGGAGCGAGAGCTTGCCGTCGGCAACATAGAACTGGAAGAAACAGTGGCAGGGAGGAAGCCCCATCTGGTCGATCTGCGCCACGTTCCATGAGCTGACGATGATGCGGCGCGAATCAGGATTCTTCTTGATGGTCTCGATGGCATTCATGAGCTGGTCAATCGAGCCTCCGTCATAGTCCTGCCAGGCACGCCACTGATGGCCGTAGATTGGACCGAGCTCGCCAGTTTCATCATCGCCCCATTCGTCCCAGATGTGAACGTTCTTCGCCTGCAGCGTCTTCTTGTTGGTGTCACCGCTGATGAACCACAGCAGTTCCTCGATTATGCCTCGCGTAAACATCTTCTTGGTTGTGACCAAAGGGAAGCCTTCGCTGAGGTCGAATCGCATCTGATGTCCGAAAATGCTGATTGTGCCTGTGCCCGTGCGGTCTTCCTTTCGGGTTCCTTCGGTCAAGATTCTTCTTTCAAGGTCTAAATATTGCTTCATTTCGTTTTTGCGGGTTAACAGCAGATAAGGGGAGTTGACTGACAAACGCAAACTTGTCTATGCCAAAAATCAAAATACCATTATCTACCATAAAAAATATATTTATCTAACTTTTTTGAGATAGATTGGCACAAAGTTAGTAAAAAAGCATTAACTTTGCACCTGACAACAGTCATTTTTTTGAATTTTTTGTTCGAAAAATGGGGCTTCTGCTACGAAATCCTCATATTTCGACACATTACATAGAGAGATTTATTCTGAACGATGAGATATTTATTATACATTTTTCTGCTGTTCTCGGTCCTCCCGATGTTCGTGGGCTGTTCGGCTGAGTCGAAGGAACAGGCTGGCGAAGGAGACTCAATCGAGCTTCCCAACATGGTCACTTCCGACGTCAACATGCTGATCTCCGACTCGGGCGTGATCAAATACAAGGCGATTGCTCCGCTCTGGTATGTGTATGAGAACGATGTCAGGAACAAATACTGGTACTTCCCTGAAGGAATCTGTCTCGATCAGATCGACACTACCTTCGCCACAGAGTTCAGCATCGAGTCGGACACTGCCTATAACTACGAGACCAAGCAGCTGTGGCACCTGATCAAGAACGTCAAGATCCGCAACACAGCGGGCGAATACTTTGAGACCAACGACCTGTATTGGGACATGCGCAACCATAAGGTCTATTCCGATTCGTTCATCCACATCGAACGTCCGGATGCAATCATCGAGGGATTTGGCTTCACGAGCGATGATGCATTCACCAAATATGAGATTCGTCAGACTTCGGGCATCTTTCCTTTCCAGGAGGATGCTATGGGTAGTGCAAGGCAGGACAGCACATCAAGCAACATGGCTGCTGACAGCATAGCAGGAACCAACGAACCCAGAATCGACTTCAAAAACAATAAAAGCGACGAGAACACCGGAGCCAAAGTAAAAGGTCTAATAAATCAAGATGAGTAGTACGTTAATCATTTCAATACTTATCACTCTGCTTTTCAGCGCATTTTTCAGCGGCATGGAGATAGCATTCATAAGTGCAGACCGTGTCCGTCTGGAACTTGACAACCGCAAGGAAGGCTCGACATCCGACATCCTCAGGTTCTTCTACTCCAACACCGAGCGATTTATCTCGACGATGCTGGTTGGCAACAATATTGCCCTCATCATCTATGGTATTCTGATGGCAAAGCTGATTGAGCCATGGTTACATCTTTTCTGCAGCAACGAGCTTCTCGTGGCACTGATTCAGACGGTGCTTTCGACCATCATCATCCTGTTTACGGCCGAATATCTGCCAAAGACTCTGTTCAAGCTCAACCCAAACATGATGCTTCGTTCGTTTGCCATTCCGCTCTACGGCATCTACTGGATCCTCTATCCTATCTCGACTTTCTCGACATTGCTCAGCCACATCATCCTGAAGATTGCCGGAGTGCCGATCATCAAGGAGAAAAAAGGGGTATTGACCAAAACTGACCTCGACTTCTTTGTGCAGAAAGGTCTCGACTCGGCTGATGAGGACGACGATGACAACGACCAGCAGGAGCTGCAGCTGTTCCAGAACGCCCTCGACTTCTCGAACGTCAAGGTGCGCGACTGCATGATCCCGCGTTCGGAGCTGAGCGCAGTGTCGGTCGATACGTCATTCGCCAATCTCAATCGCCTCTTTGTCGAAACTGGCTACTCCAAGTTGCCTGTCTATAAGGAAGATATCGACAACCTGATCGGCTACATTCATTCGTCAGAGATGTTCAAGAAGCCAAAACAATGGACTTCGAAAATCATACCTATCCCTTTTGTTCCTGAGACAATGGCTGCCAACAAGGTGCTCAGGATGCTCATGGAGCAGAAGAAAAGCATCGCAGCCGTGGTCGATGAGTTCGGCGGAACGGCAGGCGTGATTACGATGGAAGACCTGTTTGAAGAAATTATTGGCGACATTGAAGACGAACACGACCATGTGCAGCTCGTCAAAAAGAAGATCTCGGACAATGAGTACGAACTGTCAGGACGACTTGAGATAAGCAAGATCAACGAAGAGCTCGACCTCAACCTGCCAGAGTCGGAAGAATACCTCACACTGGCAGGACTGGTGCTTCACGAACTGCAGAGTTTTCCTCACGAGGGTGACATCGTGAACATCGACGACGACAAGATAACAATGACCATCAAGAAGGCTTCGGCAACGAAGATTGAGCTGATAAACATCCGTATTAACGAATAAATAGCCAACCAAACAAGACTTATTGGCCGAAAATAAGCAAGACAATACAGATTTTTCGATAAAAGTGCAGAGATATTCAAAAAAAATGATTATCTTTGCATGCTTTTTATGTCATGCACGTAAATGTGCGCGTTACACGCGAGCGAGTTGAGCTCTTCAGGCACAGAAAGTTCTTTCAATAACAGAGAAATCAATTTCAAAAATTAAAATACTAAACAAAAATGGCAGTTTTACAAAGAATCAGAAACCACTCTGTAGCCCTCTTGGTTATCGTAGGTTTCGCAATGGCAGCCTTCATCATCGGCGACCTTCTTACAAGCAGCAGCTCAATCATGCAGAGCTCACGCGACAAGGTTGTCACTATCGATGGAGACAAAGTTACTTATGAGCAGTTTGAGGTTTTGCGTCAGCGCAAGTCAGAGTTCTACAAGACCATGATGGGTCAGGATCTCGACAACAACGCTTCTCAGCAGCTCACTCAGACGGTTTACAGCGAGTGCGTCATCAAGAACCTCCTGAACAAGACTTGCGAGGATCTCGGTCTCTCTGTTACCGACGACGAAATCAACGAACTCGTACAGGGCGAGCACATCTCTCCAATCCTCACTCAGTATTTCGGTGAGCAGGCTCCTTCTATCGCTCAGTTCTTCACCAACCTCATCGTCAACGACTCTTTCGAAGAAGCATCTGCACAGTATCCTTTTGCTACTCGCAGCAACTGGATGGAGATTGAAGACGAAATCGCACTTTCTCGTCTTGTTGAGAAGTACCAGGGTCTGGTTGCTGCAGCCGTGAAGCCTAACAAGCTCGAGGCTCTCGACAACTTCAACGGTGACAACGAGGAATGTTCTTTCGCTTACGTTAAGCTCAACGCTTTCAACGTGGCTGACTCAGCTGTCAAGGTTTCTTCCGACGCTGTCAAGAACTACTACAACGCTACAAAGCGCAACTACAAGCTCAACACCCAGACTCGCGACATCAGCTACATCGCTGTGAAGCTCCGTCCAAGCCAGGCTGACTTCGATGCAGTCAAGGCAGACATGGAGGCTGTACGCGAGGAGTTCTCAACTGCAAGCGACGTTGCAGATCTTGTAAACAGCAATTCACTGGTTTCTTATATCGACGCATTTGTCAACAACAACAGCTTCTCTGGCGACCTCAAGGCTTATGTTGACGGTGGCAACACTGCAGAAATCCTTGAGCCAAGCCTTCAGGATGGTACTATCTACATGATGGCTCGTATCATGGATAAGACTGTTGCTCCTGACTCATTGAACATCTCAATGGTAGTTGTTCCTACTCAGGCAGAGGCTGACAGCATCAAGGATCTTTTCGCAAAGACACCAGAGACAGCTCTTGCAGGCTACTCTCAGCAGCAGGCTTTCACTGGCTGGGTTACAGAAGCTTTCGCTGTCCAGCAGTTCGGCAAGGAAGTTTCTGACAAGATCAACGGCACTGCCAAGGGTCAGATCTTCACTCATAATCTCACTCAGGGCACTAATTCTATCTTCTTTGTAGGTAAGGTCAATGATGCTACTAAGCCAGTGGCAAAGTCAAAGGTTGCTGTATATGCTCTTGAGGTTACTCCTTCAAGCGCAACTCGCCGCGATGAGTTCGGCAAGCTCAACCAGTTCCTCACCGACAACAAGTCGATCAAGGACATGGTTGCCAACGCTACTGATGCAGGCTTCTTCATGATGCCTACAACAATCGCTGCTACTGCTTACAACATCGGTCAGGTTACCGATGCTCGTCAGGCTGTACGCTTCGCTTTCCAGAACAGCAAGGGCGATGTTTCTGAAATCTTCGAGTGCGACGACAACCTCCTCGTAGTTGCCATCACAGGCGATATTCAGGAAGGCTACATGAACCTCAACGACACTACTTTCTACAAGCAGGTTGCCAATGCATACGCTCTTCCTGCAGCTAAGGTTGCAAAGCTCGTAAACGACATCAATGCTACTGCCGACAAGAGCCTTGCAGGTGTGGCTTCTGCTTTCGAGGCAAAGGTCGATACTGCTCGCTTCGTCAACTTCAACCTCTCTTCAGTTTCTGGTCTCGGCATTGAACCTTCAGTTCTCGCTGCAGCTACAAAGGCTGCTCCTGGCACTCTCGTTGGTCCTATAGCTGGCCGCAACGCTGCTGTCATGCTCCAGGTTATCGACAAGAACAACAAGGAACTTGAGTATGACGTTGAAGCACGCAAGCAGACAGTTGCAAACTCTCGCGACTATATCTATCTCGGCAGTGCAGCCCTTTCTGCTCTCCAGAACGCAGCTGACATCGAAGACAACCGCATCAACTTCTATTAATCTTAAGAACGACAATATCAATAAATGGCGGCATAATGTCGCCATTTATTGTTTATACATTATTAATAAATAAAGACAATGGAAATTCTTTTAGGCAAAACGCTGGCCGAACTGCAGGAGATCGTGGCTGCATTGGACATGCCAAAGTTTACCGCCAAGCAGATTGCGCAATGGATTTATGAGAAACGAGTGCGCTCGATTGAAGATATGACCAATATCTCGAAGGCTCATCGCGCCCGACTGGCCGAGCAATACGAGGTAGGAATCTATGATCCTGCCGAGGCTGCAGTGTCGAAAGACGGAACCATCAAGTACCTCTTCCGCACCAGCACCGACAAGCTAGTCGAGACTGTCTATATCCCCGACCACGACCGTGCCACTCTGTGCGTCTCAAGCCAGATGGGCTGCAAGATGAACTGCTATTTCTGCATGACCGGCAAGCAGGGGTTCAATGGGCATCTGACCACGTCAGAGATTCTCAACCAGATCTTCGCCATACCTGAAAGCCAGAGTCTGACCAACATCGTCTTTATGGGAATGGGCGAGCCACTCGACAATCCTGAATCTGTCTTCAAGGCGCTCGAAGTCATTACCGCACCTTGGGGTTTGGCATGGAGTCCGAAGCGCGTCACTGTCTCTACCATCGGACAGATGCAGCACCTGAAGGAGTTTCTCGACAAGAGCCAATGCCACCTGGCCATCAGCATCCACAGCCCATATTCGCAGGAACGTGCACAGCTGATGCCTGTCGAAAAGGCTTATCCTATCGAGGAGGTTCTTGACCTGCTTCGCCAATACGATTTCAGCCACCAGCGTCATCTGACCTTCGAATATATTGTCTTCAAAGGTCTGAACGATGATGCACGTCATGCCCATGCCTTGCTGAAACTGCTTTCAGGCTTAGACTGCAAGGTCAACCTCATCCGCTTCCACGCCATTCCGAATGTGGAACTGCAGACGACCGACATGACACAGATGGAGAAGTTCCGCGACATTCTCAACGAACATGGTCTCACTGCTACCATCCGTGCCTCACGTGGAGAAGACATCTTTGCTGCCTGCGGAATGCTCAGTTCGCTGAAGCGAGGCAAGCAATAACCAGCAATCGATCGATCAATAATCAGAAATCAGTCATCATCTCAATCGGTTGAGACTTCTCCTTGTCGAGCGGATAAGACTGGAATTTTACTTTCCCGAAGTCGATATTATTCAGGTCGAAGCAACGGATAGTGGCATTATGCATCGTGCGGTAATAGATGCGGTGATGCTTCAGGTCGGTCGCCACTGTCCATTGAGTTGCGCTCGGAATATCAGGCACTTCCTGACCTGCGCCAAACTGAATACCCGTAGGAATATCGAAGTTGTTGAGAATGTGGAAAGCTTGTGTCACTGTCTTTTCTGCACAGTCGAGTTTAGGGGCAGTGGCTTGGAAGAAGGCAGCACGAATGAAGCGAGAAGGAGGTGTCATGTCGCCAGGGATTCCGTGCAAGCCGCTTCCTCCGCCAAATGCCGACAACTGCAGGTCTCCAATCTTGTTTTGCTTGACAGGGCCTGTTGCCAGATTGACAAAGTTATTCAAGTTGGTGAGATGCCAGTCGAACGAAGGAGAATTGGTCAGCACACCAAGTTCGTTCTCATAGAACACTGGCTTTCGGCCAATGATCTCAAGCACGACCTGACGTCCGCTTTCTTCGGTGAAGCGCCAATGAACGGTCGAGCCACGAGGGTCGATGGCGACAACATGCACTTTTCCCACTGCCTCCTTGACCTCATCGATCGTCTTGCACTCACCAAGAATATATGAGACAAGCTGCAGGTCGCTTACCGTTGCTTCTCTCTTACTCTCATCGAACGACTCATACTCGCCATAATCAGGGAAATAGAACAAACCAGCAGCCAAGCCAGCCTCGTTGACACCTTCGGTCACAAACTCTGCTTGCTGCACAGCCAAGCCCACATAACCATACTTTGCGACAAATTCCTTTCCTCGCTTTGTGCCATCAGGCAGGAAAGAAGACTGACGATAGCCACGCGGCACGATAGAGTATCGGCTTTCCAAGTCAGATCCAGCCCACTCGATGGTTCGTGCAGTCACGGGTTCTCCGTTGCTGGTATGCAGGGTGATTCCAGTACAAGCTTCTGCTTTCTGCGGCATAAGATAGGCAACAAGTACCATAAATGCCAAAGTAATTATCCGTTTCATTTTCTCCGTTTTTTAATAGGTTAATAATCTCATTTACATCAATCTCCAATTTTCTTCTGCAAATATAGGCATTAATCGGACAAGTCGCTCCAAATCATCGTGTGTTTTAAGTGTAATTAAGCAAAAACGACATCTACTTAACTACTTTTGGCAAAATATTCTCACTTCCTGAGCCGATTAGCTAAAAAAAGAAAACCACAGAAACTCCAGAAAGCACTGGAACCTCTGTGGTCAAATATTTAGTTATGAAACTGCGATCAATAGATGCGTTCGCGAGCAGCCTTGACGCGCTCGTCAGTAATATAATCATCATATTCTGTGCGCTTGTCGATGATGCCCTTAGGACCAAGCTCGATCACGCGGTTGCAGACTGTCTGGATGAACTCGTGGTCGTGGCTTGACATGAGCACAACACCCTTGAAAGTCTGGAGGTTATTGTTGAATGCCTGAATTGACTCCATGTCGAGATGGTTGGTTGGAGAGTCGAGAATGAGTGTATTGGCATTCTTCATCATCATGCGTGCAATCATGCAGCGGATCTTCTCGCCACCCGAGAGCACGCTTGCCTTCTTGAGCACTTCTTCCTCCTTGAAGAGCATTCGTCCGAGGAAGCCCTTGAGAGTGATTTCGAGAGTATCTGCCGAATACTGCGCGATCCAATCGACCATGTTGAGATCGGTATTGAAGAAAGCACTGTTGTCGAGAGGCAGATAGGCAGTAGTGATGGTCTGTCCCCAGTTGTAAGTACCTTCGTGGTCCTTGTCCTCGCCATTGATGATCTGGAAGAGAGCAGTCATGGCACGAGGGTCGTGGCTGATGAACACCACCTTGTCGCCCGGCTCAATCTGGAAATTGACATCGTGGAAGAGAGTTGTTCCCTCGATGGTCTTGCCCAGTCCGTGAACCTCAAGCACCTTGTTGCCCACCTCACGTTCAGGGGTGAAGACAATGCCCGGATAGCGGCGAGTAGAAGGCTGGATCTCCTCGACATTGAGTTTCTCGAGCATCTTCTTGCGGCTGGTCGTCTGCTTCGACTTAGCCACATTGGCACTGAATCGACGGATGAACTCCTCCAGTTCCTTGCGCTTCTCTTCAGCCTTCTTGTTCTGCATCTGCTGCTGCTTGAGCGCGAGCTGTGACGACTGGTACCAGAAAGAGTAGTTGCCCGCAAAGAGGCTGCACTTGCTGAAGTCGATATCGACAGTGTGGGTGCAGACAGAGTCGAGGAAGTGACGGTCGTGTGAAACGACAAGCACAGTATGCTCGAAGTTGCCGAGGAAGTTCTCAAGCCAAGTCACAGTGTCGAGGTCGAGGTCGTTGGTAGGCTCATCGAGGAGCAAGTTGTCAGGATTGCCGAAGAGAGCCTTGGCAAGCATCACGCGCACCTTCTGCTTGGCAGGGATGTCGCCCATAAGCATATAGTGCATATCCTCCTTGATGCCAAGTCCGCTGAGGAGCATGGCTGCATCGCTCTCGGCATTCCAGCCATCGAGCTCAGCAAACTTCTCTTCAAGCTCGGCAGCACGCATGCCGTCTTCCTCTGTCATCTCTGCCTTGTTGTAGATGGCATCCTTCTCCTCCATGATTGCATAGAGCACAGTGTTGCCACGCAATACAGTGTCGATGACAGTATATTGGTCATATTTGTTGTGATCCTGTTCGAGCACCGAAAGACGCTCGCCCGGGCCCATCTCATAGGTTCCGCGAGTAGGATCGAGTTCACCGCTCAATACACGCAAAAAAGTAGATTTACCAGCACCGTTTGCACCGATAATTCCATAACAATTGCCATTAGTGAATTTTAGATTGACGTCTTGAAAAAGAATTCGTTTACCGAATTGTACACAAAGATTATTAACTGATATCATAATATTTAGTAAAAAAGTATGCAAAGATAATGATTTTTTTGAAAAGTCGGCACAAAAAAGACCCACAGAGTGAAAAATTTAGTATCTTTGCCCATTATTATACAAAATTGGAATATCGTATGAATAAAATAACAATATCTTTCGTTGCGGCATTGAGTCTTTTGTCTCTGACACATAACAGTATCGAAGCACAGACTCGCAGCATGGACAATGTCAGGCAGATAGCTCGGGAGAAGCTCCTCTGCGATGAAGCTGTACTGGAAACTGAGAACAAGGCTTTCTCAATCTTCAACAGCAAGAATGATAAGGGCTTTGTCATCGTATCTACCGATGAAAAGCTTCCTTCCATCTTGGGCTATTCCGACACAGGAATCTTTGACCCAGACAATATTCCTCCGGCAATGAAGTTCTGGATGAGTTACACCGAGCAGGCTTGCAATGCTGTCATCGATGGCACTGCCCCTGCTTTCGAGCCATACGTTGCCACACGTGCCAATCAGGACATTGCACCTCTGCTTGGTGACATCAACTGGGGACAGAATGCTCCATACAACCTCAAGACACCGACCTTCAGCGGTGGCAACTATGTCACAGGTTGTGTTGCCACGGCTTTTTCGATGATTCTGAAATATTACCAATACCCCGATCAGGGTGTTGGACAAATCAATTATACTTCAAAGAGCAATAATATCAATGTATCATACGATTTCGGCAATACACGTTTCGATTACGCAAAGATGCTCGACACCTATTCTTATCCTGATTTCGGCAAACCGACAGGAGAAAAGGTAAACAAGGATCTGTCGCCCGACCTCGTGTGCGTGAGTCTCGTGCCATCAGGGTCGTACAAGGGCATCCTGGTCTATGCCGATACGCTCTTGTGCAAGAAGAGTGGCTCTTTCACAGGATCTGTGCGCTTTGCACTCTATTCGAACGACGATGAGTTCATCGATGTCGTTGGAAGCGAGGTTACTCTCAACGATCTTCCTTCAAATGCATATTACAAGGCCTATCCATTCTCAGCCACAATGCCTGGCAGAATCGAAGATGGAACTTATAAGCTCTATCTTGTTTCGAAGGCAGAAGGAAGTGACGAATGGGCTTTGGTAAAAAGATACAATCCGCAGACCAGAATGATTCTCTCTCCTAAGCCTGTCGAAATAACCAAAAAAGGCAACAAGGTATTTATCGGCAATTACTCAGGCTCTGTGCAATATGACGAAGAGTCGGCATTGGCTGTAGCCGAACTGATGGCTGCCTGCGGTGCGGCTACCGAGATGGACTACAAGGCAGGGGCCAGTGGCACTTCTTCTTTTTATGTTCACCTACGAGCCTACGAGCATTTCAAATTCGACCATGATGCTCATATTGTTCAAAGCGATTATGCTAATTCAAAAGAATTGAGTGCCTTGATTGTAGAACAACTCGAAACTGGTCATCCTGTCTTTATTGGCGGTACCGACACAAGCAAGAAGGAGGGTCATGCCTTCATTGCCGATGGTGTCCGCTACAATGCCTATGGCACTCCTCTCTTCCATATCAACTGGGGCTGGGACGGAATGAGCAACGGCTATTTCCTCATAACCAACTTCTCGCCAGGTTCTGCAGGAACAGGAGCTTCCGATAGTTCGAACTTCTCCGGTGAGCTGGAACTGATTTGTGGCTTGAAGCCTGAAGATGGTATAAATGAAGGACCAGTCATCTCTTACGCATCGACTGAAAGCAGCAAAGAAGACGTTACCGTCGGTGATCAGATTACGGTAACAGTCAATAACTTCATCAATGTCTCTGCCTATACCATCAATGGTGCGTTGTGGGCTTTCCTTGCCGATGATGAAGGCAACAAATGGGCAATCGGACAAATCGATGCTATCAGCGATATTCAGCCATTCATATTAAAGTCCTACTCATACACAAGAAAGGCATCTATGACCATTCCTGCTTCTGTGCCTTCTGGCAAATATCATCTCATTGCCCGCATCTGCCAAGACACCGAACCAAACGTATTCGGAAAAGCTTTCAGCTTAGCCAATGCAACAATAAATGTCAGCAACCCTACTGGCATCAGCCAGATAACAGACGATGGCAATAAGGCTGATGACAATGGCGAAGCTTACGACCTGAATGGCAGAAAAGTCAATGCTGCACACGAGGGAGTAGTGGTCAAGAAAAACAAAATAACAATAAACAAATAATTAGAATTGGAAAACTTCAACGATATAATAAAGCAGACAGTCGATGTTCTGAACAAGGGTGGTGTTATCCTCTACCCTACCGATACTGTCTGGGGCATCGGCTGTGATGCTACCAACAGCGAGGCTGTCAAACGAATATATGAAATCAAGCGCCGTGAAGACTCCAAGGCAATGCTTTGCCTTACAGAAGCCATCGGCCGTGTTGATTGGTATTTCGACCGTGTTCCCGAAATTGCTTGGAACCTCTGGGAGGTAACCGACAAACCACTTACACTCATCCTGCCCCGAGCACGCAACGTGGCAAAAGAGCTGATAGCCGACGATGGGACAATGGGCATACGCATCACCAAAGAGAAGGTGTCGAGTGCCATCTGCGCCCGTCTGAAACACCCTCTTGTCTCGACAAGCGCCAACATCAGTGGCGAGCCTACCGCCCGCTGCTTCGCCGACATCAGCGAGGAGATCAAACAGGCAGTCGATTTCATTGTCCCACTCAGACAAGACGAAACAGAAAACCCTCAGCCTTCGGGCATTATCAAGTTAGGAGACGGAGGATTGGTAAAAGTTATCAGATAAAAATGTTTAAACGACTATTCGATATTGTCTTTTCAATTTTCTGTCTCATTGCACTAAGTCCAGCTTTGATCATTATTGCCATCCTGATCAAGCTCGATTCCGATGGACCCGTATTGTACAGGCAGGAGCGACTCGGGTTGTATGCCTGTCCTTATACAATCCTGAAGTTCCGGACTATGTACAAGGATGCTGAGACCGACGTGCCTCAGCTTTCGGCAAAAGGAGACAAGCGAGTTACGAGGCTCGGCTTGGTGCTACGCAAGTTCCGTCTCGACGAACTGCCTCAGCTCTGGAACATCCTTGCAGGCGAGATGAGCTTTGTCGGTCCTCGCCCAGAGCGCAAGTACTATGTCGATCAGATTGTCAGAATGGCTCCTCAATACATGAAGCTCTATTTGGTCAAGCCCGGACTCAGCTCCTGGGGCATGGTGAAATTCGGATATGCAAGCAACCTGTCGCAGATGATCGAACGAATGAAATATGACCTGCTCTATGTTGAGAAAAAATCCATGATGCTCGATTTCAAGATTATGGCTCTCACTGTCAAGACCGTGCTGACAGGTAAAGGAATATGATTATTGATTAACTGATTACTGAAGATAGTCTTCCAATAATGGAAAAAAGGAAAAGCAAAATATTCGACCAAATACTCTCGTGGAGGGAAAAGCACCTGAGCGAACAGCAATTTGTGATCGTGCTGGCATTCGTCACAGGTCTGCTAGGTGCTACGGCTGCGCTCATCCTCAAATTCCTGATCCACCAGTTCCAGCATTGGCTCACCTATTCGTTTACAGATGGTGCCAACTACCTCTATCTGCTCTGGCCTGTGATTGGTATCCTGATTGCCGGATGCTATGTCCGTTACATCCTTCGCGACGACATCGGTCATGGCGTGACCAAGATCCTTGCTGCCATCTCACAGCGCAAGAGCATTATCAAGCCCCACAATATGTATTCGTCGGTTCTTGCATCGAGCGTCACCATCGGCTTTGGTGGTTCGGTCGGTGCCGAGGCTCCTATCGTGCTCACAGGCTCTGCCATTGGCAGCAACCTCGGACGCACCTTCCGTCTCGACCAGCACACCATGATGATACTTCTGGGTTGTGGTGCCACGGCTGGTATTGCCGGCATCTTCAAGGCACCTATCGCAGGACTCCTGTTCACGGTCGAGGTGCTGATGCTCGACCTTACGGCTTCGTCGATCATGCCTCTCCTCATCAGTGCTGTCACAGCAGCGAGCGTGGCTTATGCGGTCGAGGGTAGCAAGGCTCTGTTCTATTTCACCGAGACGATGGACTTCACAGTCGAACGAATCCCTTATGTCCTTCTGCTTGGTGTGTTCTGTGGCTTTGCGTCGCTCTACTTCACCCGTTGCACCTTCTGGGCAGAAGACCAGTTCAAGAAAGTCGCCAACCCATGGAAGAAATGGATCATTGGAAGTCTCTTCCTCAGCTGTGCCATCTTCCTTCTTCCTCCTCTCTATGGCGAAGGTTATGAGGCAATACAGAACATCTATAACGGCACATACCACGAGATTGCCGAAAAGTCGATATTCTACAACCTGATATCGATGGGCGAAGATGGGTTGATGCATGGACGCAGTTTCCTTGTCTTCTGCCTGTTCATCTTGCTCGTCATGGCAAGCAAGGCATTTGCCACTGCTGCTACCAATGGCGGTGGAGGCTGCGGTGGTACGTTTGCTCCTTCGCTCTTTCTCGGCAACTTCGCAGGACTCTTCTTCGCCATTGTGCTCAACCACACCGGTTACTTCACCTTCCTGCCCGAGATGAACTTCGCCGTGATGGGTATGGCAGCTGTCATGAGTGGCGTGATGCACGCTCCTCTCATGGGTGTCTTCCTCAGCGCCGAGCTCACTGGCCGCTTCGATCTCTTTCTCCCTTTGCTCATCGCTTCTGCCATCAGCTATGGCACCATACGCATCTTCGAGCCATACAGCATCTATACCCGACGCCTTGCTCTCAAGGGGCAGCTCATCACCCATCACAAGGACAAGGCAGTGCTCACTCTGCTCAATCTCAATGATGTCACGCTCAACGACTATGAGATTGTGCGACCTGAATGGAATCTCGGGCAGTTGGTCAATGTCATTGCCAACTCGCAACATAACACCTTCCCTGTTTGCGACTACGACGGACGCTTCCTTGGCATAATCACCATCAACGATGTGCGCAACATCATGTTCCAGCCTCGACTCTATCAACGCATGACAGTCGAAGAGATCATGATAGGTCCTCCAGCCAAGCTCAATCCGACTATGAACATGGCAGAGGTAATGAATCAGTTTGACAATACCAATGCCGTCACCCTTCCTCTCATCGACCAGAGCGGCAAGTACCTTGGTATGCTGTCGAAACAACAAATTTTCTCGACCTATCGCAAGGTGCTCCAGTCATTCTCCGACGATTGATAGAAATCTTTGCCCATTTGATTGATTTATTATGTCGCAATATTTGCCTTTTCAGGGAAATGACATATATTTGCGACATAATATCTAAATATATGTAATGAACATGAAAAAGATTTATTCACTTCTTATAGTCGCCATCATGACCGTTAGCGCGACATTTGCTCAAAATCTCGGAGGTCCGTACTATCCTTCCCGACTCGATTCCTATGATCTGTATTATGGTTTCCGCATCGGTTATAATGCTTCATCACTGCATTTCAACACCGACGCAATCGACAACACTTCTGTTTCAGCCATGAACTTCGGTTTCATCACAGGTATTCCTCTCGGTAACACTTCCCTCATCTTCGAACCTGGAGTTCTCTACAGCATCAAAGGAGGAAAACTTACAGACAGGACAGTCAGGAGTGAAGTGCGCATGCACGAGATTGAATTTCCTGTAGTGCTCAAATACGACATCCCATTGGCAGATATGACAGACTTGTCGGTGCAGCCATTCTTTGGCGGCTTTTTCGGATTCGGATTAGGAGGACAAATCAAACGTGACAATATGGGCGACCGTAAGAAGCTCGACACCTATTCCAATCGCTTCAAGCGTTTCGACGCTGGTCTTCGCATGGGCTGTGGCCTCGCCATCGACTTCTTCTATCTTGAACTCGCCTATGATCTCGGACTCACCAACCTCGGCAACGACACCAAAGCCTTCAGCGAAATCTACCCAAGCTACGATGACTGGGACGACAAAGCCCGCTCTGGCAATTTCAGCATCAACGTCGGAGTAAATTTTTAAAATAATCCTATTATAAATTTAATCCAAAAAGATTACAACTATGAGACGTTTTCTCATGTCAGTCCTACTGACTATTATGTGTTCTTTCTTTGCATTCGCTGGAGGTGTCAAATATCTTAGCGGAAACAAGAAACTGTTTAAGACTGCTGAAGGTGGCATGTTGCTCGAAATCTCCTTCGAGGGAGCTACCTACGACTATTCTTCTCCTTTAGAAGAGCGATGGCCCGACATCGATCATTATGCTTTAAAGGCTCGCGATGGCTTTATTCAAGACTTTCGCGAGAACTTCAAGAAAGTATATATTACTGAAAATAAAAGCGAAGCAAAGTACAGCATTTCCATCAAAATCGACAATGTCGATATGTATGCAAAAGTCATGTCCTGGGTACCTGGTCCTGCCATCAAAGTGTGGGGAACCCTTGTAATCACAGATGCTGCAACAGGAGAAGAACTTCTCAAGCTCAAACTCAAGGAACTGTGCGGAGGAGCAAGTCCAAGCCAGCATGAGGCAATGAGCGACACCTTCGAACTGCTTGCCGACGAACTGAAAAAATTCAAGTGACGTTAACTTAATTGACAGCGAATCATAACAAAAGATCTTGGACTGCATTTCTGCAGCCCAAGATTTTTTTTTGTGCGGGAATGATTATGAAAAAATTAGAACTTTATTGCCACTCCTATTTTTCCCCATCGACCTGGCTGTGGGATGTAGGAATAGTCGTAGTAGGTCTTGTTCAGGATATTGCTGCAATCAGCATAGATGTCCCAGCGACCTGAATCGGAGCGCCATGAGAGACGTCCGTCGAGAAGCGAGTATGGGGCATTGCCCTCACCTACTCTATCCTGCCATCGCCATGACAGCGAAAGATATAGATTGCGGAAGAGACGGCTATCGGCACTTGCCACAACCTTGTGACGGAGATACTCCATCGCATACTTCGACTTGAGTATCGGCTTGGCATAGTCGATGTCCTCATTGATATAGGCATACTGGATTCCGATCTTGCGGATTGGGAATTCGGGGAACAGCTCCTGTGGAAGGAAATCAGCGAGAAGTTCAATGCCTGCATTGTCGAGCGTAAAGTTGCCCGAGCGGAAGGTTTGTCCATCAGGCTCGTCGGCATAGATTACCCAATCAATCATATCGGTCTTGTGACTATAGAACGCTGAAGCCTCGATTTTCCAGCCTTCCGTGCGATAGCGCGTTCCAAGGCTCACGTCGAGGGTCTTCTCTGGCTTCAGGTCCTTGGTACCGACGATGTTGGTGCCGCTATAATAGAGGTCGGTGAAGGTTGGCATGCGCAGAGCCATGTTCCATGAGGCAAAGAGCTTCCAGTGCTGCGTCGGACGATAACTGATATCGATGCCTGGGTAGATGCGCCAACGGCTGTCGAGTGCGGTGTTGTGATTGGCTAGCAAGCCCAAAGAGATGGTCAAGTCGCGCAGAAGGATATCATGTTCGATGAAGGCTGATTGATTGACGCGTTCGGCCTGATTCGTATAGTTGATACCCGATGTGGCATCATGTCCCTGTGTTGACTGCCAGTCTTTTTCATCGAGTGGCTCACCGAGTTTGGTGCTATAGATACCTTCATAGCGGATCTCGAAGCCCACAGAGGTGCGGCCGAAGCGACTATCGTACCATGCATTGACATTGCCTCCCACTGCATCGACCTTGTGGAAATTCTCA
>SFEH01000110.1 GCA_004557315.1 Bacteroidales bacterium
TTGGAGAGCATGTCATTGCCTGGAGATATGATGTCGAGGAAGTACTTGATGATGCACATGTCAAAATACACGCGTAGCGGGTCAGTCTTAAGCAAAAGCCAAGGACGAGTCATTCTTACAGGAATCGTTGCACGTATGGAGAAGACTCTGTTCCATATACGAGAATGGTGGCCACATGAGTTACGGGTGACGGCAACGATGGTGAGCCATGACTCAAATGGAGCAACCTGCAAGTCGAACGACTGAGATATTCGTTTCTTTAATTTCTTGTTTTTGATGTTTGCATAAATATTGGTGACGACACCAAAGGGGAGTACTTCCATCAATATCCATGCTGGTGGGTATGGATTAGAGTAGATTTCCTTGAAATGCGTTACAAAATCCTCCTTCGAGCGGTTAAGCTCTTCCTCTATCAAATGTATGGTCTTGTTGAATTTGGCAGGATTTGAAAAATTGCTTGCATCAGTTATCCAGAAAGGATCATTTGTCATTTCACAGCCACAATTCACGATAGAACATCTCACAGCCACTTCAATTTTCTCTATTTCGTTGAACAGCAACATACGGAGTTTCTTGTCAAAACGATAAAGTGTCATTACCTTATCAAAAGATGCTCCTCCCTTAAAAAGATGCTCTTCTTTTGGCATACGTAGAAGTGGATGCATATAGGCGGATAGACGATAATAACCAATATGTGACAAGTAATGCTGTGCCTTGCTTTCATCGGTTATTGACAATCCTCTCTCCCTCAAGATTTCTATTGACTCTTTTGGTGACTTATAAGTTTTATTGAATATTGTCTTGTTTGCCATAAGTACATATAAAAAAACGACCCGCACATTTGAGCATCGTTGAGAGGCTTGGCGGGTTCTCGTGCTGCAAAGGTAAAGCATTTATTTGGATTGTGCAAGGATTTTACGGAAAAAATCTGCAAGGTGAGTGCAAAAAAGCAAGTTTACTTGTTTTTTTTGCCGAGCCGCAGCCAATTTTATGCAAAAAGTGCGGAATTGGAGGTGATTTTTAACAGATGTTGGGTGTTTCGAGATGCCGTGGATTCAACTAGCAAGAGCAAATTATGCATAATCTTAGTGATTTGTTGATGACTGATGTTCGAATACGTAGGTTCGTTATTTGTCGCGAATCAGTGGTACCTGTCCCTATGACCCTCGTACCTGTCCCTATGACTCCGCTCAAGTTTCCCTCCCTTTTACACAGTTGAGTATTCAGTGCTGGCGACTGGGGGCGCGGGCGAGACGCCCACACCCCCAGTGTCCACACCCCCAAAATGGTGGAAATATGACTTTTTTCCATTTTGAACGGTGTTTTTCCCGTTTTGACCGATTTTTTTCCCGTTTTTTCTTTTCTGTTTCCCCTTTTTTCATTAATTTTGCAGCAGAATTTTGTAAATAACTTAAAAAAATAAATTAGGAATGAAGAAAATGGTTCTTTCTGTGATATGGCTTGCGATAGCGGGAGTATTCACAACAATGACAATGTCGGCTTGCTCCGACGACGAAGAAGAGAACAACAGCAGTAATGGTGGTGGCGTTACCATCGAAGGTGTTGACCAGGCGGAGTATTTCCGCAAGAACCTTGGAATCTTTGCCGAAAACGACAGCATCCTCCTTCCAATGCGAATGACTGTCTTGGACGCGCTCACTCCTACCGTCTATAGCTTCTTTGTAGAAGATATGGAGGAGGCAGAGAGGTTGTTCCTTGCTTGGATTCCCGACAATGCTCTCGATGGCGTGAGCCGCAACGGCAGCACCATAGTCTATGCTCCCCGCGACGCACAGGGAGCGTCACAGGGTACCATCACTTTCCGCGCTGCCCTGCCAACGGAAACGGCTACGCTTGCCGTGGTTGAGTTCAACGGAGTGAACAAGATGAAAGGCATCGACAAGATAAAGTTCCAGCCTGAGTCGGCGATGCCAGACAATGCTTACGCTTATCCCTTGCCTCTGGATTTAACTAGTATAGAAAATGGCTATTGGTTTTATCAACAAGTGCCAAAAGAAGAGATTTTTAAATGTCATCTTGATAAGGAAAAAGTGACTTATTACTATACTTACCCCTTAAAAGTACGCTTAAATCAAGTATTGAATCTTAATTTATTTTGGTATTCTTGGTTTTCTTTTAAATGTTTTGAATTTGCAATGGCGAATGACCCAAAGTTTAAAGCAGAAGTAATAAAAAGGTTTAGTAAACATCGAATTCCAGTATTCATGGGAGGGGGAGCTACATCGAGATCCGAAAGAAAATGTACCTATTTCTACACTTATCTCTGCGGGAGAGATGATTTGGCTTGGCGCTATTTGTGGAATAATTTAGATCCATATGATGACTATTGGCTTATTCGTTGCTATGCTGTTAAGGACGGTCAAACACTTAGTATTCCAATGATGGATTAACGTGAACTTGATGAAATATATCTTACCAGGGTCATAGGGACAGTACGTAGGTTCGTTATTTGTCGCGAATCAGTGGTACCAGTCCCTATGACCCTATAGACAACTTGAAATAATGACATTTTAGTATAATCACAAATGAATGGTATCATAACGAGGAATGTTGTCCGTGTCGTTTTTATAGTAGCCATCCTTTTTTCTATTGTAGGGTGTTCTGATAACGATGAAAACAACACTACACCCTCATTGACTTCCACTAATGTGGTGGAGGTCGTGTTCTCGCCATCCGGCTTCGGTGACTTGGGCTATAACGACATCATACTCACGGGACTTGAGGAGTCGCGCAAGCGGCTGGGCTTCGACGTCATGATGCATGTGCCCGCATCGGTGGAGGACGGTATCGCCATCTACAACAAATGGGCGCAGAAGACCGCCAAGGACGAGAGACGGCTGTTCATCTTCGCCAGCAACCAGTATGAGAGTGCCTTGCGTAACTCCTCGGTGCGCCCTTCGGACGCCAACAGCTCAGTGCTGCTCTACGAGACCCACGAACCCATCGACGGCGTATATACCTTCCGCATAGGCATGTATGGCGCGGCATATCTCATCGGTGCATACACAGCCCTAACCAATAAGGATGAATCTGACTACAAGCCAGCCGTGCTTGCTGCCAATCCCTTCGACCGTAATGTTGACGGAGCCGCACAGGGATTCCGCGACGGGTTCATTGAGGCAGGAGGTGCGGATGCCACCATATCTTATATCTCAGACAAGGAAGGCGACGGCTACAACATGCCCGATGAAGCATACGCCCTCTGCACCCGACTTTACGAGTCGGGCCACACCTTCTTCTTCCCCGTGGCAGGCGGCAGCAACAAGGCTGTATATCAGTTCTCGCGCAACCAAGGTGTCTATACCGCCGGCATCGACGGCGACATGTCTGCCTATTCGGGTCTGATGAACTGTTCGCTCGTCAAGAACATCGGCAGTGCCACCAACGACTTCATCGCCCTGTGGCTTGATAAGAAGGAAATACCCCAACACCAGGATTTCCATTCAAGAACAATATCTTAGGAAAGGAGACAGAGTATGAAAAGAGCAAGTAACTTCTTTAACTCCCTATTAATAATAATCTTCCTCCTCCTCTTCTCCTGCTCCGACGACAACAACATCGCCACCGACAGTCCTGAGGTCATCTCCAACCGCGAGGTGAAAATAGCCGTGGTGCTCAAGAAGGGCGACCGCCAGGAGCGCGTGCAGCGCATACTCGACATGGCACGCGAGAACATCACAATGGCAAGGGGTGGGGTAGTGGGGTTGCTATGACGACCAGCACACCAAGACGCTCGCCTACGAGTGCGCCAAGACCGACAAGACCATGTTCACCTTCAACACCTCGCAGGAGCTGGCGCGCATCTTCGGTCAACACGGCAACTACTGGGGACTCTCCGAGAGTGACATCACGCAGTGCGAGATACTGCTCTCGCTCATGGCTGATGGAGGGGTTCAATTTGATGTAGCCCTGCTTGCCTGCGACAACGACTACGGACAGACCTTCGTGGATTGGTTTGCCTTCCAGGCAGCCGAGATGGGACTTAATCCCGTGGGCCTTGCCACATATAAGGACAAGTCGGAAATCCCCGAAGCCTATCTCAAGGCGTGCGCCAATAATCCTATCTTGACATTATGCGTGCCAAACAATGCCGAGGAGGCTTCCATCATGTACGAATGTACCAAGATGGACAACTTCTCCCATTTCTCTGTACCTTTCTTCACCGACCGTGCCTACGAGCCCGCCATGCTGAAGAACGAGGGACTTATTGGACTCAACCTTGTGGCTGACCCCGCTTCGGGCTTTGGCGTGGTGTATAAATCTCGCTTCGGCGAGGCTCCCATCCATGGCGATGCCGAGCTGTATGATGCCATCATGCTCACCTGTCTTGCAAGCCGTTATGACGAAGTGCATAATCTCGACAACCTCAACTATGCCGTCGGCACCCTGCTCTACTACCACTCCGACATTCAGGGCGGATGGATGTCGGGCAACATGAAGCAGGCTTTCGAGACGATTGCCGAGGGCGGTGTACCCGAGGTGAGCGGTGCCGTGGGCAAGCTCGATTTCGATCCCAAGAACTACACGCTCATCACCCATTCCACCTACGACTACTGGACGGTGTATGAGGGACAGTTCCTCTCGCTCAACTATATGAAGCGTTCCGAGGGCGAGCACTCCTCGTCTCCCATAGTCAGCTGGGAATGGAACAAGACCTACCAGCAGCAGTTCGACGAGCACATGTCCGACATTGGCTATCCTGCCCTCACGGGCAACAAGGCGGTCATCATTGCCGGTTCGGGCGGTTGGGTGAACTACCGTTTCCAGGCCGATGCGCTCGAATACTACCAGATGCTCCGCAATTCGGGCTATAGCGACGACGACATCATACTCATCATGGCTGACGACCTCGCGCAGAACGCCAACAATCCCGAGAAGGGAGTGGTGCGCCGCTCGGTGGATGGAGACAACCTGTATAAGAACGTTGTCGTTGACTACCGCCTTGAGGACATCACCTACAACGACCTTGCCGTCATCTTCTCGGGCAAGCCCGACGTTGCCCATCCCGAAGTGCTCGACAGTGGCGCAGGCGACAACGTGCTCTTCTTCTGGAGTAGTCACGGCACGCCGGCAGGACTTGCCCTTGGCGACTTCGACCTAGTGTCGGGTAAGCAGATGGCGCGCATACTGCAGAAGATGAGCGACGAGCAGCGGTTCCGCAAGATGATGTGGATAGTTGAGGCATGCTATTCAGGCGGAGTGGTAAAGGAGTGCGAGGGCATTCCCGGACTGCTCGTGATGACGGCAGCCAATGCCAACGAGTCGTCGAAGGCCGACCTGTGGTATGCCCCCTATAATGTCTATCTTACCAACCGCTTCACATCGTCCATCATCTCCCGTCTGTATTCCGACCCTGCGACATCTCTCCGCGACCTCTACAACGTGGCGTTCACAGGAACTCTCGGTTCGCACGTCACGATATACAATGCCGACAACTACGGAAACCTCTATCAGAACACAATGAGGGAATTCTTGGGGAAGTAGGAATAATAATGTCCACACAAGGTTTTCATGCCTTGAGTGGACTTTTTTTTACAATTTTTGAGCATTATCCATTGAGAATTGAAGGAAATGCACTATCTTTGCCAATGATAAATCCTTAAAATCAGACTTTATTATCAATATTATCAATCATCTCGTCATGGACAAGAATTCAGACAACCAGACTTCAGGACAGCAGATGCCCTACGTACTGCATCTGCATGAGCACAATGCCCCGATCTACAACATCAACATCGGATACGTCGATAAGCAAATCAATGGCGACTATTATGAATACGGCCATGGGAGAGTGGACAAGGATGAAGCGCATAAGCCTGAATCGCATAAGCCAGAAGCTCATAAGCCTGAGGCGCAGAAGGAAGATGAAAAGCAGAAACCTGGTGGCAGAAAGAAAGCACTGTTCGCAAATAATCAGTCGCAATATACCGAGAATCTTGAGGTCAAGAAAAGAGAGGCTCAGCGCCTGAGAGACTTCCTCCAAAAACATAAACTGTCAAACACTAAGCTGAGCACACAGCGCGACAGGCTCAACATGATTATCGTGGCGTTCCTGCGCAGATGGAGAGACAGCAGGCTGATTGGCAAAGAGATCTCAGGTGCCGCCGTGTTCCGCTTCCTCACTGAGGATGTGAAATTGTTCACGGATGTCGAGCAACGAAGCTATGCCAACAAGATCACCACGATGGTCGATAGCCTCAATGTCAACGTTGAAGTAGAAAAACTGGTTGCTGTGGCATTCAAATGACTTGCAGCTATTTTGCTTGGTGCATTCGCGAAAAAACCGAATGCACCAAGCAATTTTTTTATTTGTCATAATTTATTGTAATAAAGGATATTGCCCTCTGCGATATCCTTTTTTCTTGGTGCATTCACTGAATGCATCCATTGCATATTGCCAGTTTTTTCAGAACTTCGCACCAAACAAATAAAAACAATTTATGTGTACTGTAATCAAAAAACTTTACTTACAATGAACGATACACAGCAGATAATCGAAGAGCTTTCCAAGGCAGGCATCGACCCCGAGCTGGAAGCTAAACTGAAGAGGCTGGAAAGCCGCAGGATTACACCCGAGACTAAGATCGAGCAGAAGAGATTCCTCTTCCGCATGTTTGGCAAGCCGTGTTTCCCGCGTGGCGAGATTGTTGCGGTGACAGGCAAGAAGAAATGTGGAAAGACATTCTTCTCATCGATACTCATGACGCTCTCGCAACGTCGCGAATGCATGTCAATGATGCGCATCGAGGATGAGTGCCTCAGCGTGTTGTGGATCGACACCGAGCAGAGCGAGGAATCAACTCAGGAAATCCTGGTGGAAAGAATAATGAAGATGATTGGCTCGCCCGACGATGGACAGACAGATAGGGTAGAGGACTCTAATGAATATGAACAAGAACCAAAAAACCGATTCAACATCTTCAATCTCAGAGCCGAAAACTGGAACGACCGTATGCCTCTCATCGAGATGGCTGTGCGTAGCTACAAGCCCGACCTTGTCATCTTCGACGGCATCCGAGATGTGGTCAACGACATCAACGATGGGGTGATGGCTCAGGACGTACTCGAGCGCACCATGCATCTGGCATCAGAACTGCAATGTTGCATCTGCTGCATCCTGCACCAGAACAAGAGCCTTGAAGACAAGACCCTGCGCGGTGCCCTGGGTACGGAGCTCGGCAACAAGTGCTTCGAGGAATATGAGTGCCGCAAGGATGCTGATCACAAGATATTTGAAGTCAGCCAGGTGAGCACGCGCAAGTATGACATCATGGACAAGCTGACATTCACCGTCGATGAAAACGGACTGCCTCGCCTGCTCTCAGCCACCGAGGCTGACACAATGAGAAACGACGTAGAAATACAAACACAGAGCGAATGCGAACGCAAGTTCAATCCCGACTATGTTCACAATGGAGTCATCGACTCTCGCTCGGCCTACGAGCACCTGCTGCCTGCCGGCACGGAGATGCGTGCCACCGAATTGCGCAAGGCATTCATGGATCTCGTGGGCATCAACAGCGAGAAGTGGTATGCATGGGAACGGACGAAGGCCCTGGAGGAGGGAATCATCGTCAAGCGTGTCGTTTCGGCCAATGAGGTCTATTACTACCTGGGCAATCAGCAGGCCGAGCTGTTTGACGATTCAGGTAGCGACGTGCCGTTCTGACACCGCCCTTTCCACGACAGCTCACTGCGGGTCTCGTACAGTACTCCGTAATACTCCCACCCCCCTTGTAAAGGGGTGGGGATCCGGAGTACTTCGAGACCCTGCATGAGAACATCTTTCTCTTTGGCTTACTGTTTTTCTATTTTTCGATTTTATGTTTTCACAATCTACTTTGGACAAGATCCATGACCGCAGTATCCTTGAGGTGGCCGACAGACTGCTGATACGCTATCGCGGCACGACTGGCAATTACAGGCAATGCCAGTGCTTTATGCACGATGACAAGCATCCCTCGATGTGGTTCAAGCTTTCGACCAACACCTGGCACTGTGCTGTATGCGGCAAAGGAGGAGACGCGATCAGGCTCGTCATGGAGCATGAGAACCTCAGGTTCGACGAAGCAGTCAGGTGGATCATCAAAGAGCTTGACATCTTCTGCCTTGATGACGATGACAGGTTTCAGCGACAATGGCAATCCCGATACAAAACATCATATCGTAGATCAAATCATGAAACAATTTGCAAACCAATTTGTAAACTCCGCTCTTTTCTGACCGATCGTTGCTTAAGCACGAGCAGCACATTCTGTCAGGCTCTTCTCTCTAACGGCATACTAACCGAGGCTCAGATGCGCAATGCCGCAAGTAATTACCGTCTTGGAGCCACACGCGACGGAGGTGTCATCTTCTGGATGATCGACACGGATGAACGTGTCCGTGAAGGAAAGGTCATGCACTACCTGACCGACTGCCACCGCGACCACAACCGCTCTCCAACGACCATCAGCAGTATCTTGAAGAAACAGGGAAAACTGACCGACGACTTCATTGCCTCATACTGCCTCTTCGGACTTCATCTTCTCGATGATGATACAGCACCGGATGACGATACCGTCGTGGCAGTGGTAGAGAGCGAGAAGACTGCCGTGATATGCAGCGAGCTGATTCCTGTCATACAAGGCAGGCAGCATCCTGACAGGCAAAGCTCCGTCGTCTGGCTTGCCGCAGGCGGACTCACATCGCTCAACGTCGAGAAGCTTGCCCCACTCGTCGGTCATCGGGTCATCATCTTCCCCGACACTGATCCCGACGGAAAGGCATTCGCACATTGGAACACCATTGCCAAAGAGGCATCGAGAGCCCTCGGACAGCCCTTCACGGTCAGCGACATCCTTGAGCGACAGGCATCGCCCGAACAGAAGCAGCGCAAGATCGACATTGCCGACCTTCTGCTGGAAAGACAAGATATTCAATCTATTAACACGTTTTCAAAATGAACTTTATCCGCAAGCATGAACTCGCTTTCAAGTACTTCCCCGATGCGCCCACCAAGAAGGCAGCCACCGACAATCTCACCCGTGCCATCAACCGCTGCAAGCCACTGCTGGAGGCTCTGGCACGTTCGCCTGGTGGCTACAGCACTCGCGACAAGCAGTACTCGCCCCATCAGGTCGAACTGATTTACCATTATCTTGGCGAACCGTGATGGGAGGTTTTAAGGTTGTAAGGTTTTGAGGTTATAACCTAAAATGGCGCATAATGGCGTAAGATGGCTGAAAATCGTCGCAATGGCACATGTGGAATGTCGTATCTTTGCATCGTGAATCAGAAGTCAGCACTCGAGCAGCACTCGACCAGCGCTCGACCAGCGCAAACGAATCCGTAGAGGAAGCTTGGAGAATCTCGAGCACACATCGAGTAAACTGGCTACTGCTCCACAAACGTAAACAAAATTATCAACCCTCTAAAACATTCTACGATTATGGGAACAGTTAATGGTAATTGGCTCACGGGAGCCCACAGTGGACGTGCTTGCAACCACGAGAACATCTACACCAAGACCAACCGCAAGACCGGCAAGTGCTACAGCGTCAAGCTCTGCAATCCGAGCTCTATGGTAAGCGAAATGCAGGCTGCTCACCGCATCAACTTCGGCATCATCAGCTCGACAATCAGCCAGTGGATCAAGGAGCAGCAGGCTCTCAACTCGGCCGAATACATCTACATCAAGACTGCATTCGACCGTCAGACCCGCTACGCTACTCTCCGTGGCTACATCATGGCTCGCGGACTGTATGAGTTGCAGGACGATGGCACGGTGGTGATCGACGTCAAGAAGAACCTCAAGCCTTCGGATTCTGCTGGCGGCACCCAGACTCCTGGCGGCACAGACAACACAGAGACTCCTGGCGGCGCCACTGAGGATCCAAGCACTGGCGGCAGTGACTCAGCTGGCGGATCGGAATACGAATAAGTGAAGGTGTGAAGGTGTTAAGGTGTGAAGGTGTTAAGATGTTCAATGTCTTCTGTGGTGTCTTGTCTTGTGTAGAGTCAATGAACACCTTCACACCTCCACATCTTAACAAGCGCAGCGCCTTCACACCTTCACACCTTCACACCTTCACACCTCCACACCTTCACACCTCCACACCTTCACATCTTAACATCTTCACATCTATTATGAAACATCAGATTTGTCTTGCCGTCATGCTTGTCATCTTTGGCGTTGTCCTGATCTCCGTTGCCTTCTTTGTCCCGCCCACTGGAGTCATCGATCCCACAGTCCTGACTGCCTTCGGAGAGATCCTCACCTTCGCAGGAGCAATCATCGGCATCGACTATCGCCATCGAGTGAAGGAGTAAGGCATAAACCATCAATTCTTATGCGCAGCATCACACTCCTGATCATCCATTGCAGTGCCGTGCGCCCCGGCCAGACATCGAGCGCACGGCAGATTGACCAGTGGCACCGCCAGCGCGGATGGAAGGGCATAGGCTATCATTATGTCGTGCGTCGCGACGGCAGCATTGAGCCCGGACGGGCTGAAGCCGACGTCGGTGCTCACTGCAAGAACCACAACAAGTACAGCCTCGGCATCTGCTACGAAGGCGGACTTGACGCCGAAGGGCATCCATGCGACACTCGCACGCCAGCCCAGAAGCAATCGTTGCTAACTCTCTTGAAACAACTCAAAACACGCTATCCACATGCATGCATCGCCTCACACCATACCTTCGATCCTTGCAAGCCTTGTCCTTGCTTTGACGCTGAGCATGAGTATATCGAGCTGTAGCACTCATCGCCACACAGCAGAGGTAGTCACCCACACAGCACGCGACACATTATACATCCGCCAGACCGCCTACGACAGCATCTACATCGACCGCTGGCAATCTTCTTATCAGAAAGCCGACACCGTGTATCTTGAGCAGATCCGTCGCGAATACAAGTACCAGCTTATCCGCGACACCATCCGCACCGTCCGCATCGATTCGATCCCAGTGATCAAGGAAGTCGAAGTCGTCCGCGAGGTCACCCGCCTCCCATGGTGGTCGAAAGCCCTCTCGACGCTCGGCTTTGTCTTCCTGATGATAATGGCTTACAGGGTCGTTCGGCTGGTTAATATGTAAATGGCAGGACAAGATACGTTTGATGAAGCCAAGGGACTTACACCTGGCAACTTGTACTATTGTAAGCGATTCTATTCGCTTTATAATCAACTTTTTGAAAAAGTTCCCCAAGTTGGGGAAATATTTAAGCCATTGCATGCCATTACTGAAAACCGAATGCTTCCGCTTAATATTTTCGCAATTCCTTGGGGGCATCACAAGATCATTCTTGATCGCTACGAGAGCGAACCAATGAAGGCTTTGTTCTATGCTGCCAAAACATTAGAGCACAGTTGGTCAAGAGCCGTACTGGAGAATATGATGGGCGATAAGGGCAAAGACAATGGCCTCTGCCAGAGAACTTCAATGACACGTTGCCAAGTATCGAGGAATTGGAAGCAGAAATCGAAAAACAACGAGAAATGTCCAAGTAAATGATACGATAAAAATATCGCAATTTTCTGAAAACAGAGAAAAAAATATGAAGCGATAAAAACAGGAGCAATTAATGTCCCTAATAATGTCCAAGTAAATGTCCAAGTAAATATTCCAAATTTGGCAGCATTGTTTAATGTATCAGGGAAGACCATCAGACGTGACTTATACGTATTACGTGACTTGAATCTCATCCAATATGTTGGAAGTGACAAAACTGGACATTGGGAAGTAACAGACTAACATAGATTCATATATTATGAAAGATTATTTACAACTCGGAATAGAAAACTTGGTGTTATTGCAGAAATTTGTTGTACCTTTGTGAGTTGTTCTCACAAGTAGTACCAGCATTTACAAGAGAGGCTATGCTTTTTCCTATGTTCCTTATGTTCTCAAGTGCATTTCTGTTGATAAGCCAATCCCTCACAAAGAAATATCCGTGCAAGATTTGCAACCAAAATCGACAAATATAACGATAATTAATGTGTTTTCCAAAAAAATATATGGTTAAGTCTTGCTTTTTATTCCAAATTTCAAAAATATTACTTATTTTTGTGTCGCAATAATAGAAAACAAATAACAAACTCAGAATTGCAAAATACAAAACAAATATGGATATATCTCAAATTTTTTTTCCGTGGCAAATACCGTTAATAATCATAAAAACAAACTGTATGATTATTTCATAAACATTAAAATAAATTGATATATTTTCTATATTTTGTACCATCAAAGTACATTGGA
>SFEH01000017.1 GCA_004557315.1 Bacteroidales bacterium
GTCAAGGAAGTCGCGTGAGAAGAAGGTCGGTCGTCCATCCAAGGCTAATGTCGTCAGCGAACCAAAGGGTTGATAGTACAAACAGTTACAAAACTAGGAAAGTATTGGTAGTAAGCATTCTCCTTAAACTGCTCCACGACCGTCTCGTCTGATACATTGCGAAGATGCTTCAATAACAAAACAGGTCATCCAACGTCACTTGACTTTGTATCATATCCGTCTGTGCGTTCCGTTTAAGACCGTTTGACGTAATAAATGTGAGATGAAGGGCTTTTGTTGTTGAGGTTGCCCGTCGGAAGGATTCCTTGCGCTCAATAAGCTTTTCCATATAGGATGGTGTAAGTTCAAAGGGAGTTAGGGTGTATTTTATCTCGCAAAGATTTACGATCTGGTCGCGACGGTCCAAAACGAGATCAATCTGTGCTCCCTCTATTCCTTGTTTTTTGTTAGCTTTTTGAATCCACGACGAGACACTTGTTGCCACTCCGGCAATGCCAAGTCGTTGCTTGATGGCTGTGATATGGTGTAGGCACAATTGCTCAAAGGCATATCCGCTCCATGCCCTATGGCGTGGGGAGTCAATTGTTTCACTCCATTGCGTGGCATTGTGTTCGGCATTATCTTTCACCCAATTCAAATAGAATAAGGTGTAAAGGTCGGTCAGCTGGTATATCGCACCTTTGTTTATGTTGCCAAAGGCATTATATTTCCTGAGAAAATCACATGATATGAGATTGTCGAGAGCTTCGGAGAGCTTTCCCCCATCCGACATTTTGATGGCAGAGGCAAGTTGCTCTCTGGTCATCCCGACTGACTTTTTTGCCAATTGTTCTACAATGCGGCGATATATCGTAGCGTCCTTGAAGAGCGAGCGGAACAGGATGTCATACTCCTTGGATAATTCCGCACCTTCCTCGAAAAAGAGTTTGTCAATATTGGCCGGCAATCCCATCGACTTGTCTATCATGTCAAGATAATACGGTGTGCCGCCCATTATCATATAGCACTCGGCAATTTGATGATGTGTCCATTCCACACCATTATTGTGCAGGAATTCGGCAGTCTCTCCCAATGTGAATGGTGCAAGATATAGCTTGCGCGTCACACGGTTGTGCAGTCCTCCCTTGTCGCCAAGCAGCTTGCTCGTCATCCATGTAGTGGCAGAGCCGCACACAATGAGTTTAATGTTGTCTCTTTCCGATGCCCATCCGTTCCAAAACAAGTCGAGTGCTCGCAGAAAGTTGGATTTAGGTGTATCAAACCAAGGCAATTCATCAATAAAAATCACAAGCATCCTGTCAGAAGGCTGTTTTGACAGATAGTCACGCAACTGCGAGAATGCCTCAAACCATGTCTTTGGTTTAGGCCTCTTCTCCCCCGAATAAGCCAAAAGCTGCTCTTGGAAATAAACCAATAGTTCTGACTTTGGACATTCATATACGCCAGTCATGTAGAAGCAGAACCTGCTTCCCAACAATTTCTTTACGAGAAAGGTCTTACCCACTCGTCTGCGTCCATAGACGGCAACAAATTCTGGCTTTGATGAGTTCACGCAATTCATCAAAACCTCCGTTTCCATTCGTCTTCCGATTATTCTCTGCGACATATCACTATTGTCTTTGGTTTAACATCTTCAATAACTTATATAAAGTTTCTGCAAATATAGTGTTAATTTCGTAAAAAAGCGCGATAGTAGTGCGAAATCTATGTTTTTTTAACACATTCCGCACCATTATCGCATCAGTAAGGTATAATTTTGTCACTAATGTGTCTTCGTGTAGAAGGACGAAGCCTGCCCAACTGATATTGTATAAGAACACCCTTAACTGGAGTCTGCTCTTATACATGAAGATGAACACCACATGCTTCGGAGCACAAGAGAAAGAAAAATCCCAGCTGAACACTTGTTTCTGGCTGGGATAATATTTAGTAATGAATAAGAAAAATCACAGAATATCGTAGAGCTGGAGGAGGCTGGTGACGCTTGGTTCGTACTCAATGTCATTGTCTTTGGAGTTCCAGCTGACACCCTTGATCCAGATGCCTTTGCAACCAAGCTTGACAGCTGGCTCGATGTCCTTGCGGAAGTTGTCGCCGATGGCATAGATCTCTTCGGGCGGGAAGCCGAGCTTGTCGATGGCAAGCTGGAAGATCTCTGGGTCGGGCTTGCGCACGCCTACAACGGCAGAGTCGATGACGTGGCGGAAACAGCGGAGAAGGCCGAAGTCCTGGAGCACAGCACTCAGGTTGCCATAGAAATTGCTGACGAGAGCACAGTCATACTTTTCGCAGAAATGCTCGATGATAGGAGCTGCCTCCATGGTGCAGCGACGTGCATAGTCGTAGCAATGTCCGGCAATGACATCGGCAAAATGTGTGGTCAGGTCGTTCAAGTCCTCCACGATAGGCACCTCGCCCTCGGAGAACACCCTCAGGGTCGTATTCAGAATGTCTTCGCTCAATGCTCCCTGCTGAAGGAGGTAATTGAGCTGAATGCCAACGCGGGCCTGCATCAGCTCATAGAAATTGTATTCTGGCTGAACGGCAGGGGTAAACGCCAAAAATCGTTCGGTATAAATATATGCCTCACGGAACTGCTCTTTGGTCACAGGGAGCGAACAGTTGCAATAGCCCTCCCAGATGACTTCCGACCAATGCTTGCCATTACTATCAATGGTTGCACCGTAATCAATTATTATTCCTTTCATATTTTAGTTTTTAATATTGTCTTGCAAATGTGCTCATGCCTGTATGCCATATAGACGAGGATGAGGTTGAACACCGTCAGTTCGCATATCAGGTAGAGCCAAGGGCGATGGACGAGTATCGACACGAAGAGTGTGATGGCTCTCCAGTTGTAGGTCAATACATTGGTCCACTTCATCAGAGGCAGGGTTGCTTGGCGCATCTGCGCTCTGAAGGTGTCGCTTATCTCGTCGCCCTGTTGGCCGTCAAGTCTTGCTCTCAATGCCGTCATGTGCGGATTGAGCTTTTCCTGCAGCACCGTATATCGCCAGTAGAACCACAAGAACACCTTGCGCACGGGTTCGTCGGCAATTCGCACTTCGCCCAGTTCGGCTGCCACGGCTTCGGATGTGTCGAGCTCACTGCCTCGCTTCCCATTGACGAAGAAGAGATGGAACTGGCGGTAATGGTCGGCAAAGGCTGCCTGGAGTGCGTGGCTGGCAGCTGCTCCTACGGCCAGAACCCATATCAACGAGCCCCAATGCGGCATGAGCCTCAAGGCAATGCACACATAGATGGAGGCAAACCACAGGTCGCTCGACACACCATCGAGGATGCGTCCCAGCCGCGAATAACTCTTGGTCATGCGAGCCAGCTGTCCGTCGGCACTGTCGCACACATCGGCCATGACAAGAAGCATCATGCCAAGAAGGTTGAGAAGCAGGTTGTCGGGATAGATGAGCAAACCGCTCGCTATGCCGAGGAAGATGCCGAAGATGGTGATGGCATTGGGCGTGACGTGCAGCTTCTCGCACATCAGGGCAACCATGAACCCGACCGGACGGTAGAACCACAGGTCGATGGTCTCTTCGGTGTCGCTATGCTTCAAGGTCGATAAGTATCGCTCGCGCAATTGCTTCAGAGGCTTCATTTTGACAGACTGAATAACTTGGCCAATCATTGACATCTATGACTTTCATCTCGCCCGACTCGCTGACGATGTAGTCAACGCCGAATATCTGCAGATCGAGCGTCTGCGAGATCCTGACAAGGCTCTCGCGCAGTGATGGCTCATCGACTTGCGCACAAGGCTCACCCTGCGGACAAGACCAATGGAGAGACAGGAGCTGCGAGCTGCGGTCGGCAACGGCATAGGCCTTGAGCAGTGTGCCTCGCTGATGGCGCATCACCACAATGTCATGCACCCGCTGACGAGCGAAGTCGGAGTAGGCCGATTCTGCTTCGGCCAGGGTAGCTGCATAGCGCACGTCATCGGCCGTGTGCCCATTGGTTCGCATCGCCTTCACCCAGCAAGGGAGAAGTTCGGGCGATGGGCTGGTGGCAAACTCGGGCACGCTTATTCCTGCCTTGGCGAGCAACGACAGCGTGAGGCTGCGGCTGGTGGAAACCGTGCCTATGCCTTGCAAGCTGTTGATGGCTCGTGCTTTTGCCTCGGCAATCTGTTGCAGGCTCTGCTGTCGGCGTTCCATTCCGACGACGAGCCGATAGCTGTCGATGTCGGTGTCGGGCAGCCGGTCTTCATCGACCAACTTACACTCCACCTCGGGCGCTTGCTCGCTGAACCTGCTGTATGCCAGTTCGATGATCCTTCGGTCGTGGGCAATCTTGCCTGGAGAATATTCCTCGGCTCGCGTCACGAACAGCACTTTGGGCTTGAGGAAACAGGCTGCCTTGGCAAGGTCGGATGCATGATCGACATCCATGATCTTGGGGAAGACCCACGCCTCGATGTCAAGTCGTGCGCTGATGAGCGCCCTCTGGAAATTGCGCATCCTGCTCATGCCCTCTTCGATGCATTGGCGCAGGATTGGGAACGCCACATCGGTGCGAAGACAATAGATGCCGCCCGACACATAAGGGAAGATGCCCTGATCGTGGAAGCCGACAATGCGGCTGCCATGAGTCTCGACATAGAGCGGCTTCTCATCTTCGACGAAAGGGGTAACGGCAAAACAGCCATCCTTATCGCTCAGAGATTCAGCATGTCGGATGAAATCGGCAAACTGATGCTCGCGGAAGATGGTATCGACAGTGGTCAGGCACACCATATCGGCATCGATGACCTGCGACAGGCAGTAGAAACTATGCATCGAACTTGGAGTGGATTCGACTATTAGGCGGAACTTGCCAATGCCCAATGATTGCAAAACTGCGTCGGTGAGCCATTGTTCGAGAAAAAGCCTCACTGACTCCATTTCAGTATTGACAATCACACTTATCGACTCTGCCTTGTTTCTGGCAAAAATCCTGATGAGGCGTTCGATCATCGGAACGCCATTGATGGGCAGAAGCGGTTTCGGCACAGAAATGCCTTCCTTTGCCAGTCTCGAACCCTCGCCAGCGGCAATTATTGCATAATGCATAAGTTTACGTTTTTTATCCACGATGCCATATACGGCACAAAGATATGCTTTTTTTATTAATCTTATACTAAAATTGTTAAAAATCATACAAAAAAGATATATTTAGTAAAAAAATCATGATGTAAATCAATATTTTTAAAAAATTTGATTATGAATTGCGATTTTTTGATGATATTTGCAGCGAACATTTTGTTCAAACAGTACAAATCAACTAACAGAATCACAAAATGGAGGAATTAGTAAAGCAAATCGATGCCATCTATGCTGAATTCAAGAAAGATGCAGAGGCGCAGATGGTTAAGGGCAACAAGGCTGCTGGTCTTCGTGCCCGCAAGGCCGCTTTGACCATCACTGGGCTTATGAAAGAATTCCGTAAAGTTTCGAATGAAGCCACAAAAGCGTAAGCCAGACAAACGGAGGAATTGAAGCATCCATGGAAAACATCGGTGCTTCTTTTTTTGTGGTTACTGTCAAGATGTAGTGCGACAGCTGTTGTCTTGTTAATGCAATAATTATCTTTTAGTGCAATAAATATTTTTTAATGCAATAAATATCTCATTAATGCTATAAATACTTGAAATAAGTGAAACGATTCTTTCTTTCTCTCATCATACTTGCCTCCTCGCTCCTTTCGGCAAAGGCACAGATCATCTTTTCCGATTCGACAGAAATCAGCCTGCTCACATGCGACATGGGTGCCGAATCATACGAGCGTTTCGGTCATACGGGTGTGCGCATCAACGACCTGAAAAGCGGGCAGGATATTGTATTTCACTGGGGTGTATATGACTTCAGCGAACCTTACTTTGTATTGAAATTCATAAAGGGCATAACCGACTATCAGATAGGAGCTTGCTACACTTCCGACTTCATCGGCCAATACAGGCGCAGAGGCTTGGGAATGAGTGAGCAGAAGCTCGATCTCGACAGTCGGCAGAGAGCGCAAGCTATAGCTGCCATTCTCGACAACTACAGGCCAGAGAACCGCAGGTATCGCTACAGCTATTTCTTCGACAACTGCGCGACTCGTCCGTTTGATGTCATCAATGCTGCCACTGGCAATGCCATTGCCTATGACACGACATGGATTGCGCCAGTCACTCTGCGCGACCTGCTTCAGGAGAAGACCTCGACCAACAACTGGCTCGACTTCGGCATCTCGCTCGCTGTTGCCTCACGAAGCGACCGGAGGGCATCGTTCAGGGAACAGATGTTCCTGCCCGACTATCTTGCCCGAGCCTATGACAATGCCTCCATCGATGGACACAAGCTGGTCAAGGGTGAGCCTGTCGGGCTGCTCGTCACTACGCCCGAGGTGCAGGCTCTCATCGACGATCAGCCTACACTGCTATCGCCCAACGTGGTGTTCAGCGTCCTCTTTTTCGTGATGACTGCAATGGTAGTGATGGCGTGGCGTAAAAAGAGCCGAGGCTGGCAACTTGCCGTCACCGCAACCTCAAGCCTCATGCTTGCCGCAACAGGCATCACAGGCTGCATCATCTGGTTCCTCAACTTCTTCTCACTGCATCCAGCAGTCGATCAGAATGTCAATTGTCTATGGCTTTTGCCGACAAATGTGGTTTTTGCAGCAATAATTTGGCAAAAGTCAGCAAAAAAAGTCAATCGTATTTACTTTTTTATTATCTTTGCACTCATTATCGCGTATGCGGTAGTTAATTTTGGGTGGATGCATCAGTATTTCAACCCAGCTTTCGTGCCACTCTTCGGTGCTATCATCGTGATGTGTGGACATCATATTTTCGCAGACAGAAATGAAAAAAAACTCATATAACGCAACGCTCCTGCTCACATCGGCAATGGTGCTCCTGGCGAGCATCAATGTCATTGCCTTGCAGGCACAGGACAGGAAAGCGGCAACGACGCCACGACTCATCATCGGCATCGCTGTCGATCAGTTGCGTACCGACTATCTTCAAGCCCTTCACAGCCGATTGGGTGAGCAGGGTCTGAAGCGGCTCATGAACGAGGGACTGGTGTATGAGAACGTGGTCTTCGACTTCGACAATCCCGATGCCACAGCTGCCCTTGCCGTACTTGCCACGGGTGCCGATCCTTTCTACAACGGCATTCCTTCTGCCACCATCTACAACCAGCAGATGCTCCGCCGACAGTCGGTATTCTACGACAAGGACTACATCGGCAATACCACCACTGCCAATCTCTCGCCAAAGGCACTTGTCGGCTCGAACATTGCCGACGAGCTGAAGACAGCGACTGCAAGCGCGTCGAAAGTCTTTGCCATTGCTCCCGATGCGGAATCGGCCATCATCTCGGCAGGCCATGCAGCCAACTGTGCCGTGTGGCTCGACGACCGCCTTGGACAGTGGGCTTCGACTACCTATTACAAGGACTTCCCAAACTATATCGTAAGGCAGAACTATGACAAGCCTCTGTTTGTCGAGTTCAACAACAAGACGGTGTGGAAGCCTCTTGTCGAGAACAACGGTGGACGCGACCTCATGCCTTACCACTACGAGCAATCGCCTTTCTCCCACTCTTTCTATCAGAGCAGCCGCCCTGTCTATCAGTGGGTCAAGACAAGTCCGCTGATCAACGATGCCATCACCGAGCTATCGAAGGCGTGCATCAAGCAAAGCCATCTGGGCCAGAACAAGAACACCGACATGCTACAGCTCACGTTCTATGCCGGATCGTTCATGCGCGAGAACCCAGAGCAGTATGCGAGCGAACTTGAGGACATCTACCTGCGACTCGACCAGAACATCGCCGACTTACTGTCGGCTGTCGATGCACAAGTCGGACTGTCGAACACCATCATCTATCTCACTGGCACAGGCGCTACCGACGACAACAGTGCTGACATCCCCGGCACGGTGTCGGGTGAATTCAATGGCGCACGATGCTGCGCATTGCTCAACAGCTATCTCATCTCGCTCTACGGACAGGGCAACTGGGTAGAGGGATTCAACAATTTCCAGATTTATCTCAACCACAAGACCATCGACGACAAGAAGCTCCTGCTGACCGATGTGCAGCGTTCGGCTGCCCAGTTTGTCACGATGTTCAGCGGTGTGGGCGATGCCGTTTCTGCCCACCAGCTGCTGCACGAGGACTTTGGCGACCGCATCACGAGGATGCGCAAGGGCTACAACAAGACGTTCGGCGGAGACGTGGTGATACAGCTTCAGCCAGGATGGTCGCTCCGGACCGACGACAAGACTCCTGCCAGACCGCAGATACGCAGCGACATTGCTCCAGGACCGCTCATCATCTTTGCTCCAGGCAAGATCTCGGCCAAGCGCATCTCAAAGCCTGTCGATGCTACGGCTGTGGCTCCTACCATCGCACATTGCATCAAGATAAGAGCTCCGAGTGGATGCAGGGATTTGCCCCTGACACTTTACTATTGAGATTATTGAGAACTATTGAATTGAAATAATAAAAAAACAACATATATGAATTTCAACGATTTATTAAAGAAACTCTTTGGCAACAAGTCTCAGCGAGACCTCAAGGAGATTCAGCCTTGGGTTGACAAGGTCAAGGCTGTGTATCCTGCCATCGAGAAATTGAGCAACGACGAATTGCGTGCCCGCACGCAGGCTATCATGCAGGGTCTGCAGGACTCTGTGGCTGCCGACCGCAAGAAGATCGACGAACTGAAGGCTGGCGTGGAAAGCCTCGAAGTAGAAAAGCGTGAGGCTGTATGGAACGAGATCGACAAGATCAAGAAGAACGTTCTCGAGACCTTGGAGAAAGGACTGATGGACGCACTGCCTGAAGTGTTTGCCATCGTGAAGAATACCGGCTACCGCTTTGCCAACAACGAGACTGTGGTGGTGACTGCCACCGACATGGATCGCGAGCTGGCTGCCACCAAGGACTTCGTAACCATCGATGGCGACAAGGCTATCTACAGCACCACATGGTCGGCAGGAGGCAATCCTGTGCACTGGGACATGGTGCATTATGATGTTCAGCTCTTTGGTGGCGTGGTGCTCCACAAGGGTAAGATTGCCGAGATGGCAACAGGTGAAGGTAAGACCCTCGTGGCTACTCTCCCTGTCTTCCTCAATGCCCTCACCCACAACGGTGTGCATGTGGTAACAGTCAACGACTACCTCGCCAAGCGTGACTGCGAGTGGATGGGTCCACTCTATCAGTTCCATGGTCTGACCGTCGATTGCATCGACCGCTATCAGCCAAACAGCGACCAGCGCCGTCGTGCTTACAACTGCGACATCACTTTCGGAACCAACAACGAGTTCGGCTTCGACTATCTCCGCGACAACATGGCTACGCGTCCTGAAGACCTCGTGCAGCGCGAACACAACTTCGCCATTGTCGATGAGGTCGATTCAGTGCTTATCGACGATGCCCGTACTCCGCTCATCATCAGCGGTCCGGTTCAGCGCACCAGCGAATACAGCGACGAGGAGCTCTATCAGCAGTATCGCCCACGTGTTGAGCGCGTAGTGGCTGCACAGAAGAAGCTGTTCAACGAATTGCTCACCGAGGCAAAGAAGAAGGTCAACAGCCCTGACAAGGAGACGAAGGACGAGGGTGCTACTCAGCTCTATCGCGCCTATCGCGCATGGCCAAAGTCGTCGGCTCTCATCAAGTTCCTCAGCGAACCGGGTGTGAAGCAGGAGCTGCTCCGTGCCGAGGCTTACTATCTGCAGGACAACCGCAAGGAGATGCCTGTGGCTCTCGAACCACTCTACTTCGCCATCGAAGAAAAGAACAAGCAGGTGGATCTCACTGACAAGGGTATCGCCCTCCTCTCGAACGACCTTGAGGATCAGTCATTCTTCGTATTGCCTGACGTCGGCTCAGAGATTGCTGCCATCGACAGCGAGAACATCAGCAAGGAAGAGAAGCTCCAGAAGAAAGACGAACTGATGAACAACTATGTGACCAAGGCCGAGCGCGTCCATGCTGTCGATCAGTTGCTCAAGGCCTATACGATGTTCGACAAGGATGTCGATTATATCGTGAGCGAAGACGGCAAGGTGAAGATTGTCGATGAGCAGACAGGCCGTATCATGGAGGGTCGCCGCTGGAGCGATGGCTTGCACCAGGCTGTCGAGGCAAAGGAGCATGTGCGTGTCGAGGCTACAACCCAGACCTATGCTACCATCACTCTCCAGAACTATTTCCGCATGTATCACAAGCTTTCGGGCATGACTGGTACAGCCGAGACCGAGGCTGGCGAGTTCTGGGACATCTACAAGCTCGACGTGGTGAGCATCCCAACCAACCGTCCTGTTGCGCGTAAGGACTTAAATGATCGCGTGTATAAGACACGTCGTGCAAAATACAAGGCTGTGATTGCACAGGCCAAGGAGTATGTGGCACAGGGTCGTCCGGTGCTCATCGGTACCACTTCGGTCGAGATCTCACAGAACCTTGAGCGTATGTTCATCCAGAACGGAATCCATCCACAAGTGCTTAACGCCAAGCTTCACCAGCATGAGGCTGACATCGTGGCCAAGGCAGGTCAGTCATCGACAGTGACCATCGCAACCAACATGGCAGGACGTGGTACGGATATCAAGCTCTCACAGGCAGTGAAGGATGCAGGCGGTCTTGCCATCATCGGTACTGAGCGTCATGAGTCACGCCGTGTTGACCGTCAGCTGCGAGGTCGTGCAGGTCGTCAGGGTGACCCAGGTTCTTCGGTCTTCTTCGTTTCGCTCGAAGACAACCTGATGCGTATCTTCGGCTCCGACCGCATCGCCAAGGTCATGGACAGCAAGATGTTTGGCATGGCCGACGATGATGTCATCGAACACCCTTGGCTCAACAAGAGCATCGAGACTGCACAGAAGAAGGTCGAGGAGAACAACTTCGGTATCCGCAAGCGACTGCTCGAATACGATGATGTGATGAATGCGCAGCGCGAGGTTGTCTATACCCGCCGCCGCCATGCTCTCATGGGCGAGCGCATCGGCATCGACTTTATGAACATGGCTTATGATGTTGCCACCAACCTCGTCAGCAGCCTTGACGACTCGGGCGACTTCTCGGAGTTCCAGATGGACGTCTTCCGCAACTTCGGCATCGATGTGCCATTCGACGAGGAAGCAGCCAAGCGCATGAAGCCGGAAGACAAGGCCAACAAGATCTTCGACGTGGCTATGCAAGGCTTCAACCGTCGCAGCGATGCTCTGGCAGAGATGATTGGTCCGCGTTTTGTCGAGCTTTATGAGCGATTCAAGGAAGGTGGACAGATCAAGAACATCATCGTCCCATTCACCGATGGCAAGCGCATCTACAGCATCCCTTGCAACCTTGAGGAGGCTGCCAACACCAACGGACGAAGCGTGATGAAGACCTTCATGAAGGTTATCCTTCTCCACACTATCGACGACGCATGGAAGCTCAATCTCCGCGACCTCGATGACCTTAAGCAGTCGGTTCAGAATGCTCAGTACGAACAGAAGGATCCGCTCCTCATATACAAGCTCGAGTCATATCATATCTTCGAGCGCATGGTGCAGAAGCTCAACTCGAAGGCAGTCAGCATCCTCATGAGAGGCCAGCTGCACATGCCAGAGCAGGAAGAGGTGAAGGAGGCTGCCCCTGAACGCCGTCAGGACTTCAGCCGCATGCAGGCAAGCCATGCACAGGCTCAGTCTTCACTCGCCGACCGTCAGGCTGCTTCGGCTCGCCAGCAGTCAAATGCTCAGCAGGAGCCAGTGCAACGCACTCCTATCGTGGCACAGCCTCACGTCGGACGCAACGAACCTTGTCCTTGCGGATCAGGCTTGAAATACAAGAATTGCCATGGCAAGAACCTCTAATGGTCAGCAAAATGAATCCCATAAGGCAGAATATCATTGAGATCAACAACCTCAAGATGCAGGCTTTCCACGGTGTGCTCCCTCAGGAGCATATCGTGGGAAATCTTTTTTCTATCAGTATTTCACTCCAGACCGACTTCTCGATGGCGATGGACAACGACTCGCTCGACGATACCATAAGCTATGCTGAGGTTGCCGAGGTCATTAAGGAAGAGATGCTTATTCCGAGCAAGCTCCTCGAGCATGTAGGCGGAAGGATTGTGAAACACATTCAGGACAGATGGGGCAGCAAGATCAAGGGCATTGACCTGCGTATCGCGAAGCTCTCCCCTCCTATCGGATTGGACATTGACAACTGTGCCGTCAGAATCATCGTTAACAGTTAACAGTTGATTACTAATTATAAATTTTATTTGCTATGAAACGTCTTTTACTAATCATGTACATTGCAACACTCTGTTGTGTCGCGCAAAGCATGGCCGAAGAACGCCTTCCAGGCTATCTTCAGGCAGAGAAATTTACTTCCGAGAAGCTTGGCAAACTCCTCTTCTCGACCAAGGTCCAGCCTCATTGGATGGCTAATGGCACTTCATTCTGGTATTCGTACAAGACCAGCGACGGCGAACGCTGGTATATCGTCAACACTGCCACTCGCCAGCAGCGTGAGCTCTTCGACCGCGACGAGATGGCTGCACAGCTCACTGAGATCGTGAAAGACCCATTTGACGCTCTCCACCTCCCTATCCGCAAGCTTAAGGCTAAAGAAGACTGCCGCACCTTCACTTTTGAGGTGCAGTCGTCGCAGGACAAGCCAAAGACTGACAAGAAAGATGGAAAGAAAGCCGACAAGAAAGGCGGAAAGAAGCAGATGTTCTACTTCAGCTACGACAGCCAGAGCCGTAAGCTCACCCAGATCAGCGAAGACGACAAGGAACTAGACCGTCTGTCATGGGGCACCGTATCGCCTGACAAGAAGACGGTAATCTACACCAAGGACCTCAACCTTTACAAGATGAGCTATGAGGATTATGAGAAGCTGCGCAAGGACGAGAACGACAGCACTGTGACCGAGATTCAGCTCACCTTCGATGGTGTGAAGGATTTCGGATGGGGAATGCCGGGGAACATGCTCAACACCGACACACTGCTCAACGGCAAGCGTCGCGGCATGTACGGCGGACTGTTCTCGCCTGACTCTCGCTACTTCGTTGCCCTGCTCGAGGACGAGCGTGCGGTGAAAGATCTGTGGGTGATAGACGTGATGGCCAATCCGCGTCCGACACTCGAGACCTACAAGTACCAGATGCCTGGCGAGAAGGAAGCTCCAGTCATCCACATGTATCTCTTCGACCTTCAGACAGGCGAACGCAAGGAGATTGACACATGGCGCTTCAAGGACCAGACTCTCCGCATCAGTTCAAAGACCCGCGAGGTGAAGGATGCTGCACTCGATGTGCGTCCTTCGGTATGGATGGGCGACAACAACCGTTTCTTCGTGACCCGCTCAAGCCGCGACCTTCACCGCATCGACATCTGTACCTATACCATAGGCCAGGACACACTCGTGCCAATCATCGAGGAACGCATGAACACATATCAGGAAGTGAAGGCTCTACACGCTCTCAACAACGGTAAGGAGATAGTGCAGTGGAGCGAACGCGATGGCTGGGCTCACCTCTACCTCTATGACGACAAAGGCAACCTCAAGAACCGCATCACCAAGGGCTCATGGCACGTAGAGAACATCGTCAAGGTCGATGAGAAGGCTCGCGTGGTCTATTTCCTCGCTTGCGGCATGGACAAGAACGAGAACCCTTACTACGACCATCTCTATCGCGTCAACCTCGATGGCAGCGGACTCAAGCAGCTCACCAAGAAAAACTTCTTCCACGAAGTGACAATGACCGACGATGCTCGTTTCTTCGTCGATAACTATTCTCGCGTCAACACCATTCCTACAGCCGAGCTCATCGATGCAGCAACAGGCTCGAAGGTGATGACACTCCAGACAAGCGATTTCTCACAGCTCTTTGCCGCAGGATATAAGTTCCCTGAGATATTCAAGGTCAAGGCAGCCGATGGAATCACCGACCTCTGGGGCACCATGTACAAGCCATTCGACTTCGATTCGACCAAGGTCTATCCTATCATCGACTATGTCTATCCAGGACCACAGGTCGAGGCAACCAATTATCCGTTCACTCGCATGACACCTCGCACCGACCGTCTGGCTCAGGCAGGATTCATAGTGATCAGCGTGGGTCAGCGTGGCGGTCATCCTTCGCGCAGCAAGTGGTACCACAACTACGGCTACGGCAACATGCGCGACTATCCGCTTGCCGACCATAAATATGCCATCGAACAGCTGGCTAACCGCTATAGCTTCATCGACATCGACAAGGTGGGCATCCACGGACATTCGGGTGGCGGCTTCATGTCAACGGCTGCCATGTGCCAGTATCCCGACTTCTTCAAGGTGGCAGTATCATGTGCAGGCAACCACGACAACAACATCTACAACCGCTGGTGGAGCGAGACTCACCATGGTGTCAAGGAGGAAGTAACAGCCGAAGGCGACACTACTTTCGTGTATAAGATCGAGACTAACCCAAGCATTGCCAAGAACCTCAAGGGTCACTTGCTCCTCATTCATGGTGACATCGACAACAACGTGCACCCGGGCAACACCATCCGTGTGGTCAACGCATTGATCCGTGCCGGCAAGCGCTTCGACATGCTCGTTCTCCCAAAACAGCGCCACCATTTCGGTGACATGGACGAATACTTCTACTGGCGACTCGTCGATTACTTCTCTGAGCATCTGCTCGGAAAGAGCGAACAGTCGGTCGATATCCCAAAGCGATAGAAAAGGTCTTTCACAAATATTAGTTTTTTGATCAAAAGTCTCTGACAAATATAAGATTACTTGGCCAAAGGTCTTTGACAAACATGAGACTTTTGACCATTTGCATAAAAAAAAGCACGCCGTCAAACGCGTGCTTTTTTTTATTGTCAGAAAGATTCTTGATCATGCAATTCCCGAGAAGCCCATGAATGCCATGGCGAGAAGACCTGCTGTGATGAGGGCGATCGGTGTTCCCTGCATTCCCTTTGGCACATTGGCAATGGCAAGCTGCTCGCGAATTCCTGCGAAAAGAACCATAGCGAGAGTGAAACCAAGAGCTGTAGCAACGGCATAGACTACCGACTGAAGAAGGTCGTAGTCGAAGTTGATGACGTTGATAGCAACACCAAGGATAGTACAGTTGGTGGTGATAAGTGGGAGGAACACGCCAAGTGCTGCATAAAGCGATGGCACGCTCTTCTTGAGGATAATCTCAACCATCTGTACGAGAGCCGCAATCACGAGGATATAGACGATGGTCTGCATGAAGGCGAGTCCGTTTGGCTCGAGGACATAATAGTAGATCGGATATGTCACGACAGTGGCGATAAGCATGACGAAGGCTACTGCCATACCCATGCCTGCGGCTGTATCGATCTTCTTCGAAACTCCGAGGAATGGACAGATGCCCAAGAACTGAGACAAGACGATATTGTTGACAAATATCGCTGCAATAATCATCAATATGTATTCCATATAAACAATGATTTTTTAGAATTGAGACTGACGATTACTTCTTAGCAGTAATCTTGTTGAAAATAGCCACGAGGAAACCGAGTGTGATGAATGCACCTGGAGCGAGTACGAAGGTGAGTGCACCGAAGTTCTCAGGGAACACGCGGAGGTCGAAGGCAGTACCTGCACCCAGGAACTCACGGCAAAGACCGATGAGAGTGAGGGCGATGGTGAAGCCAAGACCAATACCGATACCGTCGCAAGCACTGTCGATAGGACTATTCTTTGCAGCGAACGATTCAGCACGACCGAGCACGATACAGTTGACCACGATGAGCGGGATGAAGAGTCCGAGCTTTGCATCTACCTCAGGAGCATAAGCCTTGAGAAGAAGCTGCACTACAGTCACGAAGCCTGCGATGACTACGATATAGCAAGGGATATGAACCTTGTCAGGGATGAGGCTCTTCAAGAGCGAGATAACGATATTTGAACAGATGAGCACTGCCATTGTAGCAAGACCCATGCTCATACCGTTGATGGCAGATGAAGTAGTACCGAGAGTAGGGCACATACCGAGGAGAAGTACAAATGTAGGGTTCTCCTTAACAAGACCGTTGATAATAATACCAAGTTTACTCATATTAAAAATCTCCTTACATTATTAATTATTCTACCTGAGCTGATGCTGCTGTCTCAACATCAGTGCCTGTAAGTACGCTGGCTGCCTGTGCAATGGCATCGCAGAATGCGCGAGAAGAGATGGTAGCTGCAGTGATGGCATCGACCTCACCCCCATCCTTCGACACTGAAAGATTGTTGGTTGAAGGGTTCTTGCCAATGACATCGCCCTTCTGTCCCTTCTGGAACCAAACCGGAATCTTGGAACCAAGACCAGGAGTCTCGTTGCTGCAATCGAGAACGTTGTAGCCAGTGATGTTGCCGTCGAGGTCAAAGCCAAACATGATGATGACCTTACCACCGAAACCCTTGAGCGTTGTGGCCTGAACAGCATGGCCTACGACCTCACCGCCCTTGCTGACAGCAAACACGATAGCTTCGATACCATTAGGCTGCTCCACTTTCTGAGGGTCAGCCACAGCGTCGAACTCTGGAGCCACAGCAGCAATGGCAGCCTTCTGCGCTGCATCCTTTGCATCCTGGATTGGCTGGGCTGTAACATCGGCAACAAGACCGAGCAAGCCACCCACTACGACACATATCACTGTCAGCGACAGGAACATGTTCAAAAGACTGTTTTCTAATTTCTTTGCCATAGTGATTATTTCTTTACAACGCCGAAGCGAGTTGGTTTAACGTACTTGTTGATGAGAGGCACAAAGGCATTCATGACGAAGATCGCGAACGACATACCTTCAGGATATGCACCGAAGCGACGGATGATGATGGTGAGAGCACCGATGCAAGCACCATAGATGAGACAGCCCTTGTTGTTCATTGGTGAAGTGACATAGTCGGTTGCCATGAAGATTGCACCGAGCATGAGACCTCCCGAGAGAAGCTGCATCACTGCAAAATGAACATCGAAGTTGTAGCAGATGAGTGCCATGATGAATGCTGAAGCAAAGATCGACACTGGGATATGCCATGTGATGGTCTTGCGGATGAGCATATAGGCAAAACCGATGAGAAGAGCAATGGCAGAAACCTCACCCATTGAACCACCGATCATACCGACGAACATGTCGAGCATGTCAGGCATCTCCTGAAGTGCAGCAACATCGCCAGCCATGTAGCGTGCAAAGAGTGAAAGAGGTGTAGCTCCTGTCTCGACATCGACATATCCCATCTCGCCGCTCACTGGCCATGTGGTCATCTGAACTGGATAGGCAATGAGAAGGAAGATACGGCCTGTGAGGGCTGGGTTGAAGATGTTCTGACCGAGTCCGCCGAATGCCATCTTGCCAATACCGATGGCTACGAGTGCGCCAATGATGATGATCCAGACAGGAAGATTAGATGGCACATTGAATGCGAGAAGCAGACCTGTGAGCACAGCCGACATGTCGCAGATGGAAGCAGGCTGCTTGAGAATGAAGCGTGTGATGAGGAATTCAAACAGCACGCATGACGCAACTGATGTAGCGGTTACGACCAATGCTCCTATTCCGAAGAAGTAGAATGAAAGAAGTAACGCTGGCACCAATGCAATGATCACATCGAGCATGCAACGCTGGATCGAGTTGCCGCTATGGACGTGTGGTGACAATGAGACGTTTAATTTATTCATTGTTGATAGAAATTATTATTTTATATTGAACAGGTAATTGACGGAAGCAAACTCGAGTGATTGGAAGAAAACTGAAGTTAACTGGCAATAGCTGGATATTTGCCAAAATCAACTACTTTCAGGCAATCTTATTTCTTGTCTTCAGGCATAGGACCGCTGTGTTTGAGCAGGTGAGCATTGACATCGGCATGAGTCTCCTCTGTCTTTGAATGATGCTCTTCGTGTTCAGCCTCAAGTTCACGAGCCTTGCGGGCAGCCTCTTCTGCTGCACGTGCTGCTTCTGCCTTAGCCTTTGCCTCGGCTGCACGAGCACGGAGAATGCCCATGACTTTTGGCTTACCCTGACGGATCCAGTCGAGGAGCGGACGATTGGCTGGACAAGAGAACTGGCAAGAACCGCACTCGATGCAATCGTAGATGCGCTCTTCCTCAGCCTCAGCCAGCATGCCGAGTTCGCTGTAGCGTGAAAGGAAGTTTGGCTGGAGACCCATAGGACAAGCATGAACGCACTTGCCGCACTTGATGCAAGGACCTGCTGCCTTGCGGCGAGACTCTTCGTTCTTCATCACAAGGATTCCAGAGCAACCCTTCACCATGTATGAATTGGTATCAGGCATTGCCTTACCCATCATAGGACCACCAGAGATGATCTTGCCTGTATCTTCAGGCACACCACCTGCAGCATCGATGAGCTGGCGGATTGGCACACCCAGACGCGCCAAGAAGTTAGAAGGCTTCTTGATGCTCTTGCCTGTCACTGTCACAATACGCTCAATGAGAGGCTTGTTCTTCTGTATTGCCTCATAGACTGCAAAGGCAGTACCTACATTCTGCACGAGGGCTCCTGTTGCGATTGGGAGACCGCCCGATGGCACCTCCTTGCCGATCACGGCATTGATGAGCTGCTTCTCGCCACCCTGTGGGTACTTGAGCTTGAGAGGTACGATCTCGATCTCAGGGAAGCCCTTCTTGGCTGTCTCGGTCATAAGCTCGATGGCATCTGGCTTGTTGGCCTCGATGCCGATATAAGCCTTCTTGACACCTATTGCCTTCTCGAGAATCTGTACACCGATACAGATCTCTTCAGGATGAGCAAGCATGAGTGAGTGGTCGCTGGTGAGGTATGGCTCACACTCAACGGCATTGATGATGACACACTCTGGCTTGGCTGTCGGAGGAGGAGCGAGCTTGACCTGAGTAGGGAATGTTGCACCACCCATACCTACGATACCCATTGCCTTGACCTTGTCGATGATCTCCTGCTTCTCGAGCTTGATTTCACGCACGATATCCTTTGAACGGTCGATTGACTCTTCCCATTCGTCACCTTCCACCTTGATGAATACAGCCTGCACGCGACGGCCTGTTGCATCTTCTACGATGTCAACCTTATCGACTGTGCCGGAAACAGAAGAATGTACGTATGATGAAAGGAAACCACCAGGTTCGCCAATAACAGTACCAACCTTGACCTTATCGCCCTTAGCGACAATGGCCTTTGATGGCGCGCCCAGGTTCTGTGCCATAGGGATGGCAACGAGAGCAGGCACTTCTGCCACTTCGATAGGAGCCTTGTCCGAGAGCTTGTTTGCAGCGGGATGGACTCCGCCGAGTTTGAAAGTCTTCATATTCTATTTTTACAATTGGACTATTTTACAATTGGACTATTTTTACAAATCATTCTGCCTTTGGAGCAGCCTTGGCAGCAACTGGCTCTGCCTTTGGAGCAGCAGCCTCACTCTGAGCAGCAGCCTTGGCAGCAGCAGCAGCTTCGGCAGCGGCCTTCTTCTCTGCTTCCTTCTTTGCCTTGAGCTTCTCCACGACTACCATCACAGGTTCAGTAGCATGGATAGCGCCTGTAGGACACTCGGCTACGCACATGCCACAAGCCTTGCACTTCTCTGAATCGATCCATGCGAGGTTGTTCTCGACCTTGATTGCACCGAATTTGCATGTCTTTTCACACTTGCCGCAGCCGATGCAGGCATTGGCACAAGCCTTGCGAGCCACACCGCCCTTGTCCTTGTTGATACACTGAACCCACACACGCTTTGGCTGTGGAGTCTTGGCATTGTTCTTGCGACGGATCTCAATGACGATCTTTGGACAAGCCTTTGCACAAGCGCCACACGCTACGCACTTATCCTCATCGACCACTGGCAAGCCAGTCTCAGGGTTGATGTGGATGGCATCGAACTGGCAAGCACGGGTGCAATCGCCGAAACCAAGACAGCCGAAAACACAGCCTGTCTCGCCACCGAATGTGGCAGCAGCAACGGCACAGCTCTTTGCACCATCGTAATTAGAAACCTTAGGACGTGCGCAATGGTCGCCCGAGCAACGGACAACAGCGAGCTTTGGCTCACTGGCTGCAGCCTCCATGCCGAGGATGCCAGCAATCTTTGCCATGGTCTCAGCGCCTCCCACTGGACAGAGAAGTCCATCGAGCGAAGAAGCCTTGACACATGCATCAGCCATACCATGACAGCCAGGAAAACCGCATCCACCGCAGTTAGCACCAGGTAGCACCTCCTCAACTTGACCCACGCGAGGGTCCTCGTAAACGTAGAATTTCTTTGCCACTGCAAAGAGCACCAAAGATCCTACGGCTCCGATCACACCAAGTACGATCAAAGCAATCAGAATCAAATTCATAGTGATACTAATGTGTTTATTATTTTAAGAATTACAATTGTTTTTCGATATAGAACACAAACTTAGTCTCAAGCTTGCTGCGGAATAAGAACAGGATAAAGTAATAGATTGCCAATAACGCCAATACAAAAAGACAAGACATCGCCTCGCTGACAATGCCAGAAACGACAAACAGAAGAGCTATCGACAATATGAGAGGAAGAATGAAGGCGTAGGCCAATGCCGACCATGCCATGCTGTTGCTTCCTACCAATAGTACTCGCTCTCCTATCTGATATGCTTCGCCCCTGCTTTTGGCAATTATGATTTTATCCTTACTGTCGGATGCCGTACATGCACCTTTGGCATGACATCCAGCACATGCCGAATGCTGCACTATCATCACATGAACATCCTGTCCGTCGATTCCGACGACGACTCCATCGTGTGTAATATTTTTGCTCATTTCTTTTTTAAAATCGTGCGCAAAATTAATATTTTTTTGCCATATTACGTTATTCTCGCGCGAAAAATATGGAATTTATGTTAAGCAACACAAAAAAAACTAGTTTTTGTATGCTCGATTAACAGATTTTGGTTAACTTCGCGTCGGATTTTCTAACAATAAACGACATTTCTATTCATCAATGAACAACAGAATATCAGCTCTGCTTATTGCTGGTCTCATCAGTTTTGGATTCTGCATGTGCAGTGCAGGAGGACAGCAGTCAACCCCGGTTTCAGAGTCGCAGAACAAGCGTCAGGTACCCCAGTTTGATGCTGACTCGGCTTACAGCTATGTGGCTCGGCAGGTCGATTTCGGTCCTCGCGTCCCTGGTACTCCTGTCCAGAAAGAGGCTGCCCAATGGCTCGAAGACGAACTGCGGCGACATGGCGCAACCGTGTATGTGCAGAATGCCGAGGCTACGGCCTACGACGGCACTCGCCTGCCCATCATCAACATCATAGGCAGCTTCAACCCTGAAGCACGCAACAGGGTGCTCCTGATGGCTCACTGGGACTGCCGGCACTTGTCGGACAACGATCCTGACAAATCGAAATACAACACTCCTGTAGATGGTGCCAACGATGGCGCCAGCGGTGTGGGTGTGCTGCTTGAAGTGGCTCGTCAGGCGGGTCTCAGCAATCCAAAGATGGGAATAGACATTTTCCTCACTGATGCCGAAGACTATGGTGCTCCCGACGATTTCAAGGGCACGCACAAGGAGTCGTGGTGGGCTCTCGGCACACAGGCATGGTGCCGCAAGCCACACGTCGATGGCTACCGTGCCAACTACGGCATACTGCTCGACATGGTAGGTGCCAAGGGTGCTACCTTCTATCGCGAATACTATTCAGATATGTATGCACGCGATATAGTGAACAGGGTTTGGGGAGTGGCATCGAACATCGGCCTGGGCCGATTCTTCATCAACCAAGCTGGAGCCGGAGTGACCGATGACCATGTGTTTGTCAACAAGATGACAGGCATTCCAACCATCGACATCATCGACACTCGTCAAGATTCCGACAACACCTTCTATCCTCATTGGCACACATCAGGCGACACCATCGACAAGATCGACCGTGAGACATTGAAGGCTGTAGGAACATTATTGCTGAATTTGATTTATTGATAAATAAGACAAGAATTAAATTACAGATTAATAAGACAAGAATTAAATTACAGATTAATAAGGCAAGAATTTTATCACAGAAAATATGAGTATCAATGAAATACAGGACCAGATCATCGAAGAGTTCTCAATGGTCGATGACTGGATGGATAAGTATCAGATGCTTATCGAACTGGGCAACAGTCTTGAGCCCCTCGACGAGAAATACAAGACACCACAGAACATCATCGAGGGTTGCCAGAGCCGCGTGTGGCTTCAGGCCGACTACAACGACGGCATCATCCATTTCAGCGGTGAGAGTGATGCAGTGATAGTCAAGGGTCTCGTGAGCCTGCTGATCCAAGTGCTTTCAGATCACACCCCCGACGAGATCCTCAACTGCGACCTCTACTTCATCGAGCAGATTGGACTGCGCGAGCACCTCTCGCCTACACGCAGCAACGGCTTGCTCAGCATGGTGAAGCAGATGAAGGTATATGCCCTTGCATTCAAGAACATCTGAACACAGCCACTACCCAATCATTGCGCGAACGCGACTTGACTAGTGTGAGCCCAATGTTCTGGGCACATTCGCAAATCATTGGCAGGTCTGACTCATAGAATCCGCTCATCATCAGGATTCCGCCAGAGTTCAGGTCTGCCACATATTTTGCCATATCGTTGAGCAATACATTACGATTGATATTGGCAAGAACAAGGTCATATCGCTGTCCGTCGCCAAGAAGGGCTGCATCGCCACATTCCACATTGACACGCCCTGCAAGCTCATTGATCAGTACATTGTCGCGAGCATTGTCAGCTACCCAGTCATCGATTTCGATGGCACGCACATGCTTCGCTCCGCATAATGCTGCAAGAATGGCCAGCACAGCCGTGCCCGTACCCATATCGAGTACCGACTGATAGCTATCGGCATCCGAATCATAGAGGGCAAGAATCTCCTCAAGCAACTGGGCGGTAGTCTCATGATGGCCACTGCCAAACGACATCTTTGGCGCAATCACCACATCATAACGGCATTTTGGCACATCGGTCGATTTAGGACTATGTATGCAGCATTGATCGGCAATCACGATAGGTTCGAACACAACTGTTTCCTCCCACTCGGCATTCCAGTCCTGCGTCTCGACCTCACATGCCGACCACTTGACATCAATGCCATCGAAAGGCAAGTCAGCCAGCAATTCCGCGAGAGCCTTCTCATCATACTTGTCGGCAGGGCAATATGCCTTCAGGCAATCTGATTCGGTCGAGAAACTGTCATAATCCAATGGTGCCAACAGGGCAGCCAACACATCTGCTATCTCGTTGCTGAAAGGGGTCGGAACGAGCGAAACCTCTATATAATTCATTGTTTTAATAGATAAATATGGCACTTTCGTTTAAAACATCAGTGCAAAATTGTTAAATATCTTTTTTTCATGCGCAAAGATAATGAATATTTCTTATCTTTGTACCAATTAAACACCAAATATATAATTTTTTTCCGACTATGAAGAAGATGATTATTACAGCAATCGCATTGGTACTGTCAGTATCAACCGCTTCTTTGACCTTTGCTCAAGACGACATCTACTACAGCAAATCATCAAAGAAAGTCTCTACAAAGGCTATCTATGCTGAGACATCTGGCGATGTATGGTCGAGCGATATTAATGATGATTGGGATATCGACGCTTACAATCGCCGTGGCACAGCGATGGAGACCGCCACAGCAAGCAACACTTCGGCTATCACCGAGATCAAAGCCGATGACATCACCAAGCTGAGCACTCAGCCTCAAGTGGTGCATGACACTGTCATACTTAATGTCACTGAGATCAACATCGATCCGTTCTATTGGTCAAGCCGCATCCACCGTTTCCACAACAGGCTGTTCAGCTATTATGCCTACAGTCCATATTACTTTGGTCCGGCTGCCTATTATGACCCATGGTATTATTGGGACTGGGCATTCTATGACCCATGGTACTGGGATATGTCTTGGAGCTGGAGTTGGGGCTGGGGTGGCTTCTACTGGGGTCATCCATGGGGCTACTACTCTTGGTGGCATCCTCACTACTATGCTCCATGCTACCACTGGTCGTATGCTCATCACCACAACCACCATATCCACAATGGAGGACATTATCATGGACATCATTTCGACCGATTGCCTAACAGGAACAACGGACATCTGGCAAGCGGATCAGTGTCGGGCATGACCCGCAGCCGCAACAGAGCAGCAGTTGGCAATACAAGAGTAGGAGGATATGCTTCGCCTTCAGCATCACGCGCAGATTCTCGCAACAACTTCTCGTTGAGAGGTGGAAGCAATCGTGCAAACGCATCTGGACGTGATAACCGCAACGGTGTAAGCAGCTATTCGCGTCCTACACGTTCAGGCTCTTCTGCTACTCGTTCCAACGGTATCGGTTCGTCATACAACAGCAATCGCAGCAGCCTCAACACAAGCCGTCAGAACGGCACTGTGAGAGCTAATCGCGAGAGCCGTAGCACTACACGCACTCAGTCGTCTAACAGCAACTATTCGTCGAGCAGCAGCAACCGTTCATCGAGCAGCTCTCGCTCAAGCTACTCTTCTGGCAGCTCATTCAGCAGCGGAAGCCGTTCGGGTGGAAGCAGTTTCTCTGGTGGCGGAAGCCATTCTAGCGGTGGATCGCGTGGAGGCGGCGGACGTCGATAAACATTAATTTGACAAACTTAAGCAATGAAAAAGATTCTTTCTACAATACTGTTTACTGCAGCCATGGCTCCAGTCGTGGCGCAGAATATCGTTGATGCAGGCCGCTTCGGCTCAACAGAAATAGCAGGAACTGCACGTTACCGCTCGATGGCAGGTGCATTCGGTGCTCTCGGCGGTGATGCCACATGTATGAACGACAACCCTGCAGGCATCGGTATCTTCCGTGGCAACAGTCAGGTTTCCATCTCTCCAACCCTTGCCGTATCGCGCAGCAAGACCGATGGTACTGTGAGTCAGAAGAGCAAAAAATCCGACCTTTCGATCTCCAATCTTGCATATATCATCTCGATACGTCCTGAAGGGTTCGACCATCTGGTCAACTTCAATATCGGACTTGGACTGAACCACAGTGAGGGTGTGAACCGCAAGTACAAGATGACAATGGATAATCCTCGTGGCTCGTTTGGCAACTATGTGGCTGTACGTGCCAACAATGCTCTCCGAGCTGCCAACCGGTTCAATGACCCAGGTTATCTTGCCGACGACAAGGCATGGGATGACTCAGGCATTCCGCTCATTGCCCTTATGGGTTACGACTCGTTTGCCATTGACGATGCAGGATACTGGATCGGAGAAGGTGAAAACAGGAAATTCGTGCGCACAGGTGGTGTAAATGCATATAATGTTTCTGAAGGACTTCAGTCGTACCAGCGTCTTGCGGTTAGGGAGAAGAACCGCATGGACGAATACAACATCAACCTCTCGGCCAATTTTGACGACACTTTCTATGCAGGCATGACATTGTCGATCATCGACTATAATTCGACTATTCTGTCTGACCTCTATGAAGATTACGACTACAACTACGAGGGCGACTACACAGAATATTCGAACGACCTTGAGACTCAAGGTTCGGGTGTCAATGTAAAGGTGGGCGTGCTCTGGAAGGCTACCGATGCCTTGCGCCTGGGTCTTGCCGTACATACCCCTACATGGTTTGACATGAAAGATTACTACAATGGCGCCATGATCACCAACGACCCCGACTGCCTGGATTACAGCTATGCCAACCGCAACGGAGCATACGATTATCGCTACAAGTACCAGACTCCTTGGGAATATCAGATTTCGGCAGCCTATGTGGTCGGCACCAAGGGTATCCTGAGTCTTGAATATGACGCAAAGGATTTCTCTCGCGCAAAATACACAAGCGCCAACGATTACAAGGGAGAGTATTCGGGCATGAACAGTCTGATCAAGAACAATATGCAGCTTCAGCACACCATCAAGGCGGGTGCAGAATATCGCATCACCAACAATCTCAGCCTCCGTGCCGGATATGCAATCCAGACCTCGCCCTACAAGGACAATGTGCTCAACGACAACCTCGGACAGACAGGATGGAGCGAGGAATACCGCGGAGAAAACTACTGGGGCGACAATCGCACTTTGATGTTCGACTCAAGCACCAAGACCAACTATAGTCTGCTTGACAAGACACAGTATATCTGTGGTGGTATAGGATGGGCAAAGGGCAACTGGTTCTTTGACTTTGCTGTTATGGATCGCATACAAGACGAAGTGATAGCTGCATATCCGACTACTCAGTCTGTTGCGTTCGACAATGACTGGAATGCATCTTTCAGCGAAGGTGTGGTAGCTGATCATATAGACATGAAGACCCATACGCTGAAATATGACCTGACAATTGGATACAAGTTCTGACGGATTGATTATTGATTACTGATTGTATCCAGAACAAATGAGCAATTACTTAGACACGTTAAATACAAGTCAACGAGAGGCCGTCGTATATTGCGATGGCCCTCAACTTGTTATAGCCGGTGCTGGATCGGGCAAGACTCGCGTTCTCACGATGAAGATTGCCTATCTGCTGCAGCACGGGTACAATGCCGACGAGATCATTGCACTTACTTTTACCAAGAAGGCGGCAACAGAAATGAAGAGCCGAATACGCGATCTTGTGGGTCCAGGTTTGTCGCGTCGCCTGTGGATGGGCACTTTCCACAGTCTGTTCAGCCGGATACTGCGCCGTGAAGCCACAAGACTCGGTTTCAAGCAGGATTTCACCATCTATGACCAGAGCGACTCTCGCAGTCTGGTCAAAAGCATCATCAAGGAGATGGGGCTTGATGACAAGACCTACAAGCCCAATGGCATCCAGGCGCAGATAAGCAATGCCAAGAACAATCTCATCACCCCTGGAATGTATCGTGCCAACCGCGAACTGATGCAGTATGACGAGAGAGCCAAGCGTCCGATGTTTGCCGACATCTATCAGACCTACTGGAACCGATGCTATCAAGCTGGAGCAATGGATTTCGACGACTTGCTCATCTATACCAATATCTTGTTCCGCGATTTCCCAGATGTGCTCGAATACTACCAGAATTATTTCAAATATGTTCTGGTCGATGAGTATCAGGACACCAACCGTGCCCAGCATCTTATCGTGGAGCAGTTAGTGCGTCAGCACAAGCATCTTACCGTAGTAGGCGACGATGCCCAGTCGATCTACTCTTTCCGTGGAGCCAACATACGCAACATTCTTGACTTGAGGAGTCAAATACCTGGAACAAAGCTCTTCAAGCTCGAACAGAACTACCGCAGTACGCGCAACATCGTCGATGCCGCCAACAGCCTGATCAAGCACAACCGCCAGCAGATACCCAAGACCATCTTCAGCGAAAAAGAACATGGCAACCCGCTTTCGCTCACTGGCACTTACAGCGATCTTGAAGAATCGTATGTCGTTGCATCAAGGATTGCGGAACTACATGATGTTCAAGGTTATAATTATAGCGACTGTGCTATACTATACCGCACCAATGCACAGAGCCGCAACCTTGAGGAGTCGCTCAGGAAGCGCGGAATAGAATACCGCATCTTTGGCGGACTGTCGTTCTATCAGCGCAAGGAAATAAAAGACATCATAGCTCAACTACCCGGGCCGTGGCATAGGCGACACTACGGTCGGCAAGATAGCTGCCGTGCGTGACGAGCATAACTCGCTGTTCGACATCTGTCGCGACCCTTTGGCTCATGGCGTTCAAGTCAACAAAGGAACAGCAGGCAAGCTCATCGGCTTCGCAACACTCATCGAACATTTCCAGCAACTCAACACTCAGCTCAATGCCTACGAACTCACAGAGCGCGTCATCACAGAAAGCGGAATTAAGGCAGACCTGAATTCTGGCACTACCATCGAAGAAAAGAGCCGTCGCGAAAACGTCGAGGAGCTGCTGAGTGCAATACAGACCTTCATCATCACCTGTGCCGAAGAGGGCAACCCTAACGACAAGCTCATCGATTTCCTGGCCGATGTCTCACTATCAGGCGACATCGACCCAGCAGAAGAGATCAAGCCAAGGGACTGGAGTTCAAGAATGTCTTCATCGTTGGAGTTGAAGAGAACCTTATACCCTCCGACATGTCTATCAACGAACCAGGTGGACTCGAAGAAGAACGTCGTCTGTTCTATGTGGCTATCACGAGAGCTGAAGAAAACTGCTTCCTCTCCTACTCCCGCTCCCGATTCCGCAACGGAAGAAGCGAACCTGCCAAGCCTTCCCGTTTCTTGAAAGATATCGACAGGCAATACATCAAGCAAAGTGGAAGTGAGAGAGAAACGACCGACTATGGCTCATCGGGTGGAGGTGACTTCGTCAGGCCATTTGGCAATCCATTCAGCACTGAAGACTTCGGCAGCCACAGAACTGCCTCACGCAGTACGTCAGGCTCACGCAACACGATTCTCGACTTTACAGGCAGGGTGGTCAAGATTGCACCCGAGGACAAGCCTAACCTGATTTCCCATGCGCCAAGTTCGGGGTCTATCACTGTAGGAGGAAAGAAGGTTGCCGTCGGCACACGCATCGAGCACAATCGCTTTGGCCAAGGCACTATCAAGGAGACAAGCGGCTCGGGCGAGAATGCTCGACTGGTGGTTAGCTTCGACAACTGTGGCGACAAGACCCTATTGCTCAAGTTCGCCACTATCACTGTGATATCTTAGCTTCAGGCTCTAAAGAATACAGAAATAGCAGCACCTACGCTATCATTGCATGGTGCTGCTATATTTATTTGACGAAAGCAGGAAGACTCGATTATGCCTCTTCTTTAGCCTTCTGCATCAGCTTCAGTCTCAGCAGCCTCTGGTTCAGAGAAATCGTCATTGCCTGTCTCAATGAGGATGTTATACCACTGGATGAACTTCTTGATGTCGCCGGCACGAACACGATCCTCATCATACTCAGGCATGACCTTGGCAAACCAAGCACGCTGCTCGACAGCAGGGTCATTGACAGAAACTGGAGCAATAGTGCCGCCAGTCAGAGCCTTAGCCTTTGCAAAAACAGTATTGAGAGGCACTTCGCCATCGACAGTGTACATTGCGATGTCGCCCAGCGAGAGAACACGTTCACGCTGATGAGCAGGCATACGGCGTCCATCAGTGAGTGATTCTACAATAAGGTTGTTGTTGCCACGGGCAACAAGACGGAAAAGTCCAGACTTACCAGAAATAGCTAAAATTTTATCTATCATAATTGAATTTATTAATTTTTGTTTGGTTTTCAAAATTGCATTTTATTTGTCATTCAAGAAACGGGAAATAGCTTCGGCTGCACGTTCAGGAGCTCCTGGAGCCCCGAGTATCGAGCGCATGCGCTCATATTCAGCAAGCATTGCTCTGCGGTCAGCACAGTCTTCCCCGATACGGGAAAGCTCTGTGTAGAGTCGATTGGCCGTGAGATAAGGACCCAGCAGTTCAACTACAGCAGGACTATCGAGCAGGAGATTGACCAGAGACACATAACGAATGCGTCGCAAGGCCAATTCCATGATCTTATATACAAGCTTTCCTCCTCTGAACTGATAGCAGACCACCTGAGGCACATTGAGAAAGGCAGTCTCGAGTGTAGCCGTACCACTGGTCACAGCCGCAACCTGAGCCGAACGCAACAAGTCGTAAGTCTCGCCAAACACTATCTTGACTGGCGGAACGGCACGGAACCTGTCGAGAATAGGCTGATAGAAGTCGGCAGTAAGGCCTGGTGCACCTGCAATCACTACCTGATGGCAGGTGAAACGGATAGCAGCATCGAGCATGACAGGCAGATTGCCCATCACCTCAGCCTTCCTGCTTCCTGCAAGGATAGCAATGATAGGCTGGTTGCCATTCAGGTCATGTGCACGGCAGAAAGCCTCGCGACTGAAATTCTCTGTGCGCAAAGGCTCCAGCTCATCAACAGTCGGATTACCCACATAAGTGACGTCATAGTCATGCTTCTTGTAATAATCAACCTCGAAAGGAAGGATGCTGAGCATGCAATCGACATATCTGCGGATGTCTTTCAGCCTGTATTCCTTCCATGCCCAGATCTTTGGCGAGATATAGTAGAACACCTTGGCCTTCAGATTCTTCTTGACCCATTTGGCTATACCGAGGTTGAACCCAGGATAGTCAACCAGGATGACCGCATCGGGCTTAAAAGCAGCAATATCTTTCTTGCAACGGCTCATGCCTGTGAGTATTTCGTGCAGATGCAGCGCTACCTGCACGAAACCCATGTAAGCAAGCTTCGAATAGTGGCACACCAGGACACCACCCTCTGCCTTCATAGCATCGCCACCATAGAAACGGAACTGTGCTTGAGGGTCACGCTGCTTGAGCTCGCGCATCAGGCGCGAAGCATGCAAGTCACCTGAGGCTTCGCCTGCAATAAGATAGTATTTCATTCTTCAAGATATTTGAAGTCTTCTAATCTCTGTCGTGATGTATAATCGACATGCGAAGGCACCACCGACACATATCCGTGGCCAAGCCAATAGCGATCGGTATCTGTAGCATCGGGCTCGGTGTTGCGATACTCACCAGTAACCTGAAACTCAGCCGTTCCGTCATTTTCATTGCCCTCAAGATGGTGGAATTCCTTGATCCACACACCTGCACTCTGGCGGCAGACACGTATTCCCTTTATATCCTCAGTGTCGGGAATATTGACATTGAGGACCACACCCTTGGGCATAGGATTATCGAGCAGCTGCTGGGCAATGTGGCGAGTAATGACCACCGAAGCCGAGAAGTCGGCCTTCGGAGAATGGTTGAGCAGAGAGAAGCCTACGGCAGGAATGCCTACGGCACAGGCTTCGAGCACCGCACCCATGGTACCGCTGTACATTACACAGATTGAGTCGTTGCCCCCGTGATTGATACCCGAGACAATGAGATCGGGCTTACGAGTGTCGAAGAATCGGTGCAAGGCAAGCTTGACGCAATCGACAGGCGTACCACTGCACGCATAAACAGCAACTTCGCCATTGTCACTCAGACGAGTGAGCGACACCGGACGAGTACATGTAAAACTCGATGAAAAGCCCGAACGCGGAGAGTCAGGAGCGCACACGATGATACGACCCAAGCCACGGAGCGACTCAACAAGACTATTGATGCCAAGGGCTGAGTATCCATCATCATTGGTTACCAAAATCACTTTCTCATCATCCCTTAGATCCAACTGGCCATAGCCATCTGCTTCGGGATAGGTAAATGCTCGAAAAGAGTTTTCTGTCATTGCCTTTTAAAAATTAGAACGCAAAAGTAATTCTTTTTTCTGAATCTGCCAATCATTTTCTGTTTTTTTAATAAAAATCACGAGAAGTTATCAACAAAAGGAAGACTTATCAACATTTTTTCTCTATTCTTCAGAAATAATTAGGACAAGAAAGCGAGAAAAACATATCTTTGCATCATGGAAATGAAATTTAGGGTATCAAACACGAAAACTATAAACGAAATATAGATATGGGTCTTGTAATAGCAATAGCAAATCAAAAAGGAGGAGTGGGAAAGACCACTACAGCAATCAACCTTGCTGCCTCTCTTGCGACTTTGGAAAAGAAAGTACTGCTGATCGATGCAGATCCTCAGGCCAATGCCTCAAGCGGTCTCGGCATCGACATCAAGAATGTTGACACCACCATATACGATTGCCTCATCAACTATGCAACAGCAGCCGAAGCTGTCTTGCCTACTTGTGTCAACCATCTCGACATCATATCCTCGCACATCGACCTTGTGGGTGCAGAACTGGAGCTGATGAACATAGAGAATCGCGAACAGGTGTTGCGCAGGCAACTCAAGGCAATAAGGAACCTCTACGACTATGTCATCATCGACTGCTCGCCATCGCTCGGCATCATCACCATCAACTGTCTCACTGCGGCCGACTCGGTGATCATCCCCGTTCAATCTGAATATTTTGCACTTGAAGGTATCAGCAAGCTCCTGAACACAATAAAAATCATCAAGACGAAACTGAACCCGAAACTCCAGATTGAAGGCTTCCTGCTAACGATGTATGACGCACGTCTCCGACTCGCCAACCAGATTTATGACGAGGTAAAAAGACACTTCCAAAATCTTGTATTCGACACTGTCATTCAGCGCAATATACGCTTAAGCGAAGCACCGAGCTACGGACTGCCTGCATTGCTTTATTCACCCGACTCTAAAGGCAGTGCAAGCTACATGATGCTGGCACGTGAGATACTGGCAAAACACCATGATTCGTTGCCAAGCACAGATGCTTCGAAAGATTAAAAAACAATAAAGACGTAGAAATATTTGGATATTTCTGCGTTTTTTTATAACTTTGCGAAGCAATAATATTGATTGGACCTTCACACCGACCCATCAAAAGGCAGAATGAAGGTTGCCAGTCGCATTCTTCAAACTGATAATCAATAAATAAAATCAATGATAAGAAACAAAAGCGGACTTGGACGAGGACTTGATGCCCTGATCTCGATCGAAGACACTACGTCACCAGATTTTGCCCCATCGTCGATCAACGAGATCGATATCGACCTCATCCACGCCAATCCATCACAGCCTCGACAAGATTTCGACCAACAGGCCTTAGAGGATTTGGCAGCATCAATCGGACACATAGGCATCATCCAGCCTATCACTCTGCGTCAGGAGGAAGACGGCACTTATCTTATCGTGGCAGGCGAACGTCGTTTCCGTGCAGCCCAGATAGCGGGACTTGAGACCATCCCTGCCTATATCCGAAAAGTGAGCGACGATGATGTAATGGAAATGGCTCTGATCGAGAACATACAGCGAGAAGACCTCAATGCAATAGAAATAGCATTGGCATACCAGCAGCTGCAGTCTCGTCATGGATTCACCCAGGAGGAACTGGCAACGCGCGTCGGCAAGAGCCGTGCCACAGTTGCCAATTTCATGCGCTTGCTGCGTCTGCCTGCCGAGATCCAGCTGGCACTGAAGGAGAAGAAGCTCAGCATGGGCCATGCCCGTGCCATCCTCCCTATCGAGGAACCGGAGCAGCAGGTGAAGCTGTTCCATAGGATTGCCGACCAGGACCTGTCGGTGCGAAAGGTCGAAGCTCTGGTAAAAGACTACCTCGAAGGACGGATTCTCGACTTTTCAGAGAATGAAGCATCTGCCAAGCCAAAAGCACAGAGCCAAGCTGCGTCAGCTCAGTCGAGCGAGATACTCGAAGCCATGCAGAACCATCTCTCGCAGATGTTCAGCACCAAGGTGAGGATGTCGTGCAACGAGAAAGGCCAGGGAAAGATCACCATCCCTTTCAAGACCGACCAGGATCTACAGAACATATTGTCTCTACTCGACTCCATTGAGCGATGAAAAAGTTGATTGCTACATTCTTGCTGACATGCATTATCATGCTGTGCCTTCCGTTCCCGGCCAAGGCTCAGCTCGATACGCTCATTCATCAAAGAGATACATTGCCCGAACTGATTCTCGACAATGCACTTCCGCAATATGCCACCGATAGCCTGATGCCCGATCTGGTGGTCAATGAAGACTCGTTGGCTGCCGTCTATGCGGCTATGACTGCAGAGATGTGGGACGACGACTATTTCAAGAGGTTCAATCCATCGCCCAACAAAGCTCTCTGGTATGCAGCACTCTTTCCCGGTGGCGGTCAGATATATAACCGCAAGTACTGGAAGCTGCCAATCATCTACGGCGGATTGTTAGGACTGATCTACGGCTACAGTTTCAACAACAAGTACTTCACGACCTATTCTAATGCATACCGTGACCTGGCGCTCAACAGTCCGAACAAGAGCTATCTTGACTTCCTTCCTCCCGGATACGACGTTGAGGCGAAACGCGACTATCTTGAGAAAACTTTCAAACGCAAGAAGAACATGTACCGCACATGGCGCGACTACTGCCTCGTGGGCATGATAGGCGTCTATCTGGTCTCAATGGTCGATGCCTACGTCGATGCATCGCTCTATCACTTCGATGTCTCGACCGACCTTGATGCCGATAAGAATCCGACACTGATGCTTTCTTATAAGATTAATTTTTAACTCGTCAAAATGAAGCGACTGATAACCATTATTTCAATCCTATCTGTATGCAGCTTTGTCCTGTTCGGACAGAGCCGCAGGAAACGCAACAAGAAAATCAATACCAACACACCCGAATATCAGGCGATGATCAATGCACCTGACGATGACTTGGTCTTCCCTGAAAGCATTGAGAACGACACCGATGACGAGGAGGT
>SFEH01000111.1 GCA_004557315.1 Bacteroidales bacterium
ATGCCAGTGGTCGTAGAGATATGATCGACACTCACGGTGAAGGCCGTGAGGTGATTGTCGCTATTGTTGGCACACATCTGAGGCAGATTGAGCTGCTCACAGATTTTCTTGCTCATTGGCATGCAAATCAAGCCCTTGGCCTCAGAAGCCATGAGGTTGACATTCTCGGTTGTGGCAAACTCTGCTGCACAGATGAGGTCGCCTTCGTTCTCACGGTCAGGGTCGTCCGTCACTAGGATGCACTTGCCTTGGCGCAAAGCTTCAAGAGCTTCGTCGATAGTATTAAACTGATTCATAATCAAAAGCTAAATCCATATTTTGCCATCTTGTCCAAAAGATCGCTTCCATTGTCAGGTGCCTTGCCCAACAACTTCTCGACATATTTGGCAATGATGTCGTTTTCGATATTTACGAGGTCGCCCACCTTGGCTTGGTGGAGCGTAGTGGCGGCTTGAGTATGTGGGATGAGCGAAACGGCAAATGAACGTGCATCGACCCTTGCCACCGTAAGCGAAACTCCCTGTAGTGTGACACTGCCTTTCTCGATGATGTAGCGCAGGAGCTTGCTGTCGCATTCAATGGTGAGCCAGAGGGCTGTGTCGTCCTGCCGGCGGTCGGCGATGCGACCAGTGCCATCGATATGTCCAGAGACGATGTGTCCTCCCAGACGAGTCTGTAACGACAAGGCTCGTTCGAGATTGACAGGACTGCCACTCACCAGTTCGCCTAAGGCAGTTCGACTGACCGTCTCAGGCATGACATCGGCAGTGAAGCCATGACCTGTGAGAGAAGTGACTGTCAGGCAGACTCCATTGGTGGCAATGCTGTCGCCCACCAAGGTTCCTTCCAGCACCTTCTCGGCTTCCACTTCGAGCGTGAAGCTCTTGGCTCCTCGATGCAGGCTCTTGACGTGGCCCACCTCTTCAATTATTCCTGTAAACATATTGTCGGTTATTGTTTTACCAATCCATGAACAAGGACATCCTCGCCCACTTGCCTGATCTCTGTTCGTTCTAAACAAAGGGCTTCTGCCATCTGTCCTATGCCTCGGCCCTCTACAGGAGTCTTGGCGTCAGCGCCCCCGACCAATTTGGGAGCGATGAAAGCATATACTTCATTGACCAATCCCTCATGCAGAAAAGCCTCGTTGATGGTGCCTCCGCCTTCGAGCAGAATGCCATCGATGCGCTCTTCGGCTGCCTTCGATAGCATCTCGCGCAACGATCCACAGCACCAAGTCTGTGCACCAGCCTCGTGCAAGGCCTGACGTTTTGACTCGTCGGCACTATTGCCATGAACTACGATAAGAGGAATCTGCCGAGCTGTCGTTACCAATTTGCTATTCAAAGGAATGCGCAGGTTGCGGTCTAAAACAATGCGGATAGGGTTGCGTGCCTCTGGCATGTCGGCAATGCGGGTATTGAGTATAGGGTCATCGGCAAGGACTGTGCCTATACCGCAGAGAATAGCCTTGAACTGATGGCGCAGATGATGAACATACTGACGAGAGAGTTCGCCCGACACCCATCGGCTGTCGCCTGTATGTGTGCAGATCTTGCCATCGAGTGTCATGGCATATTTCATGACCACCCAAGGCAAGCGATGAGTGATGAAACTCAAGAACACGCGGTTCTGATATTTCATTTCCAGGGCTAAGGGAGAGTCCTGCTCTATTATCTCGACCTCAATGCCTGCTTCACGCAACTGGCTGATGCCCTTGCCTGCCACAAGCGGATTAGGGTCGAGCAGACCTACCACCACACGTTTGATGCGATGGGCAATGATAGCTTCGGTGCATGGCGGCTGCTTGCCGTGGTGGCAGCATGGCTCGAGAGTCACGAACATCTCTGCTCCGTCGCAGCATACTCCACGTGAGTCGGCATCGCGGAAAGCATTGCGCTCAGCGTGAAGGTCGCCATAACGGGCATGATAGCCTTGAGCAATCACCTGACCACCTGACACGATCAATGCTCCCACCATCGGGTTCGGATTGACGTGTCCTTCTCCCCGTTGGGCGAGTTCCATTGCTTGACGTAAAAACTGGATATCGTTGGCCTTGATCATCTTTTTATTTTTTTTTGGCTTCAAGGCACAGGTATTAGATGAAATGAGAATGCAATACTGGCAATACATGACATGTACCAGTATCTGCTGCCCTTCTTCCATCCAGACTATACTGTCGGTCCCGTAGTTTCACCGGGTCATGGTCTGAATGTCAGACCTCGCGGACTTTACCGCCGATCGGGAATTTCACCCTGCCCTGAAGAGTTATCAGCGGCAAAGATAGCAATAATCTTGGAAATATCCGCTATTTCACTATAATATTTTTTTCGCACCACACGATGATTCTACGTTTTGGCATGTGTGGGGTGCATACCTTCAAGGTTATTCGACAGCATATATAGTTTTAGCCGATGACCGGTAGTATTTGAGCAGCATACATTTTCAGTTCTTCCATAAATGAGTCGCCATTTTCTACTTTCAGCCAGTCATACACATTATATTTCGTGCTGTCTTTATCGAATTCTAAATCACCATTATTGCCTTTGTAGTCCTGAATTACTGCATGGGAGAAAGGCTCATTCCCAGCAGCAACGATTTCTCCTCCTTCTTTAGGAAAAGTTATTCTATCTGGAAAACCCAAATCAACCTCTGAGAAACAAGACGTGCAGAGGAATGAAAGACAGCACAATAAAAATAGTGTACAATTTTTTATAGTTTTATTTGCCATGACTAAAGTTTTGTATGTTCAGTGCACAAAGATAGCGATTATTTTGATATAATGAAACCATAATCCCCCAAAATTGATGACCCATGCCTAAAATTTGTCTTCATCACCGGCATCACCAAGTTTTCGCAACTCAGCATCTTCAGCGAGCTGAACAACCTGAAGAACATATCGATGGACCCGAATTTCGGAGCTGTTTGCGGCATCACGAAAGAGGAAGTGCTGACAAAGATGCAGGACTACATCGAACAACTTGCCTTAGCCAACTAATGGACGATAGACGAAGCCGTAGCACAGTTGACACAACAATACGACGGTTACCACTTCACATGGCCTTCGTCTGACATATTCAACCTGCTCACCGTGCCTTATTGCGACAATGCCAACTCCGAGGGTCACTACCAGCAGATGCTCTACGTCATCTTCTCACTGTTCGGCAGATATGTCGAGGTGGAGGTACATACGCCACGAGGCCGTGTCGATGTAGTGATGATTTCGTCAAATACCCTCTACCTCTTCGAACTGAAGCTCAACAAGGATGCAGCCACAGCCATCGAGCAGATCAACCTCAAGGACTATGCCTCGAAGTTCGCCCTCTGCAACCTCCCTATCGTCAAGGTGGGCATCAACTTCGACTCTGAGCAACGCACGATAACGGATTGGGAGATTGTGAGGAAATAGCGGTTACCCTTGGTAAAAGGTGGGCAATGGCGTTAGGTCTGATAGTATCGCCTTGCCTTGTGTCATAAATCCAATCCGCCAGAAATACATTCTTCTGTCTCGATCATGCTTCGCTTATGAGACTGCTTATTGCTTCCTGTATTGAATCGATAATGCAAATTTACAATAATAGCATTGCGATACGGCTTGAGGCTTTGTACCGTTTACTCATGGTAATAATCAACAGCAATCTTGGTGCTAAGTTTTTTGGACAAACAAAAATCCGTGGGAAGGAACCAGGTTATCATTGTTGACAATTTGCCACCAAACCACTGCTTATTGGCCGTCAGGCTCCAGCTATCGATACCAGATTGTGAATATCCCTGCAGGAGATTCTCCTTGAATTTGCTTCGGCTGTAGCCTAAATATATGACATAACCATGGTTGAAATATGTCAAATCTGCACCAAACCACCAGCCATCCACTACTTGTTTGGTATTTATGGGGTGCATACCTTCAAGGTTATTCGACAGTATATATAGTTTTTGCCAATGACCAGTAGTATTGGAGCAGCATACTTCAAAACTGCAGGCTTCCTCCGACCATGATTGCACGCGGACGCAATTCATATAGGACCTCCATGCTCGACAGGTTGCCATAAGAAGTATATAGGTACTGGCAGTTGTTGAAAATATTGTTGACCAATCCGAACAATCTCCACTTTTTGTAAGTATATGAGATTTCGGCATTCGAAAGCACGTTATGCTGGAAGTCTTCTTCTCCCGACGATTGCATGAACCAGTCTCCCGATAGTTTGATGACCATGCGTCGCATAGGACGAAGGTTGACATCAAGCGACTGAGACACCTCACGGAAATGGTTGTCATTGTCAGAAGTATTGATGCCTATCTGTGAATATCTTGGCGAGTATGTTATACTCAAGAACCTTGACAAGACAGCCGACATTCTTGACTCAAAAAACATTGAGACACTCTCGTATTTGCGAAGTACGTCGTTCTGCTCAATCTGGCGTTTGTTCTTTGACAGCATTCCTCTCAGCTGCACTTTGCCATTGATGGCATCTATGCCTTTGTTGATCCAGAATTCAGCTGCATAGGTGTCTGATTTCTGCTCTCTCGGCACATAACTATAAACCACGAGGTCGTCAAGAATATTCTGGCTCAATCCCCAACGACTGTCCCTTCCAGAATATGATAGACTTATGTTGCCGAACAATGAGTGAGAATAATCGTCAAGCTTAATAGACACTTTCCCCATATTTCGCTTGCTGCCTCTCAAGTCCCAGTAGCTTCCCCTCAGCACGCGGTAACTTCTCATCACAGGCGAACCCACATAGTCTGCCATCTTTGCCTCCGTGCTGCCACCGCCATAGGAGCCAATAATGCTGAAATAATGGTTCAACCTCTGCTCAACTCTGATATTTGGGGAGCAATAAACGTGGCTGTCCTGGTTTCCTGCTGACTTAAAATAATACAGATAGTCGATGGGTAGATCGACCCTGATCTTTGTAAAGTTATTATCCCAAGTGGCAGTGAGATGCATCATCGCTTTTGCATATCCTGTAGTTATGTCATTGTCTCCAACCTCTGAAAGCTCGTCAACGTACATTCCAGAAGTGAGATGAGTCAGCATACCCTGCGAAGACACTGCCAATCCTGTCTGGCTGGAAACGAGCACTTCACCAAACTTTATGCCATAAGACAATAGAGCATCGGCATAGAACGACTTCTTTCTGATTTTTTGCATCAGCGAACTATAGCCTCGGTCTTTTGTGTATTCGACAATCATATTTTCGGGATGAGAATTGAAATCAATAGAGGAAGAAACGCCAATGATATGCTTACCCAAAGGCTTGACATACTGGAGCTTATTCGATAGCATTACCTTGTTGTTGGTTACTTTCTGGTCATTGCCATTGTCGCCAGTAAATGTCAGGTCAAAAGTATTCCACCCTGCCTCAAGGATAATATCGTCCTTGAGATATTTTTTCTTGCCATTGTTCTCGACCGAAAGCTGTGCAGACAGCTTTCGCTCAAGGGTTCGTCCATCTTCATGGTTTTCGCGACATTGTACAGAATCTGCGAAATAGATTTTTTCAACCTGAATGGCCTTATTATCAAGATGCTGATCTGTATATGTTGTCTGTAATCTGACCTGAGACTCTTCCGAAAGACGCCACAGCTGGCTGTTGTTCATAATATGCGTCTGGTTGAAGAGTGAGTTTTTCTGTTCAATGGCGGGAGCATATTGTGGAGCCGTTTCAAGCATCCTGTCGGTTGCATCCACCTGTGCGCTGCTCATCCGTGTCGAACTGCCAGTCATCACTTCGTTCTCAAGAGCGATATCATTTCCAGAGTTATTGCTTTTGACGGTATTCATCATCTGGTATTGTGCCTTGAAGGCTGAGATGAACGAAGTCGCATCCCAAAGGACATCGCCTTCCGACGATGCTCCGCCATATACCTCACCCCTGCCAATGAGCTTCATCTTCGACGTCTCTTTCAGGTTGAGGTTGACAGCCGTGCCTGTTCCCATCAACATATCCTCCACGGCTTTGACGCGCTGGTGATTCTCGATGACTTCGACTGATGCAATGTCATCGTGCGAGAGGTTACGGGTAGCAATGCCATACCTCTTGCCAAGCAGATCCATACCTTCGATGTAAAAGTCAGTCACACTCTTGCCATTGTATGATATTCTTCCAGAGGGTGAGACCTCAAAACCTGGCATATTCGACAGCACATCGCCAATGCTCTGGTCTTCCATTCGGGCATAGGTTGAGACAAAGAATTTGGTAGTATCATTCGAATGCACGAACTTGCGAGCCTTCACTGCCACATCCTTAAGCTGGAATGCTTCTTCTTTCATCATGATCTGATAATCATGACCAGGAGTAGGATTGATAAAAGTCTGTGTTGCATATCCAAGACAGCTGACTGTCAGCATTGCACTGTCTGGCCTTTCCTTTGGGGCTGGGAATGAGAACACTCCGTTTTCATCGGTAATGCCAAAAGCAAGCACTATGCCTTGATTCGACTTATAGGATATGGTCACGGCATCAAGCGCGGCCAACGTATTGCCATCGACAACCTTGCCACGGAACACCTCCTGTGCTTCTGCCTCTATTATCACAATAAGGCAGAATAATACAGCCATCAGACGTATCATTGTTCAGGCTATTTATTCATTCATAAACTCAGCATCCCTTTCAAGGGGATCTACCTTCAAGTCACTGACGTATATTTGAGAATTGTCTGTGCCGTAAACCAGGTCGGTATATTTAATCAAATTGATCATGAATTTGTGAAGCTCCGTAAACAGATGCTTCTTTGTCACGGTCTCCGTCTTGAATTTGATCTTCAAGATCTGGGC
>SFEH01000112.1 GCA_004557315.1 Bacteroidales bacterium
GTACGAGAGGATGAGTCAATATTGTCTCAACCGTCTTTTTCACCGATGTTGGAGTATCTCTGAATCCCTCAAGCCAGTGATGCAGGTCTATTCCGCATTTCTGAATGGTGTCAAGAGTTTCATCTTTCACTCCACGAGCTATCATCTCATGGTGGAAATGGTCGAAGCTCATGTGACAGGCTCCGCAATGGGAATGAGCCACAACCATGATTTCCTCCACTCCTAACTCATAGATGGCGACAATCAGACTGCGCATGGCTGAGTCGAAAGCAGAGATAACCAGACCTCCAGCATTCTTTATAATCTTTGCATCACCATTCTTCAGTCCGAGTGCAGCAGGTAGAAGTTCTGTCAGTCGGGTGTCCATACACGACAAGACGGCCAGTTTCTTGTCAGGATACTTGTCTGTAACATATTTCTCGTAGCACTTCTCTGCTACGAATCTCTTGTTGTAGTCGATAATCTCGTCAATCATATTTGTAATCCTTTAACATTAATTCTTTATTTCTATTGCTTGCCATGCCAACAGATGATCATCGCAATACGTGCAACAAAATTATAAAAAACACTTCGGATTACCAAACATAATAACAAAAAAACGCTAAATCGGTGTGATTTTCCAGAACTAGAAGGATAGATTGCTCATTGTTTTTTGCCAACGACCTCGCGTTGAAACAAATCGAGGAAGATTGGCCAGTTGGGTCCTGCCTCGTGTCCGCCGTGATGCTGACGATAAGTGAGCTGTCCGTCAAGGAGTCCGACATCTACTCCTGGCACCATGTCAGTGTCAATGCCCTTGGCTCCAAGCAGTTCATAGATGGCCGATGCCTTGTGGGTCATCATGAACATGCCCATGATGTCCTGCCACTTGTCGATGTCGAAGATGCCGCTTGAGATGAGACATAGTCGCGGAGCACACATGCCGATGAACTCATGCTGATCGACAAGGAGATCGTTGGCCGTGAGAGGGTCGGCTCCATACTTGATGAAGTTGCCCGCCATCCAATGGTATTCGCCTGCACCCGTGAGGTTCTCAAGGCTCTCTCCACAGAAACGACGCCAGCCATTGGCTCCTCCTTTGCCCGATGAGGCAATGAAGCCTGCTGCAAAACGCTGGTCGAAGACCATAGTGACAAGAGCTGCCTTGCCATTGCGTGACACTCCTTCGATGGCAACCTTCGTGGCATCAAATTCCTCCCGCTCCTCAAAATAGTCGAGAAGCTTGGATGCTCCCCATGCCCATGCACGCAATGCTCCCCAGTCGTCGGGTTTGCGGAACCCTCCTTTATTGCACAGACCTACGATGCCACGTCTGAGTCCATGTCCGCCATCGGCCTGAATTGATCCTGTGACAATGGTAGCTGCAGCCCAGCCACGGCTCACCACGAGCATCTGCCATGACTCGGCTGGATCAGGTGGTGTTGGTCCAAAGCTCATTGCCTTTGGTGTAGGCCGACCAGCCATGAAGCCAAACTCTACTATCACAGGCACATTGACCGCTCCTTCAGGATAGACTACCGATGCTTCGATGTTGACCTTGATTGACGGACAAGCAGAGTTATCGACCACACCCGAAAGCACCCTGTTGATGCAGGCTATGCCGTCCATATCGATCTTCTCTTCGCTCAATACCTTCCACTCGACAGCAGGCACATCAGCTGGAACACGCCCGTAAACCTCACGCTCAAAGTATTCGATGAGCTCCGGACGACGTATCTTGTTCCACTGCTTGGCGGTACGGATCTTCTTGCCTTCGAAGGTGGTAAATGGATCGGGATAATAAAGATAAGGATTGGCAATAAGCTCGTCATAGTTAGGCAAGCGGTTGTTGGCAGGATTGTTGGGATCACGGCCAGGGCGAGGCTCATTGATGCCAAGCTGCCTGACCATGTCGGCATAATCCTCATCGGTCAGTCGGTTCAGACTGTCACGATTGACCTGCATCATCGGAAACTGTGCAAATGATGCGGCAAAGCTGCATATCAGAAGGGCAGCAATGATAAATAGCTTGTGTTTCATTTTGTTTAGAATAATGGAAGCGAACTTCCTATTAAAAGTAATGTAAAAAAACGATAATTTGTTTGGTTTTGCAAATTTAGTGATTTATTTTCTTACTTAAACAATAATTGCGTTAATAAAAATGAATATTATTCAAAATAATTAATTATCTTTGCAAATGACAACAAATTTCTTATTAATCGCTATTACGCTTTGCAGATGATCAGCATACAATATTACGATTCACCCTGCGGTGAACTCATCTTGGCTTCGATGGCCGACGAATTGTGCCTTTGCGACTGGAATGGAATGCCATGTGCAGAGCGAAACATACGCAGGCTAAAACGGTATGTGAATGCTGATTTCAGGAAAGAGACGACCCCTGTTCTTGATCAGACGAAGAAAGAGCTCGATGAGTATTTTGCAGGCGATAGAATGAATTTCAGTATTCCGCTGCATCCTGTCGGAACGGCTTTTCAGCTTAAGGTATGGAGGGCATTGCTCGAAATCCCGTACGGTGAGACAAGAAGCTATATGGAGATTGCCCACAAAATTGGCAATCCTAAAGGCATAAGAGCAGTGGCTCAGGCCATTGGCGCTAATGGCATCAACATCATCATCCCTTGTCATCGTGTCATTGGCAGCAACCGTACACTGACAGGTTTCGCAGGAGGATTGGACAATAAAAAACGATTGCTGGAACTTGAAAAAAAATGAATGGTAAGATAGTAATATTGAGCGACAACCGCACTAACAATGAAGGACTCTCGACCGAACATGGTCTTGCGGTTTATTTAGAGAGTGCCTCTGGGAAGTTCCTTTTTGATACAGGAGCGTCAGAGAAGTTCATACATAATGCAGAGGCATTGGGAATAGACTTGAAGGACGTCGATTTCTGCATGATCTCACATGGTCATAGTGACCATATAGGAGGTCTTCCCGCTTTTCTTGAACTTAACAAAAAAGCGAAGGTGTTTCTCTCTGCCCACATACCTGGTGCGGAATATGTATCTGACCGACGTGGACGTCATTCCATTACTGGCAATGTGGATTTTGATGCTCATCGCCATCGCTTTGTCTTTATCGAAGAAGATACCATGATTGGCAATGTCCACATATATGCGAATATCGCCCAAAGGCACGACTTGCCTCTGGGCGATAGAAATCTGCTGATTCGTGATGCTGAAGGCGAATATGTGGCTGATTCTTTTTGCCATGAACTCGCCTTTCTAGTAGATGGTGTCCTCTTCACTGGCTGTGCTCATAACGGCATCCTCAACATCATGGAAGCCGTGGGCGAAAAGGTGAGAATCAGCATCGGAGGCTTCCATCTTTTGGACAGCCATCTGAATCAGGAATACGAATCAGACGAACAACTCCAGAGCCTTGCTGACCATCTGGCAGAGAATTATCCCGACACCTTGTTCTATACAGGACATTGCACTGGCGACCATTGCTTTGAGATTCTGTCTGCCTCTCACCCACTCCTCCATCAGTTTCAGTGTGGAGCAATCATAGAGTATTGAGTTTCTTGCGTGAGCGCTGAATCAGCAATGCTGGCGATTCGGTCTGCACCTTCTCGAGATCAAACTCGCGGAGTATGGCATCGAGTGCCTTGAGTCCGCTGCGGTTGTTGCGGCACTCGAACTCATCGCGCAGGATGCGGATCTTCTCAAAGCTCTGTACGCCATCGACAAATCGCTCAAGGCGAATCGATGTGCGTCCGTGAGGATAGATGAGATAGCAGTCGCCTGCTGGCCATGCTCGGAAACGGCTGTCAGCAAGCGGATCCTTAGTCCAACTGTTGAATGCCCAGCGAAGATAACCATCAAGGCCTTTCTTTGCCGAGAACCACGAGATCCACTCCGACTCGGCAGGATCACTGAAGGTGAAGGTGTTGGGGTGAGATTCTGTGCAGCAAGTATAGAATGTGCTGGTCTTGCCTTCGTGCTTGCGTTGCAAGAGCTGCTCTTCCTCAAAGTCTTCATTGATGGTGATGCAATAGTCGTTGAGCCACTCCGACTGCTCTGGATAGTAGCTGCCTGCCAGGGCAATCTTCCAGTTAGGGTCAGAAGCACGGATGATGTTGTAGGCTGCCTGCATCGACTCGCGTGGACGTTCATCCATTGCTATATAGGTCTTCTCAAACCAGCCCTTATCCTTAAGATGGTTGGCAAAAGATTTGAGTAGAGGCAACCAGAAGTCGCTATATGCCTGATCAGTAGCCTTGCACGACACTTTCTGCATGCGGTTGGTGGCTTGGTCGAAATATTCGAACGACATACGCCATGGCACCATCGAGAAGCAATGTATCTGACCAGTCACTCCAACCGACATCATATATTCTACCCAACGGTCGAAGACGGCATAGTCATAGCTCCACGAGCCGTCGAGTCGCTTGATGCAGGTGATCATATTGTCGAAAGCATCTTCGGTCTGTCCGTCCCATGGGCGGTTGATGATTGTGGTGGTGATGACCTTGCCACCTGCCTTGGCATAGAGTTCCATATCGGGCTTCATGAGGCGGAAATGCTCTTCGCTCCACAATGGCACGCCATAGACACGAGCCTCAGCATAAGGGTTCTGCCATAGGTCGAGATGATAATGCCAATCGGATGGCTCGGGCAACACACGGTCGATGACTTTGACCTTCATGCTGAGCGATGCCAATATCTCGTCACCATCAGCTACTTTCACCGTACCACGATATATACCTGCCTTGGTATCAGCCGGCACCTTGAGAGAAAGCCACACTGGTTGCGAAGTGTTAGCTGCCACTGGCTTTGAAAGTGCAAGATGGTCGATGATGTCAGCCACGAGAGTTGAGTCGAAATCTGTGCTGATTCGATAGCCACAGTTGCTGCCTCCACCTTTGTTCAGCTCATCTGTCATCACATAGCCCACGAAGGCTTTGGTGACACATGAGGCAGGAATGACCTTGCTGCCACTGGTCAGGTCAGAGACTTCGACCGTAACATTGCCAATGTCGGCAAGCGATGAAATAACCAACTGTGCTGAAACCTTCTCACCACGCCATGCTTCGAGTGCTATGGTCTTGGGCAGAGGCGTTTGGATAGTTTTTTCCTGTGGATAACGAGTATCAATATTGCCCCATCCTATTACAGGCGATGTGTTCTGTGAATTAGCCAGCGTTGCAGATGCCAGCATAATAAGTGAAAGGAGTGTCTGTTTCATGAGTGTTTTTTTGGATAAAGATGTTAATTATATTTCTGAAAGAAAACAATTATTGATTACTGATGATTGTTTTGCAGATATATCAATATGTATCAACAAGAAAAACAATAATCAGTAATCAATAATCAAATATTCAATCAGAGTCCTCGGTTACGGAGGAGTGCATCGACCTTTGGATCCTGACCACGGAAATTGTGGTACATAGTCATGCCGTCGTCGATACCACCTGGAGTGAGGATGTACTTGCGGAACTTGTCTGCAACCTCCTGGTTGAAGATGTCGCCAGTCTCCTTGAATGCCTCATATGCATCGCAGTCGAGCACTTCAGCCCAGATGTAGCTATAGTATCCTGCTGTGTAGCCACCACCCATTGTATGACTGAAGTTGGTGACACGGTAGCGAGGATAGATCTGACGAGGACAACCGCGCTCAGCAAGTTTCTGCTGCTCAAAGGCGAGAACGTCGAAGTCGGCAGGAACTTCTGTAAGGACATGGAGATCCATATCAACGAGTGATGCTGCAAGATATTCGACAGTAGCGAAGCCCTGACCATACTTGCCGCTCTCTACGATCTTGTTGACAAGCTCCATAGGGATGGTCTCACCTGTCTTGTAGTGCTTAGCATAGACAGCTAGCACCTCTGGCTCCATTGCCCAATGTTCGTCGATCTGAGAAGGAAGCTCAACGAAGTCGCGCTCAACGCCTGCTGCACCATTGTAGTGAGTGTCGCGCATAAATGAGTGGAGGGCGTGACCGAACTCATGGAACATAGTGTTGACATTGTCGATGGTCTGGAGTGCAGGCTTATCGGCAGAGGCAACTGTCATGTTGCAGACATTGACTACGAGAGGAATCTTGCGTTCCTCTACTCCCTGTGCGTTCTTCTCATACTTCTGTCCGCGGAAGCTTGTACACCATGCACCGGCACCCTTGCCATCGCGTGGGAAATAGTCGCTGAAGAAGATAGCGAGTTCCTTGCCGTCCTTGTCGATGACACGCCAGCACTGGGCTGTTGGCTCGTAAGAAGGCACCTTGTCAGTGATCTCCTCGAATGAAAGACCATAGAGCTTGTTGGCAACATAGAAGATGCCCTTGAGCACATTGTTGATCTCAAGATATTCGCTCACTTCCTCTTCGTTGATGTTGTACTTTGCCTTCTTTGCGCGATCAGAATAATACATGTAGTCCCAACCCTCCGGCTCGAAGTTGAAGCCATCCTTCTTGATCTCAGCCTTGATGTCGGCAATCTCTTCCTTGGCCTTGGCAACAGCCGGAGTCCAGATCTGGTCGAGCAGGTTATAGACATTCTCGCTGGTCTTTGCCATACGGTTTTCGAGTGCTACCTCCGAGTAGTTGCTATAACCCATGAGCTTAGCCTTCTCGATGCGGAGAGCCACAATCTGACGGCAGATGTCGCGGTTGTCATATTCGTTGCCCTGTGCACCACGTCCGTAGTAAGCATCGTAGATCTTCTTGCGAAGGTCGCGGTTGCTGCAGTACTGGAGCACTGGGTTGCACGATGGACGCTGCATGTTGAACATGTACTTGCCCTCCTGGCCCTTAGATGCAGCCATGGCAGCAGC
>SFEH01000113.1 GCA_004557315.1 Bacteroidales bacterium
CGGCGCTCGAAAGCCTGACGCATCACCTCGACACACTCCTGAGAACCAGTGTAGGCTGCTTCTGCGGCCTTCTGTGCAATGCTTGAGCAGCCAGAAGTATATTGACCCTGGAGCTTGGTGACAGCCTTTGCGATGTAGGCAGGAGCGGCACAGAAGCCGATACGCCAGCCTGTCATTGCGTATGCCTTTGATACGCCATTGATGATAACTACGCGATCCTTGAGTTCAGGGAAAGAAGCGATGGAAGTCAACTGACCGCAATAGCTGATGTGCTCATATATCTCATCGGCAATAACGACAATGCGAGGATACTTGGCAAGAACCTTTGCGATGGCAGCAAGCTCTTCCTTGCTGTAGATAGCTCCTGTAGGGTTGCTTGGAGAGCAAAGCAGAACGACCTTGGTCTTATCGGTGATGAGACCCTCAAGCTGCTCGGCTGTGATCTTGAAGTCCTGATCCTGTCCGCAGAGGAAAGGCACATTGACACCTTCTGCAAGCTTTACCATCTCGAAATAACTAACCCAGGCTGGAGTAGGGATGATGACTTCATCGCCCTTATCGACGATGGCAAGGATGACGTTGCAGATCTCCTGCTTTGCACCGTTGCCTACTACGATCTGTGTTGGAGCAAAGTCAACACCATTCTCTTCCTTGAGCTTCTTGCTGATGGCCTCGCGCAAAGAGAGATAGCCTGGTACTGCTGTGTAGAAAGAGAAATTATTGTCAACAGCTTTCTTGGCTGCCTCCTTTATGTGATCAGGAGTGTTGAAATCAGGTTCTCCCACAGAGAGGTTGATGATGTCGAGTCCCTGAGCCTTGAGTTCCTGGCTCTTCTGAGACATTGCCAATGTTGCCGATGGCGAGAGTGCCAAAAGGCGAGCTGAAATCTGTTCCATTTTTTTGTAATATGTTAATATTGTTTTTTGTTTCTTTTCAATGATGTCGGTGGTGGGCAAGTGCCTTGACTATCGCCAGTCCTTTGCCGATCTTCTGATACTTCTTCATGAACGGAATCTTGCGGCAGAGCCAGCGCCATGCCTTGACGATTCCGATGCGGTAGGCATCGATGTCAAACAGCGTTGAGTCGTTGATGGCTCGCCATGTCAGGAAGATTCCGATAGGCGCGAGCACCATGCTGCTCAGCCATACTCCTGCCCAAGGCGCCCATTCGCCGTTGGTTGCTCGGTTGTTGCCTGCCGTGTCGATCACGAAATAGACGATGAAGAATGCCACCGATGTGATGATAGGCACGCCCAGTCCTCCCTTTCGGATGATGGCTCCGAGTGGGGCTCCGATAAGGAAGAAGATGATGCAGCATATCGACAAGACGAACTTCTTGTGAATCTCGATGATGTGGTAAGAGCGGTTCTTGTATTCGATGTTCTGCATTTCTTTTCTCACATCGAAGGTCTGAACCACTGCATTGCTGCGGTCTTTCGCCTTTCTTGCCACCTCGGCCTTCTGTGCAGGTCGCAGAGATGCATAGATGGAATCGAGATTGATAGGCATCTCACGCTGTACTATCTTTTCGGGATCCTTGACTTTAGGATCTGCCTCTGCGACGTATGCTCCTGTTTTCTCTGCAAAATAGAGAGAGTCGAATTTTGTGCGGTCGTTGACCGTACGGTAATATGTGCGATCGACAAGTTGCTTGCCATAGCCGATGTTGATTGAGTCGATGCGCTGGTCGAGAGAATCGACTGACAGGCGCAGTTCGGCAAGGTTCTTTCCGACATGGCGGCTTGTGATCATTGATTCGTCGGTTCGTTCGAGGTCGTTGTTGTAAGGGATATATACCTCCTTCATCCTGAACGATTCGCGACGATACTTTGGATGCCTTTCCTGTGACATTCGGTTCTGGCTGTTCGACTTGAATGTTCCGACCTGTTCGCCGCTCCAGAGAGTCATCTTCATGTGCTGACCGTCGGGAGTGGCTTCCATGCGTGCCGAATCGGCTACGGTGACGGTCGCGTCCTCGATGTTGGTGCCTTCAAAGATGTAGATGATCACGTCTTTGAGGAGTCCTGTCTCGAAATCCTTCTTGCCGACATAGATGTTATAGTCGTTGATCTCCTTGTAGAAGACACCTTCAGGAATCTCGAGTTCTGGTGATTTGTTCTTGATGCCGATCAGCAAGCTGTACATCTTGGTGTTTGCTATCGGCAGAATGTCGTTCTGGAAATAAAAAGCTCCGATTGCCAGGAAGATGATGAAAATGATGAGAGGCCGCATAATCTTCAGCAGCGATATGCCCGATGCCTTCATTGCCAACAGCTCAAGACTCTCACCCAGATTGCCGAATGTCATCAGCGAGGCAAGCAGTATGGCCAAAGGCAAAGCCATCGGCACAAGTGTAAGTGCGGCATAGAAGAACAGCTCTGCCATTACACCGAACCCCAGACCTTTTCCCACCAAGTCATCTACATAACGCCACAGGAACTGCATCAGCACGATGAAGAGGCAGATCATGAACGTCATGCAGAACATTGGCAGGAATGTCTGCAGCATGAAGGTATATATGCGCTTGATTCTCATTATTCAATTAAAAGCAAATCTGCGCCCTCGAGCACATTGTCTCCCTTCTGGACATAGATGGCCTTGACAACGCCGTCTTTGCCACAGTTGATATTATTCTCCATCTTCATTGCCTCAAGGACGAGAGCCACATCGCCCGACTTGACTGTCTGGCCTACTGTCACCTCGATGCTGAGCACTGTGCCTGGGAGTGGAGAACGGGTAGCTCCTGCAGCTCCTGCTGCCGGACGTGGAGAAGGAGCGGCTGAAGCTGTAGAAGTTGCTGGACGTGCCACAGGACGAGCCACTGCTGGTGCTGCTGGCTTGGCAGGCTGCTCAAGCTCGACGTTGTATGCCTTGCCGTTGACTTCTACCTCAACGTTTGTCCCTTCAATATTCTTAACGGCAACCTCATAGGCGTTGCCATTGATCTTCATCTTGTAAGTCTTCATCAATACCGATGTATAACTATAAATAATAAACAATGAATTCTCAATAATGTTTTACCAAGTGCGTCTTGGCATTGGCTTCTGGTTGTGTCCGACGCCTGTCCAGCCAGAGTTGCTTGGAGCAAGAGTGAGCACATCGCTCTCCTTGTCGTGCATTCCGTCTTCGTTAAGGAAGAGTGCCATACCGATTGCTGCTGCCAGTTCGTCGTCATCAACTACATCGCCAGTCTTGGCATCCTTGACGGTAATGTTCTTCTTCTTGTCAGCCTTTTCCTGCTTATAGCGGTTGATGAACAAGAGGTGGACAAACTTGCTTGTGCCGACATAGCCATACTTGAAGCAGATGAACAGGATGAATAGAGCACCGAAAACCACCAGCATAGAGGTGATGGACATCATCCATCCTATCGGGTCATGCTTAAGGAAGCGATCGGCATTGCTGGCAAGTGCAGGAACCCCCGCACTCACCAACATTGCTGTTATGATTGTAAGTTTCTTCATAGGTCAACTGTCTCTTTTTCGATTAACCTTTTGGCTTACAGTGGCAGATTGTCGTGCTTCTTGGCTGGGTTGACAACACGCTTGTTACGAAGCTTCTCAAGTGCACGTATCACGCGGAAACGTGTGTTGCGAGGCTCGATGACATCATCGATGAAGCCCTGATGAGCAGCATCGTATGGATTGCAGAAAAGGTCTTCGTATTCCTTCTTCTTCTCTGCAATCACTGCTGCCTTCTCCTCTGGTGTTGCTGCTGCCTTGAGTTCCTTGCCATAGAGCACCTCAACGGCACCACCTGAACCCATCACTGCGATTTCTGCCGATGGCCATGCATAGTTGATGTCACCGCGAAGCTGCTTGCAGCTCATCACGATGTGGCTTCCACCGTAGCTCTTGCGCAATGTGACAGTGACCTTTGGCACTGTTGATTCGCCATAAGCATAAAGGAGCTTTGCACCATGGTCGATCACGCCATTGTATTCCTGTCCTGTACCTGGAAGGAAGCCTGGAACATCAACGAGAGTCAGAATCGGAATATTGAATGCGTCACAGAAACGTACAAATCGAGCGGCCTTGCGCGATGCGTTTGAGTCGAGGCAGCCTGCCATTACCTTTGGCTGGTTGGCAACAACGCCCACGCTCTGTCCGTTCATGCGGGCAAAGCCTACGATGATGTTCTTTGCCCAATTGGCATGAATCTCGAAGAGCTCGCCGTTATCGACAATGGCTGCAATAGCCTCATACATGTCGTAGGCCTGGTTGGAACTTTCAGGGATGAGCTCGTTGAGGCTGTCTTCCTTGCGGTCGATAGGATCGTTGCACTCGGTGCGCGGAGCTTCCTCCATGTTGTTCTGTGGAATATAGCTGAGGAGCTGGCGTATCATTGCAATGGCTTCTTCCTCATTTTCAGCAGCAAAGTGAGCAACGCCCGACTTGCTTGAGTGAACCATTGCACCACCAAGATTCTCCTGATCTACAACCTCACCAAGCACTTCCTTCACAACCTTTGGGCCAGTAAGGAACATGTATGATGTGTTCTTGACCATCATCACGAAGTCGGTCAATGCAGGGCTATAGACCGAACCTCCTGCACATGGACCCATGATGCATGAGATTTGAGGGATTACGCCCGATGCAAGGATGTTGCGCTCGAATATCTCGCCGAAGCCTGCCATCGAAGCAATGCCTTCCTGGATACGCGCACCACCTGAATCGTTGAGACCAATGACAGGAGCACCTACGCGCATGGCTTCATCCATGATCTTGCAGATCTTCTGTGCCATGGTGATGCTGAGAGAGCCGCCACTGACTGTGAAATCCTGTGCAAAGAGATAGACGAGACGTCCGCCAATGGTGGCAGAGCCTGTCACTACGCCGTCGCCGTAAGGGTGGTTCTTGTCGGTGCCGAAGTTTGTACAGCGATGTATGAGGAACATGTCGTACTCTTCGAACGAACCTGGATCAACAAGCATCTCGATGCGTTCGCGGGCAGTCTGCTTACCCTTTTCGTGCTGGGCATCAATACGTTTCTGTCCGCCACCTAAACGTGCAGTCTCGCGCTTCTTGATGAGCTCTTGTATTTTCTGTAACTGAATAGACATTATTTATTATTTAAAGTTATATAGGTAATGACAATAGTCGCTTATTGTTCGTGTGCTGCTTGCTGATACGGAAAAGCAGCAAACAGTGACTGCGTGCTGTTGTTCTGTATCAGCGGCCTCTGTTAGCTGTTATTCCGTAACAGCGCCCCAGTTAGTCTTCCTTTATGTTGTGATAAACTGCAGTCACATCATCATCCTCATCAAACTTGTCGAGGAGCTTGTCGAGAGTGACACGCTGTTCAGCTGTAACCTCCTTTGTGTCGTTGGCAAAACGCACGAACTCTGCACTCTCGATCTCGTAGCCGTTCTCTTCGAAGTACTGCTGGAGCTGAGCGTAGCTTTCCGGCTCGCCCTGTGCTGTGATTGTGCCTTCTTCCTCATCGTGGTAGAGTTCATCTACACCGAAGTCAATGAGCTCGAGTTCGAGTTCCTCAAGGTCAACACCCTCCTTCGCCTTGACAGTGAACACAGCCTTGCGAGTGAAGAGGAAGCTAAGTGAGCCTGTTGTTCCGAGTGTGCCACCATACTTGGTGAAGTATGAACGTACATTGGCAACTGTACGAGTGTTGTTGTCGGTTGCTGCCTCAACGAAGATGGCGATACCGAATGGGCCGTATCCTTCGTAAGTCAATTCCTTGTAGTCGCTTGTGTCCTTGTCTGTTGCCTTCTTGATTGCACGGTCGATAGTATCCTTTGGCATGCCTGCTGACTTGGCAGAAGCGATGAGAGTACGCAGACGGCTGTTGGTGTCTGGATCCGGACCGCTTGCCTTTACGCACATAGTGATTTCCTTACTGAACTTGCTGAACGCCTTGCTGTTCTTGCTGTTGCGCGCCATGATACGCGCCTTGCGATATTCAAATGCTCTTCCCATAATGGTTATTTTTTTATTTTATTATTTTTTTATCTTAATTGAGCTCCAAGCTTTGTCTCGAAGTTCTTGATGAGTTTCTGCATCAAGCCGTCGATCTGCTTGTCAACCAATGTCTTTTCTGTATCCTGGATAATGAATGAGACTGCATAGCTCTTTGTACCCTCTGGGAGGTTCTTGCCCTCATACACGTCAAAGAGGTTGACGCTCTTGAGGAGCTTGCGATCGGTCTCGAATGCGAGTTTCTCTATGTCGGCAAACTTCACGTCCTTGCTGACGAGGAGCGCGAGGTCACGCTTGACAGGAGGGAACTTGGCAATCTCTTCCTGCTCGACCTTCACCTTGAGTGCGTCCTTGACAAGTGACTTCCAGTTGAGGTCGGCATAATAGACTTCCTGGTCTATGTCGAATTTCTTCAGTATCTTGTTTGAAACGATACCGAGTGTCGCCAATACCTTGCCTCGTGGAGTAGAGACGTTGAGTCCTGCAGCGAAGATGTCGTCCTGGAACTGCTGCTGCTTGAGCTGGCAGTCAAGACCGAGTCGCTTCAGGATGTTGAGCACAGCCGCCTTAAGCTCGAAGAATGTTGCTTTCTGGTCGGCAACAGCCCATGAGCCAGTATTGCGATGGCCAGTGAGCCAGAGTGCAAGGTGGCTCTCTTCGCTGTAGCCTGCAATGCCACGACCTTCCTGCTGTACTTCGAGTGCAGTCTTTTCGCCCGATGCTACTTGCTGATTCACAGCC
>SFEH01000114.1 GCA_004557315.1 Bacteroidales bacterium
TACTACCGTCGAGCCATTCAATGGCGCTGCAACGGGTACGGGCGGTGAGATCCGCGACCGTATGGGTGGCGGTAAGGCTTCAATGCCTATTGCCGGTACGGCTGTCTATATCACATCATATCCACGCAACGCGAGCAACGAGAAGAAGCCTTGGCAGGACGTGATGGATGCTCGTCCATGGCTCTATCAGACGCCAGAGCAGGTGCTCATCAAGGCATCAAACGGTGCGAGCGATTTCGGCAACAAGTTTGGCCAGCCGCTCATCTGCGGTTCGCTCCTCACTTTCGAGCACTGTGAGCCATCAGAACCAATCAAGTATGGTTTTGACAAGGTAATCATGCTTGCAGGAGGTGTGGGTTACGGCAACTTGCGCGATGCGCTCAAGGGTGAGCCAGAACCTGGGGAGAAGGTTATCCTCATCGGTGGCGACAACTACCGCATTGGTATGGGTGGTGGCGCTGTTTCGTCGGTCAACACTGGTAAGTATGCCGGTGCCATCGAGCTCAATGCAGTGCAGCGTGCCAACCCTGAGATGCAGAAGCGTGCCTACAATGTGGTACGTGCACTCGGTGAAAGCGACAGCAACCCAATCATCTCAATCCACGACCACGGTGCAGGCGGTCATATCAACTGCCTCTCGGAGCTTATCGATGCTACTGGCGGTAAGATCTATATGGATAAGCTTCCTATCGGTGACCCAACTTTGAGCGCAAAGGAGATTGCGGGCAACGAGAGCCAGGAGCGTATGGGCTTCCTCATCAAGGAGGAGGACATCGAGCGTGTGAGGAAGATTGCTGAGCGCGAGCGCAGCCCATTCTTCGTGATTGGTGAGGCAACCAACGACATGCGCTTCACATTCGAACAGGCAGATGGCGTCAAGCCTATCGACCTCGCTCTTGCCGATATGTTCGGTCATGCACCAAAGACCTACATGTACGATTCGACAGTGAAGCATGAGTATGAGAACGTGCAGACAAGCGACAGCGAGCTGCAGACATATATAAATAATGTGCTCCGCCTCGAAAGCGTGGCTTGTAAGGATTGGTTGACCAACAAGGTCGATCGTTCGGTGACCGGTAAGGTGGCTCGCCAGCAGTGCCAGGGTGTGCTTCAGCTCCCTCTCTCTGACTGTGGTGCAGTGGCTCTCGACTATCGCGGAAAGGCAGGTATTGCCACTTCGGTCGGACACGCTCCACAGGTAGCATTGGCTGATCCTGCCGCTGGTTCGGTGATGGCTGTTGCCGAGGCATTGACCAATATTGTGTTTGCTCCTCTCCAGGGCGGCTTGCAGGGCGTTTCGCTCAGTGCCAACTGGATGTGGCCTTGCCGTAACGCAGGTGAGGATGCACGTCTCTACACAGCTGTTCAGGCTTGTTCGGACTTCGCCATCGACCTCAACATCAACATTCCTACAGGCAAGGACTCATTGTCGATGACTCAGCAGTACAAGAAAGCCGATGGCACTTCTGAGAAGGTGATAAGCCCTGGCTGTGTCATCATCTCGGCAGGTGGCGAGGTGAGCGACATCCGCAAGATCGTTAGCCCTGTATGCGTGCTCGACAACAGCACTTCGATCTACTATGTCGATTTCTCGTTCGACACTCTCAAGCTTGGCGGTTCGGCTCTCGCACAGACACTCAAGAAGATCGGCAGCGATGTGCCTACGGTCAAGAACCCAGAGTACTTCGCTGATGCGTTCGATGCTGTTCAGGATGCCATCAACCAGGGTCTCATCCTCGCTGGTCACGACATCAGCGCAGGTGGTATGCTCACCACACTCCTCGAAATGTGCTTCGCCAACACCACTGGCGGTATGCGCATCAACCTCACCGATCTCCCTGTTGACGATGTTGCCAAGATACTCTTTGCCGAGAATCCAGGCGTGATCCTTCAGGTCAAGGACAGCAAGTCGTTCGAGAGGCTCATGGGCGAGGCAGGCGTTGCCTTTATGAAGATTGGCTATCCATCAGATGAGCGTACCATCAACGTGCGCAAGGGCGACTTTGTCGAGTCGTTTGATATTGATGCTTTGCGCGATGTATGGTATGAGTCAAGCTACCTCCTCGATTGCAAACAGAGTGGCGAGAAGAAGGCTGCCGAGCGATTTGAGAACTACAAGAAGCAGCCTCTCTACTATCAGTGGCCAAAGGGCTTCACAGGCACTCTCGCTCAATATGGCATCTCGGCCGACCGCACAGGCAAGTCGGGTATCAAGGCCGCCATCATCCGTGAGAAGGGTGTCAACTCGGAGCGCGAGATGGCTTATGCAATGTACCTTGCAGGTTTCGACGTGAAGGATGTTCACATCACCGACCTCATCTCAGGTCGCGAGGATTTGAGCGATGTCAATCTCATTGTCTTCTGCGGTGGCTTCTCTAATTCCGACGTGCTCGGATCGGCAAAGGGTTGGGCAGCAGGCTTCCTCTATAACGAGAAGGCTCGCAAGGCTCTCGAAGGCTTCTATGCGCGTCCTGACACTCTCTCGCTTGGTATCTGCAACGGTTGCCAGCTGATGATCGAGATGGGTCTCGTAGGTTCTAACCTCGACTCTGCTCATCCTGACATTCTTTCGGCTGCCAAGAATCCAGAGCGCGTTCATATGCTCCACAACGACAGCCATAAGTTCGAGTCAAACTTCGTCAACGTGCGCATTCCAAAGAACAACAGTGTGTTGATGGGCAATCTCGCTGGCTCACGCATCGGTATCTGGGCAGCTCACGGCGAGGGTAAGTTCGGCTTGCCAGAGGGCAAGACCATCGAAGACTATAACGTAGTGGCTCGCTATGGCTACAATGCTTATCCTGCCAACCCTAACGGTTCGCCTGAAGGACTTGCAGGTATCTGCAGCGCCGATGGACGTCATCTCGCAATGATGCCTCATCCAGAGCGTGCTATGTTCCCATGGCAGTGTGGCTATTATCCAGCCGACCATAGCGCCGATGAGTGTACTCCATGGATCCAGATCTTTGTCAATGCAAAGGAATGGGTGGTTGCAAATAAAAAGTAACAATGTCTGAATATATAGTTTCTGCTCGTAAATACCGTCCGACGACATTCGATACAGTGGTTGGCCAGGGTGCTCTGGTTCAGACACTGAAGAATGCCATCGGAAGTGGCAAACTGGCTCACGCCTATCTGTTCTGCGGACCTCGTGGCGTGGGAAAGACCACTTGTGCGCGAATCTTTGCCAAAACCATCAACTGCGAACACCGTACGAACGACGGTGAGGCTTGCAATGAGTGTGAGTCATGCCAGTCGTTCAACGAGCAGCGCTCATATAACATCCACGAACTCGATGCTGCGAGCAACAACAGTGTCGATAACATCCGCGAACTCATCGAGCAGGTGAAGATCCCGCCACAGATAGGTAAGTACAAGGTCTTCATCATCGATGAGGTACACATGCTTTCTCAGGCGGCATTCAATGCCTTCCTCAAGACTCTCGAAGAGCCGCCAAAGCATGCTCTTTTCATTATGGCTACGACCGAGAAGCAGAAGATCCTGCCTACTATCCTCAGCCGTTGCCAGACCTACGACTTCCAGCGCATCACCAATCAGGACATAGTGGCTCAGCTCGCCTATATCGCTTCGAAGGAAGGCATCAAGGCAGAGCCTCAGGCACTTCAGGTCATCGCCCAGAAGGCTGATGGCGGTATGCGCGATGCGTTGTCGATCTTCGACCAGATTGCGAGCTTCACTGGTGGCGAACTGACCTATCAGGCGACAATAAGCAATCTGAATATCCTCGACTATGAGCTCTTCTTCCGTCTCACCGATGCTGCCATCCAGGGAAATATCCCTGCTGCATTGATAATGCTCGATGGCGTGATACGCCGAGGATTCGACCCTCAGCATTTCATCGGTGGCTGGGCAAGTCATATTCGCGACCTCATGGTGAGCACCGATCCAGCTACACTTCAGCTCATTGAGGCAGGTCCAGAGGTGGCGCATAAGTATCAGGAACAGGCAACCAAGTGTACACCACAGTTCCTCTATTACGGCTTGCAGATTGCCAACGAGTGTGACTTCAACTACAAGAACAGCCGCAACAAGCGACTCTCTGTCGAGCTGGCGGTGTGTCGTATCTGCCAGATCATGCATCCGCTGCCTCCTTTGGCTTCTGGTCCTCAACCGTTACAATCGGTCAAGCCTCAGCCGACGACTGTGCCTCAGCAGGCTTCTCCTCAGCCAGCTCCACCTCAGCCAGCTCCGCGTACTTCTACACCTCAACCTCAGCATTTTGCACAGCGAGTTGCAGTTCAACCAGTTCAGCAGCCAGCTCCGCAACCTATTATACGAGATGCAGGCAACAGGTTTACGCCTCAGACAGGCACGGCTTCTCGCCGCATGGCATCCATCCGCGGCATAGCTCCTTCGCCAACAGCGAATGCCAATCAGGGAAAGACTGATGTTCAGGCAGAGCCGGAGCAGAGTGAGCCAGTCGATCCCACGTCGCTGATTGCTTCGTGGAAGATGTTTGCCAATGAGAATGCCGGCGAACGACTCTTGGCTGGTGTCATGAACGAATGTGTGCCCGAGCCGGTGTCGGCCGATAATCTCAAATACGAGGTGAAGCTGATGTCGGACGACCAGAAAGCATTGCTCGAAAACAATAGGGTGAGAATCTTGAATTACCTGATCTCTCATGTCCACAACAGCAAGCTCTCAGTCAGCTATACAGTAACTAAGGTAAGTCAGGGAAAGCGCATGTTCACGACAAGAGAGAAATTCGATGCAATCAATCAGAACCATGCAGAGGTTATAGCTGCATTGTCTGAGAACTTTAATATTGAATTGGCTTGATTGATTAACAACCAAATTGATTAGAGTAATGAAGACTATGAGACATCTTTTTTCAGTAATACTCGCAATGTTTTGTCTTACTGCCAACGCGCAGATCGACCATGCAAGTCGTAGTGCTGATGGCACAAAATACGGTTTTGTAGATAAGAATGAGAAATGGGTGCTCGAGGCACAGTGGGAAACTGCCACATGGGATGCTTCGATGCAGGTAGGAGTTGTGGGCGAGTTCAAAGGCTTGAAGGGCGCCGTAAATGCCAAGGGCGAGTTCATCCTTCCCATAAAATATTCAAAGATTCGCACTAACCCTCAAAGCCAGACACTCCTCGTTGCCGAAGAACGTGATGGCTCTACCTATTGGGGTATCTTCACCGCTGAAGGCAAGCCTCTCATCCCACTGCAGTTCAAGGCCGTGCTGTACGACCGATCAAAGTCACTGTTCGAATGTACAACCACCGACGACCAGAAGAAATTCTTTGGCAAAGACGGATCGCCTAAAGAGTAATTCTTGACTTGTTGTCTGAAAGACGAAAGTTGAGGAAAATCGCTAACTGCTTGTTAATTACAAAAACAATGTGAACTACTTTTATTACACTATTATTGTGCTGCTTATCACTTCTTTGCATATCTTGTGAGTCAGAAGTTGATTTAGGATTTCCAAAGACAATCTCTTTTCCCAAAGAAGGAGGTCAACAATATTTTCAACAACTGCAAGTACCTGTATGCTTCTTATGGCAGCCTGTCGAGCATGGAGGTCCAGTATGAATTGCGTCCTCGTGCAATCATGGTCGGAGGAAGCCTGCAGTTTTGAATATTGCAACGGCATGCAATAGGCTTAGTATCTGAAAGCAAATTTGAAAAAATGCCCGATTTCATCTGTTTTTTCGGCTTCGCGTTTCATCATATCAAAATAATCGCTATCTTTGTGCACGGATTTTAATATGAGGCAAGGATATGAATGAAAGGACTGTAAAAGAAGAGACAAAGCTGATACCTTATGGAATGATGAACTTCGTGGCTATCCGCGAGGACAATTATTACTATGTCGATAAGACAAGGTTTATTGAAAAGATAGAAAGAGCAAATAGGTTCTTCTTTTTCATCCGTCCGCGTCGCTTCGGCAAGACACTAACCATGTCGATGCTTCACCACTATTACGACATCAATGCGGCTGATAAGTTTGAGCAGCTTTATGGGGATCTCTACATTGGTCAGCACCCTACGCCCAACCACAACAAATATCTCATAATCTGTCTGAACTTCGCCGCCATCAATGCCGATCTGGGCAATTACCGCAGTGCACTGGATGCCCATTGCAGGCTAGAGTTTACCCAAGTCTGCAAGAGATATGCTCATTTGCTGCCTCCAAATGCAGTGGAAGACCTTCTGAAGGAAGATGGAGCTGTTATGCAGCTTGACTATCTGTGCAAGATATGCAGCGATGCCAACCAGAAGATCTATCTCTTCATCGACGAGTACGACCATTTCACCAACAATATCCTCACCGATGCGGCACGCCTTGATGAGTACAGGAGCGAGACGCATGGTGCTGGCTACCTGCGCACGTTCTTCAACACCATAAAGTCAGGCACCTATTCGTCCATTGAGCGAGTCTTCATCACAGGAGTAAGTCCCGTAACCCTCGATGACCTCACGAGCGGCTTCAACATCGGCACCAACTACTCACTTTCCTACGGCTTCAACGAGATGGTAGGATTCACTGAGCAGGAAGTGCGCGAGATGCTGACCTATTATTCGCAGCAATACGGCTTCAGCCATAGCGTGGATGAGCTGATAGAAGTTATGAAGCCATACTACGAC
>SFEH01000115.1 GCA_004557315.1 Bacteroidales bacterium
GTCAGTCTCTGTCAGAAAGCACTGGGAATTTCTTGCGGAATGCCGCTAGCTTGTCCATATCGAGCTCAACTCTGATGGCAGAAACCTCGCCGTCGGGGCAGGCTGCTACTGTGTTGCCATAGGCATCGATGATGGCAGTGCCACCATTGTAATGGCAGGCAGGATCATCGCCAGTGCGGTCAACGCCACAGACATAGCATTGGTTCTCGATGGCACGTGCACGGAGCAAGGCATCCCATGGAGCGCGACGTGAGGTTGGCCATGAGGCAACGTAGAGAGCCACATCGTAGGCATCAGGTCCTTCGGCACAGTTGCGGGCAAATATAGGGAAGCGGAGGTCGTAGCACACCTGAAGCAGGAAGCGCCAGCCTCGCCATTCGACAACCACACGTCGCTCTCCAGCTGTGTAGCGGAGGTGTTCGCCGCTGTAGGTGAAGAGGTGGTGCTTGTCGTAATACTCTATCTCGTTGTCGCTGCCGTCGTTAGCGGGCTTTACGAAATAGAATCGGTTATAGTACTTGCCATCAATATCGGTGGCAATGCTTCCGGCCACTGCTGCATCAAGTCGGTTAGCCATCTGTTTCATCCAGTTGAGCGAAGAGCCATCGCTCTCGGCAATACCTTCCGGTTCGGTGGCAAAACCTGTGCTCCACATTTCAGGGAGCACATACAGGTCGCTCTTATCTGCCGCAAGCATTGCACCCTCTGCTGCCTTTTGATTAGCAGAAGGATTGCCCCATACAATGTCTTGCTGTAAAAGTGTTATGATCATAACATACGTGATTTAATGGATTGGATGATCTTCCCTGAACTGCTTCATTCGTTCATCGAGCACACTGTATAGTTCATCGCGCATACGAGAAGTGCAGGCACGCACACCATGCTGGAGCGAACCAGTAGTGTCGAGGTTGATGCTCGATACACCATAGTGGATGAGCTCCTTGACGAGTTCCGAACCGCTCATGCCAGGGTAGGAGAGCGAGAAGAAGAAACCATCGCCGATAGGTTCACTGACATCATTCGGATAGGTGATAGTGAAGCCATTGGCGCAGAATATCTTCTTCATCTTCTGGGCACGGACAGCATATTCCCTGGTGTCCTCAACGAAGTTGATCTTGCCCTCGCAGCTGAGTCGCAGCATCTCGGCATAGCCATATTGCGTGGTGGCTGTGCAACCCGAAGTGATCATGTACTGGATGCTGGCGATGAAGGTCGGACCAAACACGCCCGAATCATGATAACGCTCGGCAAGGGCAGGGAAATGACGGTCGAAGAGCTTGTCGGAGATGCACACCAATGCTATGCGCTGACCAGCATAAGAGAAGATCTTCGACGACGACAGCAATAACATATAGTTGTCGGTATATCTTGCAACGGTGCGCACGAACGGAGCCTCATAAGGGTGCGAGAGGTCGCGGCGGCTCTCCATGGCAAAATAGGCGAGATCTTCGAGCACTATGACGTCATGCTTCGTAGCAAGTTCGCCGATGATCTGCAGCTCTTCTTCTTCGAGCGAGATCCATGCCGGATTGTTCGGGTTGCTATAGACGATAGCAGCCACATCGCCATCCTTCAGCTCTTCCTCAAGCTTAGCACGAAGCGCCTGTCCGCGGTAAGGGAAGATGTCAAACTCCTTCCATTCGATGCCCAGGATGCGGAGCTGTGACTTTTGGATGGGGAAGCCAGGGTCGATGAAGAGCACCTTGCCCATCTGTGGGAAAGCCTTGCGCTGGCAACATGCAATGAAACTGCCAAACGATCCTGCTACACTGCCCACGGTAGGCAGACATGCGCGAGGCGTAATGTCAATATTGATGAATGCCTTGACAAATTCGCTTGCAGCCTCTTTCAGTTCCTTGACTCCAGCTGCAGCAGGATATTGCGAGCCAATACCAGAGTCGAGTGCACGTTTCTCAGCCTCAATGCCATAGCGGTTGGCTGGAAGTCCCGGTGAACCCTGATCCATGCGGATGAAAGGGATGCCGGTCTTCTGTTCAAGATACTGAGCCACAAGCAGAGTCTCGCCAATGGTGGCATGCGAGAGGTCGGCAACGTGGTTGACGCGTGCCGCCTCATTGACCAATTCGTCGGAAAATATTTTCATGCCGCTAATTTACTTCCAGTCGATAAGATGTGTGCGTTTGTCGTTGACATGCTTTGCCTTGCCCATCGAGCGCTGGATATTGCCTGGAGGAAGGATGTGGATGTTTGGCTTGATGCCGCATACCGATACCAGACGGTCGTAGAGAGGTTTGATGAAGTACATCTGCTTGGCTGGGTTAGGCGAGAAGTAGTCTTCGCGGAGCTCAACGTCAAGGTCGAAGGTATCTTCGTTGTCAATGCGATCGACAGTGATGAAATACTGTGGAGTGAAGGCATCGAATTCGGAAAGAACCGACTCGATCTGGCTTGGGAAGACATTGACGCCACGGATGATGAGCATGTCATCAGAACGGCCGAGGATCTTGCCGATACGCACTGCTGTACGTCCGCACTTGCAAGGCTCGTAGATGAGGTGGGTGAGGTCGCGTGTGCGATAGCGGATGATTGGCATTGCCTCCTTGCAGAGCGATGTGAAGACAAGCTCACCCTCTTCGCCTGGAGCCACAGGTTCGAGTGTCTCAGGGTTGATGATCTCAGGATAGAACATATCCTCCCAGATATGGGTACCATCCTGATATTCGCATTCGCCGCCCACACCAGGACCGCTCATTTCTGTCAAGCCATAGATGTCGATGGCCTTGATACCCATCTTCTCTTCAATCTCGCGACGGATTCCCCATGTCCAAGGCTCTGCTCCGAAGAAACCAACACGGAGCTTGAGATCCTCTTTCTTTACGCCCATCTTTGCCATAACCTCACAGAGGTGGAGAGCGTAAGAAGGAGTGCAGCAGAGAGCTGTCGAGCCGAAGTCCTTCATGAGCATTATCTGCTTCTCAGAGTTGCCTGCCGAGGTAGGAAGCTGAACGGCTCCGAGCTTGCCTGCTGCATCGTGTGCGCCAAGTCCGCCGGTGAACAAACCATAGCCATAAGAAACCTGAACCACATCGCCAGGACCCACATCGCCCACTGCCAAAACACGAGCTGCACCTTCTGCCCAGTTGTCGATATCGTTCTTGGTGTATGTGCCTACTACTGGCTTGCCTGTGGTGCCCGAAGAAGCGTGAATGCGCACAATCTGGTCCATTGGCACTGCATTGAGTCCGAAAGGATATTCATCGCGCAGGTCGTATTTTGTAGTGAAAGGCAGCTTGGTGATGTCATCGAGGCTCTTGATGTCCTCAGGCTTGATGCCCATCTTGTCGAATTTCTTCCTGTAGAAAGGCACTTTCTCATAGCAGGTTCTTACTGTCTGTTGAAGTCTTTCGAGTTGGAGTTTTTTCATTGACTCACGGTCCATACACTCCATTGCAGGATTATGTATCATATCTGTGTATTGAATTAATATTGTCACTCGTCCTTTCGGTGCGAGTTCATTGTTGTTTTTTCTGTTGTTGTGTCCTACATCAGCGAATCAAACCCGAAGTCTTTGTTCAGCCTGTAGGCAAGTCCTGTCATGACGCACACCAGTTTGCCGTCTTGATTGCTGATATGGATATCGCAGTACGGGAGTTTGTGGTGGTCGAAGGTGGCTTTGCATTCGGCGATGAGATGATCTCCAAGCTGAGCCGATTGCAGGAAGGTGATGGTATTTGAGATGCCCAGAGTGAGGATGCCGCCAGAGTTGGCCACTGCTGCAAAGGCCAGGTCGGCAAGGGTGTACATCACACCTCCCTGACACACGCCACCTCCATTCAGATGACGTTCCTCGACTGTGAGTTCGGCACGGGCAAAGCCCTTGTCGATTTCAGTGAGCCGAGCACCAATGCCATTGGCGAAACGATCGTCGTTGTTCAGTCGTTCAAGTAGTGTCATAGCTGCTGGTGTAAAGTTGTTCGAAAATCCTTTTCTGTGAGGAATGTCATTTTCTTGATGGTGATGATTTCCATAGCCTTCTCCATCGGGGCTGTGCGCAGGACGAGCACTCCTTTGCCTTTCCATAGAAACGAATACATGTACATGATGCTCACATCAGCCTTTGATAACGTGTCGATGGCTTCGGCTGCACGTCCAGGCTTGTCGTCGATGGTAAGGGCAATCACATCGGCAAGCTGCACATTGATGCCTGCCTCTCTGAGCAACAGAAAGGCATCAGTAGGCTTGTCGCAAAGCACACGGTAGATGCCATAGTCCTGAGTGTCGGCAATGGTCGATGCAATGATCTGTATTCCTCCCTGACTGAGGGTGTCGAGCACCTTGATGAGTGTTCCTCCCTTATTTTCAATAAATATTGATAGTTGTTTGATGGTCATGATAATACGGCATTATTGTTTGCTACTTATGCTTACTGATATACTTTGCGCTTATCGATCACTCGCACAGCCTTTCCTTCGCTCTGAGGCAGCGTTCCCTTAGGCACGAGCTTGACATAAGGCGTGAGCAGGATCTCGTCCTTGAGAGCTCGCTTTATGCTGTTGGTGAGCGCCAGCAGTCGCTGGTAGTCGTCGGTGAAGAGCTCCTCAAGTTCGACTTCCACAGTCATGTTGTCGTTGTCGGAATCTGTAGTGAGCGTGATGAGGTAGTTGCTCGCAAGTTCTGGGAACTGCATGAGTATCTTCTCGATCTGGATAGGGAAGATGTTGACTCCCTTGAGTACTATCATATCGTCAGAACGACCTCTCATTCGGTCGAGGCGTATGTGGTTGCGTCCGCAAGGACATGAACGTCCGAGCACGCGAGTCAAATCGCGCGTGCGATAGCGAAGCAATGGCATAGCCTCTCGGCATAAGCTGGTGAGCACCAGTTCGCCAATCTCTCCGTCGGGCACTGGCTCAAGAGTCTCAGGATCGACGATCTCCACGATGTAGTAGTCTTCCCAGAAGTGGAGTCCGTTCTGTTCCTTGCACTCAAAGCCGACACCTGGACCGCACATCTCCGACATGCCAAATGAGTTGTAGGCCTTGACGCCAAACATCTCCTCGATGCGTTTGCGCTGTTCTTCGGAATGTGGTTCTGCACCAATGGCAAAGACCCTGAGCTTGGTGTCACGTCGAGGGTCAACGCCCTCCTGATCCATCACTTCCTTGAGACGTCCGAGGTATGAAGGGACGGCATGGATGGCTGTTGTGCCAAAATCCTTGATGAACTTAATCTGACGGAGACTGTTGCCGGCTGCCGCAGGTACTGTGAGCATGCCTAGTTTTTCTGCTCCGTTCTGGAATCCAAGTCCGCCCGTAAACATGCCATAGCCACTTGAGTTCTGGAACACATCGTTCGGACGAAGTCCCACCATCCACAGGTTTCTTGCAACCTGGTTTGCCCATTCGTCGATGTCTTTATCGGTGTGGAGGATGACTGTCGGATTGCCAGTCGTGCCCGACGACGAATGCAGACGTGTGCATTGCTCAAGGGGCACCGAGGCCATTCCGAACGGATAAGTATCGCGCAGGTCCTGCTTGGTGGTGAATGGTATCTTGCGCAGGTCATCGAGAGTCTTGATGTCCTCTGGCTTCAGTCCTGCTTCTTCAAATCGCTTCCGATAGAACTCTGAGTTCATGCAATGCCTCACCGTCGATTGAAGGCGCTCCAGCTGGAGAGCCTCGATCTGCGTGCGAGTCATTGTCTCGAGTTCGGGATTAAAGTATTCGCAACTATAATCCTTGGTTATTCCTAAGTTTTTCATCTTATTTAATTTCAATGCATCAATCGTGTGGAGATTGTTCAGCTGTTGGCAGCATCGAATGCCTTGAGGTTAGCTTCGACCACAGCCTCACCCTTGCGGGCAAAGATGGTGGCAATAGCCTCGCGCAGCTGCTGAGGAGTGAGGATCTCGAGATACTTGGCAGCCTTGCCGAGCAAGACCACATTGGCTCCACGAGGGTTGCCTGCATCCTTGGCTACCTGCTCGATGTCAAGTTGCACCACATTCGGTAACGCATTGAGTTCGCCAAACAAATCCTCTTCCCTTGGATAGTCAGGGATATTGACAAAAGGCTTGTTGCTTGTTACTATCACGCCATCCTTGCTCAGATATGGCAGGTAACGCAATGCCTCCATCGGCTCCATCGAGATGATGAGGTCGCAACTGCCCAATGCAATCAAGTCGCTATAGATTGTTTCGGTCGAAAGACGCAGGTTCGATTGAACATCGCCACCTCGCTGTGACATGCCATGTACTTCTGCTTGCTTAAGATTGATGCCTGCCTTGGTAGCAGCTTCTCCTATTATGGTGGCTATCGACAATATGCCTTGTCCACCTACACCACACAGAATAATATCTTTCTTCATACTCTTTTTGTTTCAAACTGCGTTCGACATTATGCCTTCTGGGCTTTAGCTTTCTCTCGTGCATGACGTGCTGCTGTTTGCACACACTCACGGCGAGGGATTATCACACTCACACCCTCATATGCTATCTCATCGCGAATCAGTTGAGCGATGGCAGGTATGTTCTTTGGCAAAGGATTGACCACATGCAGATGTGCTGGATCCATGCCAAGACCGAGGCA
>SFEH01000116.1 GCA_004557315.1 Bacteroidales bacterium
GCCTCTCGTATGCTCGCCATCACCTGATCGGCAGCACCCTCGCTCTTTATGCCCTTGTATTTCCAGTGGGCAGCCAGGCCTTTCTCTGCCACCTCATCCATGCGCTTGCTTCTGATCTGCACCTCCACCCATCGGTTCTCTGGGCCATAGACGGTCACGTGGAGCGACTCGTAGCCGTTGGACTTTGGTATCGAGATCCAGTCCTTCATTCGCTTTGGGTTAGGAACGTACATGTCGGTCACTATCGAGTAGATCTGCCAGCACAGCGATTTCTCTTTCTCCAGAGGAGCATCGACGATGATGCGGATGGCAAAGATGTCATAGATCTTGTCGAGAGTGGTGTTGTGAGCGTTGAGCTTGTGCAGGATTGACGAGATGCTCTTGGTTCGTCCCTTGATCGAGAAAGAGATGTCGGTAGTCTCGCGGATTCTCTGTTCAAGCGGCTTGATGAAGCTCTGGATGTAGTTCTCGCGAGCAGCCTTGGTTTGTTGCAGCTGACTCTCTATCATGTTGAATGTCTCACGGTCGTCGTATTTGACCGTCATGTCTTCAAGCTCGCTCTTGATCGAGTAGAGACCCAGACGATGAGCGATAGGGATGTAGAGACACTTGCATTCCTGGGTAACGTGCTTGCGGTATTCAGTCTCGTCACTATGGTTGAGCATCTTCATGAGCACATAGCGGTCGGCAATGAGGCAGATGACTACACGGACGTCTTCGGCCAATGAGATCAGGAGACGGCGGAAGTTCTCGTCCATGATGCTGCCATGCTGTGAGTATAGCTCCATGACCTTCGACATGCACGATATGAGATGAGCGGTGTCTTCGCCAAACTTGCTGCGGATCTCTGCTATCTCGATGGAGCCTGTCGCTACAAGAGGGTAGAGCAGTACAGTTAGGATCGAAGGCTGCTTCAGGCCGACCTTCTCATGCAGAACCTGACAGGTCTGGACATTCTTCAGGAGCAATGATATGCCATGAATGTCGCGATTGTATGCACCCGATTTTATACCTTTTAATACATATTCGCGTATCAATCTCCATTCCGTTGCCGAGAACATCGGACGGACAGATTCGGCAAGGTAAAGATAGACCTCACGGAACTGACGTAACTCTTCACTTTTGTAGTATTCTTTGCTTAATAGTTTCATATTTTCGCCCTACATGTTACCAAAATTCATTATTTTTGCCACGAAAGTACTTTTTTTTTCGATTAGTTGATACAACAATAGATAAAAATAACTAATTTTGGGCAATTTTTAAGAGAATTTTAGTCAAAATTCATTTTTAATATTATAATCTCAATCCTATGTTTACACAGAAAGACCTTGAATTATTGGAAAAGAAGGGAATTACAGTTGAAAAAGCAGAAAGCCAGTTGGCTTGTTTTGCAAAAGGCTTCCCTTACCTTAATCTGAAGAGTGCAGCGTCATACGATTACGGCATCGTATCTATCGACGATGATGCAGCAACTTACTATCAGGACCTCTGGACAAAGTACCTTGCTGCCAACAAGCAGATCTTGAAGTTCGTTCCTGCTTCTGGTGCTGCAAGTCGTATGTTCAAGAATGTATTCGAGTTTGTCTCTGCTGACTACAGCGAACCTACTACTGATTTCGAGAAGAAGTTCTTCTCACAGATTCATGACTTCGCTTTCTTCGGTCAGCTGAATGACGTTTGCGTGAAAAACAATGGCAAGGACATCGATGCGTTGATTGCAGAAGGCAACTACAAGGCAGTGGCAAGCAACATGCTCAATGCCGAGGGTCTCAACTATGGCAGTCTTCCAAAGGGATTGCTCACTTTCCATCGCGCTGGCGATACTACACGCAAGGCATTCGAGGAGCATCTCGTAGAAGGCGCTCTCTACGCTGCAAATGGTGAAGGCAATGTCAATCTTCATTTTACTGTTTCTCCTGAACACATTGAGTTGTTCAAGGCTCTTGCAAAAGAGAAGGTTGGCCTTTATGAGAAGAGATATGGCGTCAAGTATAATATCTCATTCTCTGTTCAGAAGTCATCGACCGACACTATTGCTGCTGCGATGGACAATACTCCTTTCCGCGATGAAAACGGCAGCCTCGTGTTCCGTCCAGGCGGTCATGGCGCACTCATCGAGAATCTCAACGAGCTTGAGGCAGATGTCATCTTCGTGAAGAATATCGACAACGTGGTGCCAGACAAGCTCAAGCCAATCACCGTCAAGTACAAGCAGATCATCGGTGGTGTGCTCGTCAGCCTCCAGCAGAAGATCTTCAGCTATCTCCTCTGCCTTGAGAACGGCAAATATACTCACGAGCAGCTGATGGATATGCTCTATTTCCTCCAGAACAAGCTCTTCATCAAGAATCCTGATACCAAGCTTCTCGACGACAGCGAGCTTGCCCTCTATATCAAGAACAAGCTCAACCGCCCATTGCGCGTGTGCGGTATGGTGAAGAATGTGGGTGAGCCTGGTGGCGGTCCTTTCATCGCTCAAAGCCCAGACGGCACATTCCAGAGCCAGATCCTCGAGAGCTCACAGATCGACATGAACAACGAGGCGTCGGTTGCAATGTTCAAGCAGGGCAGCCACTTCAATCCAGTTGATCTCGTTTGTGCAGTGCGTGACAAGAACGGCAAGCCATTCAACCTCCTCAACTTTGTTGATCCACAGACAGGCTTCATCAGCTTCAAGTCGAAGAACGGCAAGGAGCTCAAGGCACTCGAATTGCCAGGACTCTGGAATGGTGCGATGTCAGACTGGAACACTGTATTCGTAGAAGTGCCAATCGAGACATTCAATCCGGTGAAGACTGTCAACGACCTGCTCCGTCCACAGCATCAAGCATAAATATCGCTCCTATATAATAATATGAATATGAAGCTTCGCCTCATAGTGATGAACTTTCTTGAGTTCGCTGTATGGGGCTCTTATCTCACTTCAATGGGTGCCTACCTTGCAAATGCAGGGTTAGGCACTGATATTGGAAACTACTATGCACTCCAGGGTGTCGTGAGTCTTTTCATGCCTGCTATCATGGGCATCATTGCCGACCGTTGGGTTCAAGCTCAACGACTGCTCTCGTTCTGTCATTTCATGGCTGCTGCATTCATGGTTGTGGCTGCATGGATAGGGTTGAGTGCAATGAACGCTGGCGAACCTGTCAACGGAACTGCATTGTTCTGGTCATATAGCGCAAGTATTGCCTTCTATATGCCGACCCTTGCCCTTTCCAATTCCGTAGCTTATACGGCTTTGGACAAGGCAGGACTGGATACCATCAAGGCATTTCCGCCAATCCGAGTATTCGGAACAGTCGGATTCCTTTGTGCCATGTGGCTCGTTGACCTTGCAGGCTGGCAGAACACGCCTATTCAGTTCATCGAATCTGCAGTGTTTGGTGTTCTCTTGAGTGTCTATGCCCTTACCATGCCTTCGTGTCCTGTCGGCACCAAGTCGGGTAAACTGTCGTTTGCAGAGGTTTTTGGCCTAAAGGCTTTCCGACTCTTCAAGGATAAGAAGATGGCATATTTCTTCATCTTTTCGTTCCTTCTCGGAGTGAGTCTCCAGATTACCAACGGCTATGCCAATCCTTACATCCAGTCGTTTGGACAGTATGAGGGGTTCGAAGGTCTTTTCTTTGTCAAGCATAGCAACCTGCTGGTATCGTTGAGTCAGATAAGTGAAACGCTCTGTATTCTGCTTATACCTTTCTTCCTCCGCCGTTATGGCATCAAGATTGTCATGCTCATCGCCATGCTCGCGTGGGTTGGACGATTCGGCTTCTTCGCTTGCGGAGATCCAGGAAATGGAGTATGGCTGTTTATCCTGTCATGTATAGTCTATGGCGTTGCGTTCGATTTCTTCAACGTGTCAGGTTCGCTATTCGTCGATCGCGAAACTGACTTGTCCATCCGTTCGTCGGCTCAGGGTCTGTTCGTCATGATGACCAACGGATTTGGTGCTACTATAGGTTCATTGTCGGCCAAGGAGGTCATCAACCATTATGTATATACCAATCCTGATGTTCCGACCTACATGAGCCTTGAAGGATGGCGCACATCATGGTATATCTTTGCAGGATATGCATTGGTTGTGGCAATTGCCTTTGCAATCTTGTTCAAGTACAAACACGTCAGGGAAGAGAAGTAATGATTATATTCTATTCACCCGATATCGCGACAAGTCATGAGCTCGACGAAGAACAGTCGGGCCATGCTGTCCGCGTACTCCGACACAAAGATGGTGATGAGCTGGTGATTGTCGATGGCAATGGCAACTTCTATGACACACACATCGTCAACGCACATCCAAAACACTGTGCAGTCGAGATCGACAACGTGACAGAAGAGAATCATTGGCCATACCATGTCGAGCTTGCCGTTGCTCCAACCAAGAACCTCGACCGAATGGAATGGTTCATCGAGAAAGCTACGGAAATGGGTCTCGATCGTTTCGTGCCTCTCAAATGCCGTTTTTCCGAACGAAAGGAACTGAAAACCGAACGTATCCGCAAGATTGCCATTTCGGCGATGAAGCAAAGCCTGAAGGCGACACTTCCAGCAATAGAAGAGATGGTCGATATCAAATCTTATATCAAGGAGGAATTTGATGGACAGAAGTTCATTGCACATTGCATCAAGGATGCACCCCGAAAACTTTTGAGCAAGGAAATCTCACCTCAGCAGAAAGTCAGAATACTCATTGGTCCTGAAGGAGATTTCTCGGAAGAAGAGATTGCATTGGCAATAGATAACGGATATGTTCCAGTGTCACTCGGAGAACAGAGACTGCGAACAGAGACAGCAGCACTGGCAGCCGTTCATACGATACACGTCATCAATGAATTGTCATCAATCTGAAATAACCTTATTTATTTACACCTATTAACTTATTATTTATGAATATTGAATACCTAAAGTCATCCAAAGCTAATAATTTCTTCCTTTTGGCTGGCCCTTGCGTTATTGAAGGAGAGGAAATGGCTCTCGATATTGCAGAGAAGATGGTAAAGATCACTTCTCGTCTCGATATCCCATACGTTTTCAAAGGCTCATACCGCAAAGCCAACCGTTCGCGCATTGACTCATTCACAGGAATAGGTGATGAAAAGGCTCTCAAGGTCCTGAAGAAAGTGAGAGACACGTTCGGCATTCCTGTCGTAACAGATATCCATGCTGCCGAAGAGGCTGCAATGGCTGCCGAATATGTCGATATTCTCCAGATCCCTGCCTTCCTCTGCCGTCAGTCAGATCTGCTCATTGCAGCAGCAAAGACAGGCAAGGTGGTCAACATCAAGAAAGGGCAGTTCCTGGCTCCAGATGCAATGAAGTTTGCAGCACAGAAAGTCATCGAGAGTGGCAACGATCAGGTAATGCTCACCGACCGTGGAACGACATTCGGCTATCAGGATCTCATCATCGACTACCGAGGCATTCCAAAGATGCAGGAGACAGGATGCCCAGTCATACTCGATATTACTCATTCATTGCAGCAGCCAAACACTACTTCAGGTGTCACAGGAGGCTTGCCACATCTCATTGAGACAGTGGCAAAGGCTGGTATTGCTGTAGGAGTTGATGGAATTTTTATGGAAACACACCAGAACCCTTCAGTTGCCAAGAGCGATGGAGCAAACATGCTGCCGCTTGCACAGGTAGAGTCTCTCCTTGAGAAGCTCGTAAGGATCAGACAGGCGGTATTATAACAAGTAAGGTATGAGATTTAGAGTTGTTTTAAAACTTAATGTCAAAACAGCAGGCCGAGTATTACCCATAAGCTATCAATGCGAACTCAGCAATGCTATTAACTGGCTGCTCACTTCCGATAGACAGCTATACAGGAAGTGGCTGCAAGCGAACAACCTTACAGAGAATGATACACATGTGTTCAGCCCTTATAGCTTGAGCAATCTGTATGTGCCACATCTGTTCGTGTTCCAGGACCGAATGACCATCCAAGTGCCTCGCGTGCAATTCTGGATTTCCTTCCATCACAACGAATGGACATTGGAGTATCTCAATGAGGCTCTTCTCAACAAGCGGTTTGATCTGGGCGACCACAAGAGTTTTGTGAATTTTGTTGTTGAATCTATCACTCCTGTCAAGTCGGTTGACTTTGCCGAGACGATGATTTATCAGTCTATTTCACCTGTGAATGTTGCTGCTGTCCGCAATGACAACACTATCGAGTATCTCAATCCTGATAATAAATATTTCCCGCAGTTTATCGTCGAGGATCTGATTGAACGCTGGGAATTCATCAACAAGAAGTCCTATAACGGTTCAAAGGATTTCAGTTTCCGACAGCTTTTCCCATCTAAACGCAAAGCAGTCAAAGTAATTTACAATAACCGTCTGACCTTGGTGATATCGCACATGCTCAAGTTCGAAATGACAATGGATCCATTGCTTCATGAGATTGCCTATGATCTTGGCATAGGAAATGATGTGTACAATGGATTTGGGTACATCGAATTACTGAACAAAGACTAATGTCGATTAAGCAGAATTGCCTTTTTTTGCAGATT
>SFEH01000117.1 GCA_004557315.1 Bacteroidales bacterium
GACATCGACCTTGCGTGTCTCTATATCGTGCTCGGTGCTGTCTTCGATTTCTTCGATGGCATGTCGGCACGTGCGCTTGGCGTGAGCGGTCCTATCGGAAAGGAACTGGATTCGCTTGCCGATGTAGTGACCTTCGGCGTTGCGCCTTCAGTGCTCTGCTACAGTCTGGTCATGGCCACTGCTCCGCTGTTCAGCGACTCTGCCGAAGCCATCGCCCTCTTCGCCTTCATCATGGCTGCCTTCTCGGCACTTCGCCTTGCCAAGTTCAACTGTGACGAACGCCAGACCACATCGTTCATCGGCCTCCCTACCCCAGCCAATGCCTTGTTCAATGCCATGCTTTCGGCCATCATAGTGCTTGTGCTGATGATAGCGATGAGCCTATTGCTCATTAGCGAGATACCTATGTTCTCGTTCAAGTTCAAGGCAGGACATACGGCATGGGGCGAGAATAAGCTCCGCTACTCGTTCCTCATCATTGCCATTGCACTCATCGCACTCTTCGCATTGCTGGGCAATGTAGCCGCAAGCCTCGCAGCCATCATACTCCTTTATATTATTATTAGCATTGTTACGAGAAAGTAATGTGTTATTTCGGTTGTCTTCCCCTCATAGCGCTCACAATCATTGTGCTCGCCCTCTCGCTCTTCGGCAAATCGATTGAGATGCTCGGAGCCACTGCCGTGTGGCTTTGGGAGTCGTTTCTCAATCTGTTCCGCACGATGAAGAAGGAAGTGCGCAACCCATGGACTGGCGTCAGCAACTTCGAACGCGAAGACCAGGTTCGAAACGAAAAAGAAGATGAGCAAATCAACCCATTGGAGCGCAACGAAGATGGTACGCGCCCGAAGCTCTATGATGACAATGATGGCGAGTACATCGACTATACGGAAATAAAATAATACTAACGAAAACTTTTGTAAAAAGAAGATAAAGGAGATAAAGAAGTTAAAGAAGATAAAGACAAATGAAGTTAGTCATTAGAATAACTCTAATTTCTCTTCAAACATTATTAATGACAATGCAGACTATTGTCTTTATCTTCTTTAACTTCTTTATCTCCTTTAACTTCCACAAATATTATTATATATGAACATCGCTGCAATCTCTACACCTTCAGGCATAGGAGGCATTGCCGTGGTACGTGTGAGCGGTCCATCGGCCATCTCCATCTGTGACAAGGTCTATCGTCCTTTCAAGGCAGGCAACACTCTTGCAAGCCGCAAGACGCATACCCTCACCTACGGACAGATCATCGACCCGGAGTCGGGCGAAGTGATCGACGAGGTTGTGGCATCAGTGTTCCGCGCTCCCCACAGCTTCACAGGCGAAGACGTGATAGAGATCTCTTGCCACGGCTCCCTCTATATCCAGCAACGCATCCTCGACGTCATCCTTTCGGTCGAAGGCATACGCCTTGCCGAGCCAGGCGAGTTCACCCGACGAGCCTTCCGCAGCGGCAAGATGGATCTCTCGCAGGCCGAAGCGGTTGCCGACCTCATAGCAGCCACCACAGCCGCTTCTCACCGACTGGCGATGAGTCAGATGAAAGGCAGCATCAGCCGTAAGCTCGATGGGCTTCGCGTGCAGCTGCTCAACATGACTTCACTCCTCGAGCTTGAGCTCGACTTCAGCGAAGAGGATGTGGAGTTTGCCGACCGCTCCCAGCTTCTCTCCTTGGCTCATCAGATCGACGATGAGGTGACACGCCTTGCTTCGACGTTCAGCGCAGGTCAGGCCATCAAGAACGGCATCCCTGTAGCCATCATAGGTGCGCCCAACGTTGGCAAGAGCACATTGCTCAACCAGCTGCTCAAGGACGATCGTGCCATCGTCTCTCCTATCCAAGGCACCACACGCGACCTCATCGAGGACACTATCACCCTCGGCGGCTACCTTTTCCGTTTTATCGACACAGCAGGCATACGCGACACCTCCGACCAGATAGAGGCAATGGGCATCGAACGATCATTGCGTGCAGCCGAACGCGCCCACATCATCATTCTGCTCTCCGAGCCAGAAGTGCCATTCATCGATTTTGAGCCTCGTCCCGACCAGGAAGTCATCCGCATCATCAACAAGAGCGACCTTGCTGCATCACACGATGAGACGAAGAGCCTTATGTCAGATGACAGCCCGATCATCCATCTGTCGGCACTCACAGGCGAAGGTGTTGCTGTCCTTGAGCAGCATCTCATCGAACTGGCTCGTCCTGTCGAGTCACAAGGCGACATTGTCTTGACCAACCGCCGTCATTATGAAGCCTTGAACACAGCCCACGACCATCTGCTTCGTGTGTCAGATGGCCTTACCCAACAGCTCCCAGGCGACCTCGTTGCCGAAGATCTCCGTGCCGTCATCGATTCACTCAATTCCATCCTCGGAAAGTCCATCACATCGCAGGACACCCTCAACAACATCTTCAAGAACTTCTGCATCGGAAAGTAGAATAAGATGAAAAAGATATTGATTACAGGCAACTCTGGATTCCTTGGCAGTAGATTAGCCCATTACTTTAGGGATAAGTATAATCTGCTTCTACCCTCTCATGCAGAACTTAATGTCAGCCATGAACAGAGACGTGCTCAACTTCTCAAATGCGATGGCAGCCGTCCAAGCACACGCTTGCAGTAACGACTGAAATAACTTAAGGAAGAAAAATCGAATTGGTAGGCAATATCGCTGAGCGTAAGCGATTTGTCTGCCAATTGTTTTTTGATCTCTTCGGCAGTAAAATAATCAATCCAGTAGGTTGGGGAATGATGTGTGACACTCTGGCTGATCTCGGTCAGATAGACAGGTGTGATGCAGAGACGTGCAGCATAATAAGAAGGGAACCTATGTGTACGGCATTCGCCCTCTTGCAGCATGGATATGAAGCGGCGAATAAGGATTTGAGCCTGAGGGGCATTGTTGGGACGCAAGTCGCCCTGACGGGCATGGATGTCGTACATATCGAAGACAAACAACTCGAAGGAACGACGAAGGATCTCATTATAAAATGTATGATATGGTATGGCAGCACGTTCTCCTATGAGACGGATATTATGAAGACAAGTCTCCATCTCGGAAGGCAGAAGCGACAGGATGGGATTCTGAATCATGCCGAGATGACCGACGATGCGGTAGGATGAATCAGGCGCGTTGTTGCGCACAAAGTCATTGCTAAGGAGCATAACCTTACATCGGAAGTCCTCGCTCGGTGTTATCAGACAGGCTGACGATTCGCTCGACGGAATGATGCAGTCATTCTTGTTGGCTATATAGGGTTTCCCATCGAGCACAAAGCTCACATTACCCGCCAAACAGAAAATGTGTGGTAGGTATTGTTTACGGCTATGATCGGCCCATGCATAGATATTATCGGTCAGTATTACGTCCTTCATAGGCTATTTATTTCCTGATTTCGGTACAAAGATAGATAAAATCCTTGAAAAGTGAAAATTCTACCTCGAAAATTGTTTGAATTTATACATTAATGGCTGTATCTTTGCACTCGAAATGACATGGCACAGAAAAATTGGTAACCCATTTAATAATTATACATTATGAAACGCTTTATTTTGACTCTTATCGCTATTGTTTCTTTATCTATAGTTCACGCACAGAGCTTTCAGATGCCTACTCCTTATGCGGAGCAGACATGGTCGGATGCTGAGAAAGAACTGGTTGACCTCCAGCAGAAAATCTGGGATCTGATGGCTGCCAAGGATGCTGATGCACTTCGTCCAATCTTCCATCCAGAAGCCATGTTCGTACATATGGGTGGATATTGGGGCACCGAGCAGGAGCTGAGAGCCATTGGTGATGGTTTCCTGTGGTACAAGAAGGCAGAGATCTTCCATGTGGATGTAAAGTTTGTGGGCGATGATGCCCTTGTCTATAGTACTATCACGCTGACTGCCGGCCTTGGAAACAATGAGGTCATCACTCCATTCTATGTAACCTCTCTTTTTAAGAAAAATGAAGGTGTATGGCAGCTTGGCTCATTTGTCTTTACTACTCGCGTGAGCGGTCCTGATAGCGACAAGGTTCGTATTGAGCATGTAGGTGATGCTCATTGATTCTATTTTCAGAACAAACCGATAAACAACAAATTCAGTTTCAACTATGAGAAAGTTATTTTCAGTAATTTTTGCACTCTTTGCATTCACTATCTCATTGGCACAGAATGCACAGCAGTCAGTCCCGAACCCTCAGCTCCAACTCAGCAATGGTGTAATGATGCCACAGTTTGGCATTGGCACCTTCATGATGCGCGATAACGAAGAGTGCTATCAGTCGGTACTCACCGCTCTTCGCAAGGGCTATCGCCACATCGATACCGCCCACGCCTACCAATGCGAGCAGGGTGTGGGTCGTGCCGTCAAAGAGTTTTGCACAGAGAGTGGTGTGAAGCGTGAAGAGATTTGGATTACTTCGAAGCTCTGGCCATCAGAGTATGACAAGCCAGATGCCATAGACAAGATGTGTCAGCGTCTGGGGTTGGATTATATCGACCTCGTCTATCCTCATCAGCCTGTGGGTGATGTTAAGACAGCGTGGAAGAATATGGAGAATGCAGTCAAAGCAGGTAAGGTACGTTGCTTAGGTCTTTCGAACTTTGAAGTGGCAGGCGCAGAAGAGATTTACGACTGGTGCGTTAACGAGACAGAAATCAAGCCTGTGGTACTCCAGATGGAGTGTCACCCATATGCACAGCGCCAGAAGGAATGCGAGAAGATTCGCAAGGATGGCATGGTTGTGGAGTGCTGGTATCCATTAGGTGGTGCTATGAGTCGTGGCGCGCTGTTAAAAGATCCTATGATCAATGAGATTGCCAAGGCGCACAATGCTACAGCTGCTCAGATTATTCTGGCTTGGCATCGTCAGTTAGGTCATTCTATCATCCCTAAGTCAACCAATCCACAGCATATCCAAGAGAATATTGATGCCATGAGCATCACGTTGACCGATGCCGAGATGCAGCAGATGGCAGGACTCAACAAGGAGGAACGTTTCTACAAGATGGACATCGAGGCAACACGTCAGTTTGTCAACTTCCCATTGCCTGACGAGCAGGATGGCAGCAACGAAGATTGGCAGAACCGCATGAAGAATGAACTAGATTCGCGCAAATAAGTTTTGAGATAAAAACAATACAGCCTTTTAACTCAGTTATCAAAAGGCTGTATTATTCAATTAGATTCAATCATATTCATATAATTGTATAATTATACTACTCTTTGGGGACTCTCAAGAATCTGTAGGACTAAGATTGACGTGGATGTAAGATCTGTAAAGCAGTTCCATGAAGCTGAACAACAACAATTTGCATCATAAACAGCTTCCAATGCATAAAAACTGTTAATTTTACGGTTGTAGTCGAAATTTTCAAACCTTAACATATCAATATTGAAATATATTTAGTATCTTTGCACCGTAAAATATCAAAACTGATATGTATGGAGAATATTTACATGCTTTCTGATGCCGAAATTACCAACAAGATTTCTGCAAAGCTAAAAGAACTTCGACTGAAGCAAAACATTTCTCGGCAGGACATGGCCGCCAGTTCTGGTGTATCGGTGGCTTCCATTGCTCGTATGGAGGATGGGGAGATAAAATCATTTGAATCCTTCCTGCGCATCGTGCGATCGTTGGGGAAGATTGAGATATTCATGCCTATGCTGCAAGAGGAGGAAATAAGCCCTAATGAATACTACAAGATGGTGCAATCGGCGAAGACGAAACAACGTAAGCGTGCATCAAGGAGTAACAACAATAACAATGAGCAGGAGAATTCTGAATGGTAGATGTAGCACAAGTAAGAATTTTTGGCAAGACCGTAGGTGCTGTGAGTTGGAATCCGCAGTATGGCATTGCGCGTTTTGAGTATGATGATGACTTCGTAAGAAGCGGAATACAACCATCCCCTATCTTAATGCCAACAAGAGAAGGACGAATATACAGTTTTGGAGAGTTGAATCAGGAAACCTTCAAGGGACTCCCTGGAATGCTGGCAGATTCACTACCAGACACTTATGGCCGTGCACTGTTTGACAAGTGGCTTGTGTTGACAGGAAGGACGAGTAGCAATGTTATTGAGTCGCTATGTTTCATGGGCAAGCGATGCATGGGAGCTTTGGAGTTTGAACCTGCATTAGAGGGCGCATTCAATTCGCAGCAGCGTATTGAGTTGGATAACCTCGTTGCCGTTGCACGAGAGGCTTTGACTGAAAAGGATAGTTTTCAGACGAATCTTGAAGATGACAAGAAAACTGCTATAGCAGAAATACTGCGTCTTGGAACTTCTGCAGGTGGACAAAGAGCAAAGGCTATCATAGCTTATAATAAGGGAACAGGAGAAGTTCGTTCCGGACAGGTTGAAGCACCTGAAGGTTTCGACTATTACCTTATAAAACTTGATGGCGTATCTGCAACTGCCGGATTCAGAGAAACAGAGAACTACGGACGTCTGGAGTATTCATTTGCCAAGTTAGTCAGAGTTTGTGGAATAGACATGACAGAGTGTTCTCTTATTGAGGAAAATGGCAGAGCACACTTCCTCACGAAACGCTTTGATCGAGCGGGTGGCGAGAAAATCCACATGCAGACACTTTGTGGTATAGCACATTATGACTATCGTCTGCTCAGAGGATATTCATACGAGCAGGCATTCAATGTGATGAGAG
>SFEH01000118.1 GCA_004557315.1 Bacteroidales bacterium
TACTGAAAATCAATATTTATCAACTGGAAAAATAAGAATTATAATATACTTTTATATGTTATATGATGATGTGTTGGTAATATCTGAGTCAGGCAATGGTTTTTGGAGAGTTCTGTATTTAGTGATAAACAGAAGAGTGTCTCCCTTATGTTTTTGCCTTTTGATGCATTGAGCATCACCTTGAGGTTTTCCACTTGGCGTGAGCCACGTAGAATCAGGGACAAAACAATGCAAAATTTGTCGCAAATCAAGAGCAAAACAATAAAGTGTATGGTTTATAAAACATAAACTACAGGTTCAATAGCCCTTTTAAGTAGTTTATAAAACCTTTTCTGACTACTATCACAGCCAGAATGCGGCATGAAACAATGGTTTCATGCCATGAAATGACTATATTGTGACTTGAAACATTCATTTTATGCCACAAAATATGTTTATTCTTGTAGTTTAACTATTTAGGTTGACTACATCCCTATGAATACAGAGTTACATCATAAAAACCGAAGACTGAATTGAAAACTTCAAAGGAAAGTCGATTTTTTCCTATCTCATTATCACTTTTGTACACTATCTTTGCAGCGAGTCAAAAACATAATACACACATCATACTATGAATAAAACGATAACATTATTACTGGCATGTGTCTGCCAGGCAGGATATGTCATGGCGCAGCACAATGACGACGTGTTGCCCGCACAGTTGCCACCAATCCCTGATGTGACAGCGAAACAGGCCGTTAACTCTGTAAAGATGGCAGATAGCAATACGTTTATGGAGGTTGACATTGCCCTGCCTATTACCGAAGGTCCATTTAAGCCCAATTGGGAGTCGATAGAAGAAAACTACCCTGGAACTCCGCAATGGTTGCGCGACTCAAAGTTCGGCATCTGGGTGCATTTCGGTCCTCAGTCGGCTGGCGAGAGTGGCGACTGGTATGCTCGTAACCTCTACAAAGAAGAACACCATGCCTACCAGAATCATCTCAAGCATTATGGACATCCCTCGGAGGTGGGATATAAGGACGTGTTGCGCACGTGGAACCCTACTAAACTCGACCCAGATCAACTCACTGCGCTTTATCAGAAGGCAGGAGCACGATTCCTTATGATACAGGGAGTTCATCACGACAACTACGATCTTTGGAACTCCCGCTACCAGCCATGGAACTCCGTCAATATCGGTCCAAAGCGCGACTTGCTTCGTGAGTGGGTCGATGCTTGCCACAAGTATAACATGCACTATGGAGTGACATTCCATCATGAATATACTTGGTGGTGGTGGCAAACAGCCTTTGGCAGCGACAAGAGCGGCGATAAGGCAGGCGTGCCCTACGATGGCAATCTTACACTTGCTGACGGCAAGGGCAAGTGGTGGGAAGGCTACGACCCGCGAATGCTCTATGGCATCGACCTCAGAGAGTATGAGACAGTTGAGGAAAAAGCTCACACTGGATGGTCTCCAGCCAAGGCAGGCATCTTCTGGCGCCATCTCGACTATGCCAAATGGTATGCTACCCAGTGGGCTCTGCGCATGATGGATGTTACAGCCAACTACGATCCCGACTTCATCTACACTGATGGAACCGTTCAGGGTCCATTCACAGGCAATGGCACAGGAACTGGTTTCAAATGCAATGCCATGCAGACTGTCATGGCCGACTATTACAATCGCTGTCTGAAAAAGCGTGGCGAGGTTAATACTTTCAGTATCATCAAGTTCCGTCGTCCGACCAATGGCGCTGTAAATACCGCCGAATTTGATTTCCCTGATACTATCAATGCCTCTCAGCCTTGGATTCGCGAAGCACCTGTAGGCGACTGGTTCTATGCTCCTGGCTTCACCTACGACGCTGGCTCAATGATACGGTTCATCATCGAAGCTATCTGTCGCGATGGCAACGCCTGTCTGAACATCTGCATGAAACCCGACGGAAGTATCGAGGATGCCTGTGTTACAATGCTTGAGGAAGTAGGTCAATGGATGTCGCTCAATGGAGAGGCTGTCTATGGCAGCAAGGCGTGGACAACACTCGGTGAAGGAGAGGTAGTGAATGGCAAGCTGAAATGCCTGCCTGGAGGAGGACTTGGCAAGAAACATGCCGAATTTGAGTTCGACTCACAGGACATTCGTTTCACTGTCGGCAAGAACGGTGCTCTCTATGCTTTCACCATGAATGTCCCTGAAGAAGGTCAGACCATCACCATCCATTCAATGGCGAAAGGCTCAAAGTATCTTGGAGTCAAGAAAATAGGGTCGGTATCTCTGCTCGGCTACAATGGTAAGCTGCGCTGGAAACAAACTGCCGACGGTCTTGTCATTACCTATCCAAAGGGCGCCAACCTTAAGACATCTGCAGTCCTGAAGATTTCATGACGATTCAACAAACTGACTATTATTTGAAAAATATCGGGCTAAATCTGTAAACAATAGCAGCATTTAGCCCGATATAAAGTTGTAATTCCAATAGCTGTGCTCATAATCGTAGAATTTTTTTGAGGGTTGATAATTTTGTTTACGATTGTGGAGAAGTAGCCAGTTTACTCGAGGTGCGCATGAGATTCTCCAAGCTTCCTCTACGGATTCGTTTGCGCTGGTCGAGCGCTGGTCGAGCGCTGGTCGAGTGCTGACTTCTGATTCACGATGCAAATATACAAAATCCCTCATGCTTCGTTGCTACGATTTTCAGCCATTATACGCTATTATACGCTATTATACGCTATTCTGCGCCATTTTTTGCCAAAATTAAGTTTTGGGGCAAAACTTACCTGTTTGCACCAAAATAACTGTAATGGCTGTTGTCGGGGTTTACCACGATTTGCTCTACTACTATTTTCTTCGCGATGGGGCTTTTGCCTACGGTGGCTACTGTGATCGGAGCGCAAGGACTGCCAGTGACGGCACGGAGGTCTTCCCGCAAAAGAAACGAAATCGGCTGCTGCCCGAACAGAAGTTTATAGCAGCAGCGATGTCAAGATAATGGAAATAAGTCTTTTAATTGTGTTTTATTTTATTGAGAGAATAAACGAATAGTGATGTGGTAGGTTTCCGTCGATGGTGTATTCTGGCAAAGTGCGCTTGCCCCATGCATCGGCACCACCAACACCATGGATGTTGAGGTCGATGTTGAGGTTTACGAATTCGCCTCGACGCAGTTCGTATGGATGCTTGACGTTAAGATCCTCTTCTCCATAGTTCCACACACGGATGCAGAGAGGCTGACAGCCATTGATGCGCAAAGAGCAGTGGTCGGAAAGAAGCGACAGCCATCGCACGTCGCATCGGTTGCCGTTGTCTTGAGGCCTGACATAATCGACTTGGTAAGCAATGAGCGGCATCGAGTAGCGGCCAATGTCGTATCCTCGCTTGCGGTCAGGATAGTTCTCCCATGGACCGCGACCATAATAATCTATCTCATCGAAGTCTTGTGTCAGACGCATTCGCATGCCGAATTTTGGCATCAGAGGAATATCGGTCGCTGTAGGACGGTAATCGGCTTCCACCTTAATGTCACCAGAAGCGTTGAAGCTATAGATGATGTCATATTCTGCACCAATTGGCAATGTAAATGAATACCTGATTGATGAAATGCCTTTTGAAGAAGATGCAGAAACCGAATGCAGTTGTCGTTGTTCTCCAGCCTTCTCCCATGGAGCCACTCGTGCAGCAAAGCCTGCTGCTCTCTGGTTGTCGTTCTCAGGCTTCCAGAAATATGGCTCAAGCGGAGCTTGGAGGATGTTTCTGCCATCAATGCTGATCTCTGAAATTTCACCGTTGTTGCCAATTACGATCTCGCTGTTATCGGTTTTCACCACATAGTCTTGTTCGCGTTTCCTTATTTTGGGCGCTTTGCGAGAAGAGGCAAGCGATGCCGGAAAAAGATATGGCTTGATGACGAATTGCTCAGAAGCAACAACGAAACCTCGTTCTGCCCAGTCGGTCGCATCTTTCAGCATAGCCTTGATTGTGACAATGATTTCTCCTTCAACAGTCGTAGTGTCAATGGCATAGTCGTAATCCGAAACTTCCACCATAGGATCCATGCTTTGTTTCACTATCATGCCATCTTTCATTGAGAAATGTATTGGCTGATAGGCATGTTTCACTTCGTAGTAATGAGGGTGTGGTTGTCGGTCGGGAGCTACAAGACCATTGATGCAGAAGTTGCCGTCGTTAGGTTTGTCGCCAAAGTCGCCGCCATAGGCCCAGAACTCGTCGTCCATGAGTTCCAGACTGTTTGATAGGCGCATCTTGCTGCCATCAATAGGCTTGGCAAGACCTTGATCGACCCAATCCCAGATGGCAGCTCCAGCTATCGATGAATCGGCATATATGACATCCATATACTCCTGCATGTTGCCCATTGAGTTGCCCATGCCATGGGCATACTCACGCGAGATATAAGGCTTGTCGGTAATCTGTTGAGCCTCTCTCTTCATGTCTTTAGGATAGGGATAACCAAAATCGAAAAGAGAGGAGTAGCGCGCATTACAGTCGTAGAAAGGCAAGAACGAAGGGTCGAAGCTCTTCACCTTGTCGTACATCGCCTGGATATTAGGGCCAACGCCACCCTCGTTACCCAAGCTCCATAGAACGATGCAAGGATGGTTCTTGTCGCGTTCAACGAGCGATTCAGCTCTATCGACATGAGCCTTCTTCCATGCCAGATCCTCGCCCATTTCATTGTTGGCATAACCATATCCGTGACTTTCTTGGTTCGCTTCGTCCATCACATACAGGCCATAGCGGTCGCACAGCTCATAGAGATAAGGGCGATCAGGATAGTGACTTGTGCGCAGGAAGTTTATGTTTGCCTGTTTCATCAAGGCGATATCTTTCTCGTATGTTGGGTCATCTACATAGCGGCCAGTGCGAGGATGATGGTCGTGGCGGTTCACACCGAGCAGCTTCACATTCTTGCCATTGACCTTGAATACTTCGCCCACGCACTCTACGCGTTTTACACCGAGATGATAGTCGAAGTGCTCCACGGTATTACCATTACTGTCAGAAAGTTCTATGCTGAAAGGATAGAGATTAGGATGGGCAGCCGACCAAAGGCGCGGGTTGTCGATGGTGTATTTTAGCGTAGCCACTATGGTGTCACCAACTGCAATGCCTTTGATGCTGACATCTGTTTTCTTTCCATCAATATCGAGAGCTATACCCATTCCTTTTGCCTCTATGCCCCCCATGTTGCAAATCTTGACATCGGCAGTGACCAGTGCTTTTGAATAATCGGCATTGGGCTTGGCAATGACCTTATAGTCGGCTATATGCACCAACGGTCGCACCCAAAGCTGCACAGGACGGAAGATGCCGCTCAATCGCCACATGTCTTGATCTTCGAGGTAACTGCCGTCGCTCCATCTATATACTTCAACTGCCAGCCTGTTTTTGCCCTTGTTCAGATACTTTGTCACATCAAACTCTGCTGGAGACATTGAGTTCTGGCTATATCCCACTTTTTTACCGTTGATCCATATATACATAGCCGATTTCACTCCACCGAAATGAAGTATGACATTCTTTGAGAGCATTTCGTCGGTAATGTCGAAGAAGGTGACGTACGAGCCGACGGGATTCCGTCTTTCGTAGGCGGTCCAGTCTTTTGAAGGCTCGTTGGTAACATACGGGCGGTTGCGGACAAATGGATAGCTGATATTGATATATATCGGAGTGCCATACCCTTGTGTCTGCCAATTGCCAGGCACGGCAATCTTGTCCCATTGGCTCACGTCATAGCTGGTCGCTTCAAACCCTACAGGCCGTTCATTTGGATTTGGCGACCAGTGGAAATACCATTGACCATCGAGCGATACTATCTCCTTGCACTCTTTTTCACGCGATGGCAGCTGCAAAGTGCAGTGATAAGGCAGTTTGTTGATACCTATCACCGCAGGATTCTCCCAGTCGAATGCTTCGTCTTGCCGTTCCTGTCCCATTGCCAAACAAGGTATAAGTAGGCAAAATAGTCCAGTAAAAATCAGTTTCTTGTTCATTGGTAATTGAGTTAAGAAATGTACTTTCAATTTTTAGTGCAAATATAGCAATTATTTTTACCTTAATGTGTGAGTCTCTACTGCGTATTTTCATTGAAATTACTCAGTAGAGTTGCGCATTTAAATGTTAGTTTCTTTTCAGTCTTACTCCATAGATCTGTCCGACCTGACGGCCCTTGTGAGCAACGAACTTCACTCTCACTTCGTTCTTGCCTTCGAGCATTGAGGAAGGGAGAGGGTAGTCAACGGTCTTGAATTGTGTGGTGCGCCAGCGATGTGAGTTGTTGACACTGGTGAGGAGGGCATCGTCGATATAGATGTCGAACTCCGATGTGCGCCATTCGTCCTGACCCCAGAAGGTAAGCTGGAGGGAGAGGTCTGTCTCGCCCTTGGTCTGCATGAGATAAGAGAAGTAACTGCC
>SFEH01000018.1 GCA_004557315.1 Bacteroidales bacterium
GCTGAATGCCGTCGAATGGGTCTTGATGTCAAGGGTCCGGATGTCAACAAGTCGCGTGAGCGCTATTCGGTCGATGAGGATGGTGCAGTACGTTTTGGCCTGTCGAGTGTCAAGAGCGTGGGTCAGGGCGCTGCTGAAGCCATAGTATCTGAGCGAAAGAAGAATGGCCCATTCAAGGACTGTTTCGACTTTGTGGAGCGTGTCGATCTCGGAGCAGTCAACCGCAAGTGCATCGAGTCGCTCGTCCTCTCTGGAGCTTTCGACTCGCTGGGTAATGTGCGCCGTGAGCAGTATATGGGCAAGGATATGAAGGGTGAGGCCTTCCTCGATCAGCTTGTGAAGTATGGACAGCGATTCCGCGCTGACAAGGAGTCGAACGAGAATAGTCTGTTTGGCGATATGGGCGAAGATGCTATCGAGATTGCACATCCAAAGATTCCAGATGGCGAGCCGATGAGCACGCGAGGAGGAGTATGTAGGTCTTTTCCTCTCGGGGCATCCGCTCGACGAGTATAAGTATCAGTTGCTCTATGCTTGCAATACTACAATGGCCGACTTGGAGAAGATTCCTAATCCTCGCACCAAGGAGGAACAGGCGGCTATGCTCAGGGATTTGAAACCAGAACAGCAACAGGAAATCATGCAGTTCCAGAACCGCGAGATAGTGTGCGGCGGTCTTGTCACTGCTTTCCGTACTGGCACGAGCAAGGCTGGTAATCAATATGGCATAGTGACAGTCGAAGACTATAGTGGCAAGCACGAGTTCCCTCTCTTCGGTGAGGCATTCCCTGCGTTCTCTGGTTATTGCCATGAAGGTATGTATCTCTATATATCTGCCAAATATCAGCCGAAACGCTTTGTTCGTCAGGTGAATAATATCTTTGACCGAGAGTTTACCATCCTCAAGATACAGCTTCTGTCAGATGTGGCAGACCGATTGCTCGAGAAACTGACAGTAGTTATGGATATGCAGGCATCTTCGAAGGCAATGGTTGGCTTGCTCAAGAAAGAGATACTGGATGAGATGTCGGACGACGAACGTCAGAGAGCAAACACCGACCTGTATTTCGAACTTTTCGATAAGTCACTCGATGTTTCTGTGCCTATGCGAGCACGTAATATCAAGGTGCATGTCAATTCTGAACTTGTCGATTTCCTTCAGAATCAGGAAGGTCTGCAATGCAAGATCAACGACCGTCTTGTCTCTACCCTTGTACCTGAAGATAATGATGCCGAGAGTGAAGAGGCGATGGAGGAAGAATTGGTCGAAGACTGATTGATCAATATTTAAAATTCTGGCTCAAGCTCAAAAGTCATAGTCTTGCCTGTCACAGGGTGAACGAATGTGATCTTTTGGGCTTGAAGCATTAATCTGCCTTGGTTAAGGCAATAAGGCTCGATGGTGTACAGGCTGTCACCTGTAATAGGATGATCGAGTCCGAATGGCGAAGCGCAATGCAGGCGAAGCTGATGAGTACGACCTGTGAATGGGAATAATCTGACGAGTGTGCGCTCCTCCGTGCGTCGCACCACCTGATAGCGCGTCACCGAAGTCTTCCCCGATTGCCAGTTCACTATCTGCCGAGGACGTTCGTCGGGGTTCGGACACATCGGTACATTAAGCACTCCGCTCTCACTTGGCAGCTTGCCTTCGATCCATGCAAGATACTGTTTCCTTATTGTGTGACCATAGAACTGCTCCTGCATTTTCTTGTATATTTCAATGCTCTTTGCTGCAATAAGAAGACCAGAAGTAGGCTGGTCAAGACGATGTATGACTTTGATGAAGCTCAGTTCTGGATGCAGAGACTGCAGCCACGACTCTACATTGAACAGCAATTCATCTTTGGCTGGAGCTGACAGTACGTTCTCGGGTTTGTTGACAACGACTATCGAGTCATCTTCATACACAATGCCGATTGGCTTCTGTTCTGGAGCCTTGCCTTCAGGCGCATGAGTCTTGAGCATATAGCTCAACAGCGGACTGCATTTCTCAATACAGCTCGGATAGAACTGAAGATGCACACGACGCAATTCGTGTTCGCCACTCTGGTCTTTATATACCACTTTTGGTGAAATGCCATACCAAAATTCAGCCATTGCCACAGGTACGAGTCCGTAAGTGAACGCAAACTGGAGCAGGCGAGGGGCAGCACATTCGCCCGAGCCTCCTGGAGGCAAGCCTCGTTTGGCATCTTCGAAGATGTCGATGATATTGCGTGCGACATTATGGCGATTGACAAAGTTGAAGCGGCTGAAGATCCATTCCTGCAGAGCCTTGCTTCGTTCCTTGCGTTCGCGTTTCAAAATAGATATTTTCGGTTTATTGGCATCTGCATGTTTCTGTAGTTCTTCAATCTGTCGGTTGATTGCCGAGATGTTTCTCTCTTCCTCCTTGTAGTAATCGCTCGGATTGTTGAGGTCATAAACAGGCGGCACGAAGAAAGGATGCCCATCGGAAGTCAAAGGGTCGAGGTTGACCACTCCTGAATAAGCGGCAATAAAAGAGTATTTACTATTTAAATAATGTACGCGCGAAAGGTCCTTGTGCTCGACAATCATCACACCGAGCATCTTACCCTTGGCGAGTTCGTTCTTCCATAAGGTGTTATGTTCGATTATTGAACACAAAACACCCACAGCCGCCTTGCAAAGCGGATGTGGGTGATATAGATAGGGATTGTTCAGAATCATTTGTTGAAGTCACGACGTGGGCGGTCGTCACGACGAGGGCGATCGTCACGACGTGGACGATCATTGTCATCACGGCGTGGACGGTCGCCGAACTCACGACGAGGGCGGTCATTGTTCTCGCGACGAGGACGAGCCTCCTGCTCTGCATATCCTTCTGGCTTCTCTTTGAGAGCCTTGGCAGAGAGACGGAACTTGCCAGTCTTTTTGTCGATCTCGATGAGCTTGACAGTGACGATATCGCCTTCCTTCAAGCCTGTCTCTTCCATCGTGTTGTAACGCTTCCAGTCAATCTCGCTGATGTGGAGAAGGCCATCCTTGCCAGGCATGAACTCTACGAAAGCTCCGAATGTCTGGATGTTCTTGACAGGACCAGTGTAGATCTCGCCTTCTTCTGGGATAGCCACGATAGCCTTGATCTTGTTGAGGGCAGCATCGATCGATGCCTTGTTGGCAGAAGCGATGACAACGTGACCCTTGCCGTCGATTTCGTCGATTGTAACCTGTGCGCCTGTCTCTTCCTGAATGCCCTGGATTGTCTCACCACCCTTTCCGATGATAGCACCGATGAAGTCCTTGTCAACATCGATAGCCACAAGTCGTGGTGCGTGCTCCTTAAGGTCTTCACGAGTCTCTGGCTGTGCCTCAAGCATGCACTGGAGAATATGATGACGACCTTCCTTGGCCTGCTGGAGTGCCTTCTCGAGAATCTCGTATGAGAGACCATTGCACTTGATATCCATCTGAGTTGCAGTGATACCCTTTTCTGTACCAGTCACCTTGAAGTCCATATCACCGAGATGATCCTCATCGCCAAGGATATCGCTCAATACTGCATACTTTGGTCCATCCTCATCCTTGATCAGACCCATTGCAATACCTGAAACAGGACGGATCATTGGGATACCTGCATCGCGCATCGAGAGAGTAGCACCGCATGTAGAAGCCATTGATGAAGAGCCGTTAGACTCGAGGATGTCAGAAACAACACGTACTGTGTAAGGGAAGTCAGCTGGAATCATGCCCTTGACAGCACGCCAAGCAAGATGACCATGACCGATCTCGCGACGACCTACACCACGCTGTGCTTTGGCCTCACCAGTTGAGAATGGAGGGAAGTTGTAGTGGAGGAGGAACTTGTCGTAACCGTTGCGCAGCACGTCGTCGATCATCTTCTCGTCGAGCTTTGTGCCGAGAGTGCAAGTCACGAGAGCCTGTGTCTCACCACGAGTGAAGATAGCTGAACCGTGAGGGCCTGGGATATAGTCAGGCTCAATCCAGATAGGACGCACCTCATTGAGAGCACGGCCATCAAGACGTGTTCCCTCATCGAGGACACAGCGACGCATTGCTTCGCGCTCAACATCATGGAAGTAGCGAGCAATCATGCCGAGCCACTCTTCGTCTTCCTTCTTCTCTTCTGGAAGGGCATCAATATAAGCCTGCTGAACAGCCTCGAATGCAGCTTCGCGCTCGTGCTTGTTCTTGTTGCCTGACTTTGCGATGTCATAGCATCCCTGGTAGCACTTAGCCTTGACGTCGGCACGGAGCTCCTCGTCATTGACCTCGTGGCAATATTCCATGATTGGCTTGCCTACTGCCTCCATGAGTTCCTTCTGAACGAGACAGTGAACCTTGATAGCCTCGTGAGCTGCCTTGAGAGCACCAAGCAGATCCTGCTCGCTCACCTCATCCATCTCACCTTCTACCATCATGATGTTGTCGTAGGTAGCACCGACCATAAGGTCCATGTCAGCCTCTTTCATCTGCTCGAAAGTAGGGTCGATGACATATTCGCCATTGATGCGAACAACACGAACCTCTGAGATTGGACCCTCGAAAGGAATACCGCTCACTGCCATTGCAGCCGAAGCAGCAAGTCCAGCGAGTGCGTCTGGCTGATTCTCTTTATCAGAAGAATATAAAGTTACGTTGACAAATGTCTCAGCGTGATAGTTGCTTGGGAAAAGTGGACGGAGGGCACGGTCGATGAGACGGCTTGTAAGGATCTCATAGTCGCTTGCCTTGCCTTCGCGCTTTGTGAAACCACCTGGGAAACGGCCTGCAGATGCGTATTTCTCTTTGTACTCTACTGTCAGCGGCATAAAATCAGTGCCAGGAGTCACTGTGCGCGCTGTACAAACTGTGGCAAGAAGCATTGTTCCGCCCATGCGGAGCTCGACTGCACCGTCGGCCTGCTTTGCCAGCTTACCCGTCTCAAGTGTGATGGTACGTCCATCACTGAGGGTAATTGTCTTCTTAATTGGATTAACCAAATTGTTTACCATAAAATCTTTTAATTACACACAAAATTTGGCGCAAAGATAATGAATTTTATCGGATAATTAGCCCAAAATCCCCAAAATGTTTGCAATATTTATATAAAAAGTCCAAAATCTTTTGGAATAACGCAAAATTTGCCTACCTTTGCTCGCGAATTTGAAAAAAAATAAGTCAAAAATAGTAGGAAATGAAGAAATATACATTATATATTGCGTTCCTTATGGCAGTCATCTTCTGTGGCTGCCAGAACAACCATTCAGGTGTGATCGATGGTGTGATCATGAATGCCAATGGCGAGAAGCTCATCCTCGAGCATCTGTCGGCTGGAATGCCAGTGGTGATTGACACTGTAGCGCTGAACGAGAGCGGAAAGTTCTCATTCAAGCCTGAACTTGAGAAGGGAGGTCCTGACTATTTCAGTCTCCGCATAGGCAATCAGTCTATTCCTCTTGCTTTTGACACTTTGGCTCAGCCAATTCACATCACAGCCGACTTCAAGCGTTTCGGTAGCGACTACAGTGTCGGCGACAACGAGTTGAACGCTCTGCTCAAGGAGGCTGCACAGGAGGGCAACAAACTCCGTCGTTCAGTTCTTGAGGCGAATGCGGCTTTCAACGATCGCAAGATCACCAATCAGGTCTATTACGACAGCATCGCAAAGCTCGTCGAAGACTACAAGGCTACAGTCCTTAAGAAATATATCTATGCTGACCCATCAAACCCTGTAGCATACTATGTGCTGTTCGAGAGCGTGCGTGGCCTTTCAATCTTCGATCCGTACGATGCGGTCGATAACCGTGCGTTCGGAGCTGTAGCGACTGGCTGGATGTACAATTATCCTAATTCTCCTCGTGTGGCTGTCCTCGAAAAGGTGACAACCGAGGGTCAGATAATCCGCAAGCGCGACAAGCTTCAGGCCGAGCGTGCTGATTCGCTCAACAACGTGCCAGTGACCGTTGCAACCAACTTTGAGATTAAGCTCACAGATATACGCGACAAGGAAGTCGCACTATCATCTTTGATCGGCGACGACCATGTGGTCTTGCTCGATTTCACTGCTTATTATCTTCAGAAGTCACCTGCTCACAATGCTTTGCTCGCAAAGATGTATGAGAAGTACGAGAAGCGTGGTCTTCGCATCTATCAGGTGTGCATGGATCCGGATGAGAACTTCTGGAAGGTAAGTGCAAGCAATGTGCCATGGACGGCAGTCCGCGAGAAAGATGTTATCTGGGATCAGAACGGCAATATCCAATATGCCCGTACGGCAGCCATCTACAACATCCAGCAGATTCCTATGATTTATCTGCTCGATCGTCAGGGATCGGTTGCTGCAAGAGTGGAAACAGAATCAAAGCTCGAAGGTGAGATATTGAAGTTGTTGAAGTAAGGAAAACACAATCTTAGTGGTTTTTAGATAATGGCATAACGTAGGACTTTCGTTCTACGTTATGTACGTTTTGATTTTGTCGCTTTCCCTACTTTAAAGTAGCAATTATTAATTTTTAATTTTAATTTATAATATCATGGCAGTATCTTATATGTCAGAAGAGGGTTACAAGAAAATCCTTGAAGAGATCAACTATCTTGAGAGTGTCGAACGTCCAAAGGCATCAGCTGCTATTGCAGAGGCACGCGAGAAGGGCGACTTGTCTGAGAATGCAGAGTATGACGCAGCAAAGGAGAACCAGGGCAAGCTTGAGTCACGCATTGCTGTGCTCAAGGATCAGGTGGCAAATGCCCGCATCATCGATGCTTCAAAGATCAGCTGCGACAAGGTTCAGATCATGAACAAGGTGCGTCTGCTCAACAAGCGCATGAACAAGGAGATGATATATACAATCGTTGCAGAATCTGAGGCAAACTTCCGTGAGGGCAAGATCTCGGTTCAGACTCCAATCGCCAAGGCTCTCCTTAACCATGTGGTTGGCGATGTCGTTGAGGTACGTGTGCCTGCAGGTGTACAGCAGCTCGAGATTCTTGAGATATCTATTTAATATAAGAAGTTAAAGGAGATAGAGAAGTTAAAGACGATAAAGACAAATGTGTTTTGGGTAGATAAAGAAATTGACAATGCAACTATTGTCTTTATCACCTTTTACTTCATTAACTTCTTTATCTCCCCCAAACAAATACTAAACAATGGCAAGCATTTTTTCACGTATTGTAGCTGGCGAGATTCCAAGCTACAAGGTAGCAGAAGACGATAAGTTCTATGCTTTCCTCGACATCAATCCTGTAACCAAAGGCCATACCTTGGTTATTCCAAAGCAGGAGATCGACTATTTCTTCGATGAGAGCGACGAGACAATCTCTGCTCATGTCGTTTTTGCAAAACGTGTTGCAGCTGCTATCAAGAAGGCGATCCCTTGTGTCAAGGTGGGTGTATGTGTCATGGGTCTTGAGGTTCCACATTCGCACATTCATCTCATCCCTATGCAGCAGGAAGGCGATATGGATTTCCGCAAGGAGCATCTTCACCTTGAAGCAGAAGAGATGAAGGCAATAGCAGAGGCAATTGCAAAAGAATTCTAATTTTATTAAGGTATTATGGTTAATAACGATTTTTATAAATACGCTACCAAGCACATGGGCATGAGCGGCAATGCGCTCAACCAGTATATGAACTTCACGTCAGCGGTAGCGATGCCGGCGGTTGATCAGTACATCAGCCCTACAATCATCGAGGAGCGTCCTCTCAATGTGGCATCAATGGATGTGTTCAGCCGTCTCATGATGGATCGTATCATCTTCCTCGGTACAGAGATCAACGACTATTCGGCCAATGTGGTTCAGGCTCAGCTCCTCTACCTTGACAGTGCCGATCCAGGTAAGGACATCTCTATCTATCTCAATTCGCCTGGAGGCGTTGTATATGCTGGTTTTGGCATCTACGACACCATGCAGTACATTACGAGCGATGTCAGCACAATATGCACAGGCATGGCTGCGTCGATGGCGAGTGTTCTGCTCGTGGCAGGTAAGGAAGGCAAGCGTTTCGCATTGCCTCACAGCCGTGTGATGATACATCAGCCGATGGGCGGTGCCCAGGGTCAGGCAAGCGATATGGAGATCACTGTCAACGAGATCAAGAAACTCAAGCAGGAGCTCTATCAGATCATCAGCAATCACTCAAAGCAGCCTATCGAGAAGATCTATCAGGATGGCGACCGTGACTACTGGATGACTGCAGCCGAAGCCAAGGAATATGGCATGATCGACGAGGTGCTTGTTAAGGCAAAGACTCTTTGATTGCCTGACGAAAAAGGAAGTAAGTTCTACTTGCGAAACCAATAAACAATAAAGAAAGTGGCAAAAATAGATAAGTGCAATTTCTGCGGAAGATCGCGTTCGGAGGTCAACCTTCTCATCTCTGGTCTCAACGGATTCATTTGCGACGAATGTGCCCAGCAGGCTCATGAGATCGTGAAAGAGGCAATGAAGAAGATCAGTGACGATGCCAGGAAACTTGACGTTGAGCTTTCAGATTTGCCAAAACCAAAGGATATTAAGGAATTTCTCGATGGTTATGTAATCGGACAGGATGAGGCAAAGCGAAACCTGTCGGTTGCAGTATATAATCATTATAAGCGCATCCTTCAGCCATCGGATGCCAACGATGTTGAAATCGAGAAGAGCAACATCATCATGGTGGGTTCTACTGGTACAGGTAAGACTCTTCTCGCACGCACCATCGCCAAGATGCTGCACGTGCCGTTTGCCATCGTCGATGCCACCGTGCTCACCGAAGCAGGTTATGTGGGCGAGGATATCGAGAGTATCCTCACGCGACTGCTCCAGGCTTCCGACTATGATGTCAAGAAAGCCGAGCGAGGCATCGTGTTCATCGACGAGATTGACAAGATTGCACGCAAGGGCGACAATCCGAGTATCACACGCGATGTGAGCGGTGAGGGTGTGCAGCAGGGTCTCCTCAAGTTGCTCGAAGGATCGAAGGTCAATGTGCCTCCACAGGGCGGACGCAAGCATCCTGAACAGAGGATGATCGAGGTCGATACACGCAACATCCTCTTCATCTGTGGTGGCGCGTTCGATGGTATAGAGCGCAAAATCGGCAATCGTCTGAACACTCGTTCAGTCGGTTTCTCGACCGATCCTGCAAAGAAGGAAGTCGATCGCTCTAACCTCCTGCAGTACATTACTCCAGCCGATCTCAAGAGCTTTGGTCTCATTCCAGAGATCATTGGACGTCTGCCTGTGCTTACATATCTGCAGCCTCTCGATGCCAGTGCACTGCGCCGTATCCTCACCGAGCCAAAGAACGCTATTGTCAAGCAGTATGTCAAGTTGTTTGAGATGGACAATATCAAGCTCACTTTCGACGATGATGTCTATCAGTATATCGTCGATAAGGCTGTGGAGTATAAGCTTGGTGCCCGTGGTCTGCGCAGCATTGCTGAAAGCATCATGATGGATGCGATGTTCGATATGCCTTCGACGAAGAAGAAGACCCTCAACGTGACGCTCGAATATGCCAAGCAGCAACTCGCAAAGGCAAATATGGATCGAATGCGCAATGAATAAGGAGTCATAATCTTCTTTATTTCAGATCAAGAAACATGCAATTACGTACTGAAATAGAGCCAATGCCGTCACGACAGCCCATAAGCTATCGTGATGGCATTGTCGTATTAGGTTCTTGCTTTGCAGAAAATATAGCGTCATGGCTCAAGCAATCGTGCTTCAACGTGTGCGACAATCCTTTCGGCGTGCTCTATAATCCTGCGAGTATAGCTTCGTCCTTGCGTATCCTGCTTAATCCAGACGAGCATGGTGAGACATCCGATGACAGCATTCTGCAGGGGTCCGACGGCTATTGGTATAGCTATGGCTTCTATAGCAAATATAGTGCAGAGACCAAAGACGTGTTGAGGAATCTTCTTGAAGCGACCATCGGTGATGCACGCAAAGCATTTTCGGATGCCAAGCATGTCATCATCACTTTCGGCACGTCGTGGGTCTATGAACGCAACGGCAAGGTCGTGGCAAACTGCCATAAGATGCCTGCAAGGACCTTCGAGCGTCGTTGTATGTCGGTCGATGAGATCATCAGGCTATGGGTGCAGCTGATTGATGCGATGGGTGATAGGCACATTCTCTTTTCGGTCAGTCCCATCAGGCATGTCAAGGACACCCTGCACGGCAATCAGTTAAGCAAGTCAACTCTCTTGCTCGCTGTCGATCATCTGTGCCAGATGTTCCCAGGCAAGGTGGAATATGTGCCTGCTTATGAGATGCTGATCGATGACCTGCGCGACTATCGTTTCTATGCTGACGACCTCGTACACCCGAGCAGCATAGCCATCGATATGGTGCGTCAGTATTTCACCCAGAACTTTCTCGACAAGCAGTCGCAGGATTATCTGCGTGATGTCGAACCGCTTATCAGAGCGGCTAATCACAGGCCTCTTCACCCCGATAGTGAGGCTCATAAGACATTCAAATGTCAAATAAACTTAAAGTTAGACCAACTTATCGAAAAATACAGTAACTTTGGACTATCAAATCTGAAAGTTTAAAATGGTGTACAATCTCTCACAAATATCACGAGTCATAGGTGCTCAGCTCAAAGGTAACCACATGGCGAGTGCCTCGACACAGCCACAGGTGCAGCTTCTGCTTACTGACAGTCGCAGCCTGACTTATCCTGATCAGACCCTTTTCTTTGCTATTGTCACAGCCAAGGGCGACGGACACAAATACATTCCTCAATTGTATCAGCAAGGTGTTCGAGCCTTTGTCGTGAGTTTAGGTGCCGAGGAGTTTCGCAATACCTGTCCCGAGGCATGGTTCCTCATTGTTCCCGATACGGTGGCAGCGCTCCAGCTGCTTGCAGCACATCATCGCCGACAGTTCGACATGCCAGTGGTAGGCATCACGGGAAGCAATGGCAAGACCATCGTCAAGGAATGGCTCTATCAGCTCATCCACGACACCAAGGATGTGGTGCGTTCGCCTCGCAGTTATAACTCCCAGATTGGTGTGCCGTTAAGCGTCTGGCAGCTCCATGAAGGCACTGACATCGCCTTGTTCGAGGCAGGAATAAGTCAGCCAGGTGAGATGGAGAACCTCGAGAAGATCATCAGTCCGACCATCGGCATTCTCACCAACATTGGAACTGCCCATGATGCAGGCTTCGAGAGCCAGCAGCAGAAGATGATCGAGAAGCTTGCTCTGTTCAAGGAAAGCGACGTGATCATTTACAATGCGGATATTCCAGGCATCAACGATGCTATGGAACTGGCAGGAATTGGAGCACGCAGCATGGCTTGGACTCGTCGACACAAGGATGCTCAGATCGAGGTTGTCAATATCCAGCGCGATGAGAGCACCACAACTGTGACATATCTTTTCTTCGGTATTGCTGGCCAGTTCACTATCAATATGACCGATGAGGCAAGTCTTGAGAATGCCCTCAACTGTCTTGCACTCATGCTCTACATCGGCTTCACTACAGATGAAATAGAGAAGCGAATGGCTCGTCTCGCACCTCTTGCCATGCGTCTTGAGGTGGTCGAGGGCAAGCGGGGTTGTCTTATCATCAACGATGCCTATAACTCAGATCTCACCTCACTTGAGATGGCTCTTGAGTTCCAGAAACGTCGTGCGTCTAAGACATTGAAGAATGTGCTCATTCTTTCCGATATGCTTCAGGCAGGCCTCGACGACCGCCATCGCTGGCGCAAGATTGCTAAGCTCTGCCAGCTCTACCAGCTCAGCAAGATTATCTGCATAGGCCAGCAGTCGGTACTCACGGCTCCCATGCTTCACGAGGAGTTGGCGGCACTTCATTATTCGCTCATTGTCGATTTCTATGCATCGACTGACGAGTTCCTCGGCAGCGATGAGATACGCCGATTCCAGAGTGAGCTCATATTGCTCAAGGGTGCACGTGCTTTCCAGTTTGAGAAGATCAGCGATCAGCTCGAACTGCGTCGTCACGAAACCATTCTTGAGGTCAACCTCGATGCCATAGTCCATAATCTCAACCGCTATCGTTCACATCTGTCGAACGATACCAAGATGGTGTGCATGGTCAAGGCATTCGGCTATGGCGCAGGTAGTTATGAACTTGCCAAGACGTTGCAGGACCAGAATGTCGATTATCTCGCTGTTGCCGTTGCCGACGAGGGTGCAGACTTGAGACGTCAGGGCATACGTGTGCCTATCATCGTTATGAATCCCGAGTTCTCGGCTTTCCGCGCCATCATCGAGAATAAGCTTGAGCCTGAAATCTACAGTTTCCGCCTGCTTCGTGCTTTCATTGCCGAAACCGACCGCCTTGGTGTTACCCATTATCCAGTCCACATCAAGATCGACAGCGGAATGCATCGTTTGGGCTTTCAGTACCCAGAGATCGACGAGCTCATCGACCTCCTGAAGTCTCAGCATGCAGTCACTGTGCGCAGCGTGTTCTCGCATTTCGCTACGGCCGACTGTCCTGATCAGGAGGATTTTGTCTATGAGCAGAAACATCGCTTCGACCTTTGTGCCGATAAGCTACGTTCGGCATTCAGTCATAAGATTCTTCGTCATATCTGCAATAGCGCAGGCATCGAGAAGTTCCCTCAATTCCAGATGGAGATGTGCCGTCTTGGCATCGGACTCTACGGCTTTGAGGCTTCAGAGATAAAGATGAATCTCGAACCAGTGGCTACCCTTCGTTCCACTATCCTTCAGATAAAGGAGATTCCTGCCACCGAGACAGTGGGCTACAGCAGGAAGGGCGTGCTCTCTCGCACGTCGCGCATAGCTATGATCCCTATTGGCTATGCCGATGGCTACAACCGCCGTCTTGGCAATGGCCATGCTTCTATGTTCGTATGCGGCAAGCGTTGTCCGACGGTGGGCAATGTCTGCATGGACGTCACTTTCCTCGATGTCACCGACTGTCCAGAGGCGCAGGAAGGCGACAGCGTGGAGATCTTTGGAAAGAACGTGCCTGTCACCGAGCTTTCCGACACTTTGGGAACAATCTGCTATGAAGTGCTTTCGACAGTCAGCACCCGCGTGAAACGAATATATTATAAGGAATGAAACGTCTTCTGCTGATCTTATCTCTTATATTGTGGAAGGTCTATGTCGTAGCCGGGACACGTTCCGACAGTCTATTGCTCCAGTATCTGAAGATGCAAGGACTGAAGGAATATGCGTTTGACCGCATCAATGTCTATACCAATGGCACTGACAAGTTCAATTCTCTCTTTGCTGATATCCGCCAAGCGAAGACATCGATTGACGTCGAGTATTTCATTTTTGCCAACGACAGCATCGGACAATGCACCATAGGGCATCTGCTCGATGCTGCCCGTCGTGGGGTGAAGGTGAGGCTCGTGATTGATGGATACAAGGATCATGAGCGAGGCTATGGATATGACGGCCCGCGACTCGACAGCTTGCGTCAACAGGGCATCGATGTGCAGATCTTCGACCCTTGGCGACGTCCTTATCTCTGTCATGTGCTTCGCGACCATCGCAAGATCTTGGTCATCGATCAGAAGATAGGCTACATAGGCGGACTCAATGTTGCCGATTATTACATCAATGGTGATCCCGAGGTCTATGGAGGCTGGCGCGACACACATATCCGCATCACGGGCGAGGCAGTCGAAGGTCTTATCCGCTATTTCGACAATGCATGGAACATCAGTGTCCATGGCACGGATTATGAACGTCAGTTGCGTGCGACAGCAGTTAATGTCGCTGTTCCCGATTCTGATTTGTGTGTAACAGGCAGCAAGAAGGTGGTCTATTTCGAACGAAGCAGGGTGAGCAAGCAGAAGAAGTCAGAGACGCGCAATGCCATCATCGCCGCCTTCAACACTGCACAGGACACCCTTCGCATTGTCTCTCCTTATTTCCTGCCGACCCATACCGTGCGCAAGGCTCTCGTCAATGCAATCGACCGTGGTGTCAAGGTTCAGATTCTGTTCTCGCGCGAAGGTGACAGCGCTCTCCTCTCCGCAGGCAATCAGCATTTCTCAAAGCGACTGTTGCGACATGGGGCAGAGGTCTTTCTCTATCGCGGGGCTTTCCATCACAGCAAGATCATGATGGTCGATGGTTCTCACTCGATGGTCGGTTCTGCCAATCTCAACAGCCGTAGCCTAAAGTGGGACTATGAGGCATCGTGCTTCGTATTCGACCCTGAAGTGACAGCCGAACTCAATGCCATCTTCGAACAGGATTGCACCAACAGCGACATTATGACCATCGATGATTATCGCCAAAAACCGCTCGGAAAACGTCTTTTGGGATGGCTCGCCAATAGGATTCTGACTCCATTCCTGTGATTTTTAAGAATATTTGCCAATATTAAGAAAATTTTACGTATATTTGCACCAAAAAATTAGGTTTTAAGGTTATAGGGTTATGAGGTTATGAGGTAGTTCCGCGCTGTCTAATGACCTTAAAACCTAATAACCTTAAAACCTCAAAACCTAATAAGAAATGGCAAAGAAAACATCAACACCAGCTTGGCTCACGACCTTCCTCTTGCGTGTAGCAGGCGGCATTAACTATCGCAAACTCGTCAAGGCAAGCAAGAATCCTCAACAGGCAAGCGAGGCTACGCTCCGTGGTATCCTTACTTACGGCAAGGACACAGAATTCGGAAAAGAACATGATTTTGATTATATACTTGCAGCCAAGGACGACAAGGAGCTCTATAAGCGCTATGCCGAGAAGATTGCTCCTTCCGACTACGAGGACTATCGTCCATACATCGAGCGCCATAAAAATGGCGATTCTAACGTGCTCGTTCCTGGCAAGCCTGTCATGTATGCCACTACCTCGGGCACTACCAATGAGCCGAAGTGGATCCCAATCACCGATGTCTATCTCAAGAATGTCTATGGCAAGATGACCAAGGTGTGGCTCTACAACTACATCATGAACCGTCCTAAGGCTTTCTATGGCAAGCTCGTGACCATCGTGAGCAAGGATGTCGAGGGTTATGCACCAGATGGCACAGTAGCAGGCTCGGTTTCTGGTGTTACCCGTCGCGACGCTCCTTCTTTCGTTAAGGAGCTATATGCCGTTCCAGGAGGCGTCTATGGCATCAAGGACTATACTGCTCGTTATTACACCATCATGCGACTTTCGATCGAGGTCGATGCTGCAATCTTCATCACAGCCAATCCATCGACTCTGGTTGAGGTACAGAAGAATGTCGATAAGTATTACGACCAGTATTGCGACGATATCGAGAAGGGTACGCTCAGCCACGACTTCGATATTCCAGAGGATATCCGCAAGGAGGTTGAGGCACAGATTGAGCCAAATCCAACTCGTGCTGCAGAGCTTCGCGAACTCAAGAAGAAGTATGGTCGCGTGCTGCCAAAGCATTATTGGCCAAACCTTCAGGTGCTCAATACATGGAAGTGCGGCAATACCTATGTCTATCTCGACAAGATCAAGGGCTTCTTCCCTGACTGCTGTCTGCATCAGGAGTTCGGCTATTTCTCGAGCGAGTGTCGTTTCGGTCTCGTGATGGATGATACAAACTACACCACACTCTTCCCTCATTACCACTATTATGAGTTCATTGCCGAAGAGGATGTCGATAAGCTCAACGACCCAGCAGCGATGAAGAATGTGAAGTTCTATCAGCTCCACGAACTCAAGCAGGGCAAGCGCTATTGTCCATTCGTATCGACTTATGCAGGTCTCTATCGCTACAACATGAACGACCTCATAGAGGTGGGTACCCCATATTTCAATACTCCTCGTGTGTTCATGATCCAGAAGGTCAACGGCATCGTGACAATGACAGGCGAGAAGCTTCATGAGCGTCAGTTCCTTGAGGCAGTCAACAAGGCAGCCAAGCAGATGGCTCTCGATGTCAAGTTCTTCATCGGCTTTGCCGACCTTTCTATCTCGGCCTACCATTTCTACTATGAGTTTGCCGATCAGAACACCACACAGGCACAGTGCGATGAGTTCACCAAGCTTGTCGATAAACTCTTGAGCGAAGAGAACATCGAGTACAAGGCGAAGCGTGAGAGCTTCCGCGTAGGCGACCCTATCGGTCACTGCCTTGTTGAGAACTCATTCGAACTCTTCAAGGGCGCATGTATTGCCGAAGGCGCACGAGACGGACAGTTCAAGCTCAATCTCCTCCTTCAGGATGAGAAACGCCATGAGAAGTTCAAGAAACTCGTAAAATAATGAATAACGAAAAAATCAGTGCCGTCATCTTCGACCTTGACGGCACTTTGTATGATAATAAGCGCCTGCCGCTCCGACTCATTCTTGCCGATCCGCTCAATGTCTTGACTCTTGCTGCCGAACGCAAGGCACGCAAGGCAATCAAGGGTATCGACTATCAGAATGAGGCAGGAGTGTTTGACGCGCTCTTCTCCAAGATGTGCGAGGCAAAGAAGAGCCTCACCGTCGAAAAGGCTCGACGCTGGTATCACGAACGATATATGCCAGCGCAGGCTGCCGTCCTCGCGATGTATTATACTCCACGTCCTTGTGTCGATGGGCTGCTCCAGCGTCTGCACGAGCAAGGCATCAAGGTCATTCTCTATTCCGACTATGACTATGCCACCGACAAGCTCTTGTCACTCAACATCGATCCCTCGTGGTTCGATGCCATCGTCTCTGCTCCTGAACTCGGAGGTCTTAAACCGTCAAGACAGTCGGCAGAACGACTCCTTCAGCGTTTTGGCCTTTCAGCCGAAAGTGTCCTCATGGTCGGTGACCGTGAAGATACCGATGGAGAGACAGCCCGAGCCGTAGGCATGATGTTCCATAATGTGAAGACCCAGGGCTGGGACAATCTGCTGATGAGATTTTGAGTTGGATTCTCGCTGTCATAGAATCTCAAAACTACAAAACCTCAAAAACAATCATCTTTGAGTGGCGAATTGTAAGTAAATTTATCAGTTTTGTATAATTATTTACAAAAAATCAATAATTTTGATTGCAAAATGTTGCAAGTATGAGGAATCTTCCTTATATTTGCAACGCTTTTTTTGAAGAAAAGGCAGTTAATGGTAGTTAGCGGAAGATAACTGGAGTCCTTCCTCTCTTGTCAACCATCTATTATCCGTTAACTTTCAGAGCGAAGCGGTAACTTCCGTTAGCTTCTATTGACTTCTCATATTACCGCACTTGAATATAATAATATATATAGGAAATGAAACTCATTATTCCAGAAAAATATGAGGCACTGATGGACCTCAAGCAGACTGAACAGGCGATCAAGAACATCAAGGATTTCTATCTCAGCAGCCTCTCTACAGAGCTGCGCCTCCGTCGCGTCACAGCACCATTGTTTGTGCTCCGCGGTTTAGGTATGAACGACGATCTGAATGGTGTCGAGCGTGCTGTCAATTTCCCTATCAAGGACATGAACGAGGCAACTGCCGAGGTAGTGCATTCACTCGCAAAGTGGAAGCGCGTGACATTGGCAGAGTATCAGATTGAACATGGCTATGGCATAGTTACCGATATGAATGCTATTCGTGCCGATGAGGAACTCGACAACCTTCACTCTCTCTATGTCGATCAGTGGGATTGGGAGCGTGTCATTGCCAAGGGCGAACGAAACATACAGTTCCTCAAGAAGATTGTACGCAAGATCTATGGCTCGATTCTCCGTACCGAGTTCTATATCTGTGAGACCTATCCACAGATCAAGCCATTCCTTCCTGAAGACATTTTCTTCATTCATTCTGAACAGTTGCGTCAGATGTATCCTGATATGACACCGAAAGAGCGTGAGGACGCTATTTGTGAGAAGCATGGCGCAGTGTTCATCATCGGTATTGGTGGCGAACTTGGTGATGGTAAGCCACATGATATGCGTGCGCCTGACTATGATGACTGGACAACCCTCAACGATGAAGGTTACAAGGGCTTGAACGGTGACTTGCTCGTATGGTATCCAGTGCTCAACCGCAGCATCGAACTCTCGTCAATGGGTATCCGTGTCGATGAGGAAGCTCTCCTCCGTCAGCTCAAGCTGACAGGCAAGGAAGATCGCATTCAGCTCTATTTCCACAAGCGACTTCTTGAAGGCTCACTCCCTCTCACCATTGGTGGTGGTATAGGTCAGAGCCGTCTCTGCATGGTCTTGCTCCACAAGGCTCACGTCGGAGAGACACAGTCGTCAATCTGGCCAGAAGAGATGCGTCGTACCTGCAAGCAGCACGGCATCACTCTCATCTGATTGATTCACCGACAATTTCCTATTCATATAAAAAATGTTGCATATCACAGCTAAACAGCAAAGATATGCAACATTTTTATTATCTTACAACCGTAATTGCTTATTTCTTACCGCGGCCATGGCGTTGAGGTTCATCCTTCTCTGCTGACAGGGTATAAAGCTTCATCTTGCCCTTATAAACAGCCTTGACGTAAGCTTTTCTCTCAACCGAACGGATCACCTCGATCTTAACCTTGTCGGCATTCTGTCCCACTGCACGAGCTTCAACTTTTGCAGCATGAGGAATCTCCATATTCACCTGATAGTGATCTGGATAGACGAAGCCATTCTGATGGTTGAAGCGAACTGGATGAGCAGGCATCTCAACAGCCTTGCCATCGACAGTGATCTCGATTGTTGGAGGCACAGGGCGTTCCAGCTTGTTGCCATTCTTGCTGAAAGCAATACCATGGAGGTCAAAGAGAGGCTCATCGGCAGGACCTTCTGCCACGAGATAGATCGCATGCTTGCCCTTGAGACCTTCTACAGCCTTGGCTACATTGGCAGAGACGCATGCCTCGGCAGTGTTGGCTGCCACCTTGATCGAGGCAATCTTCTTGCCCTTGGCAGTCTTGGCAGGACCATCGATCCATACATTGATGGTGAATGGCTTTGCTGTCTTGGCTGTGATATAGAGGTCGATGGCTGTGTTGTTACCCTTCTTTGCTCCTTCGAATGCTGCAAGACCCTTGGTAGCTTGAGCCAGACCCTCGAAGCCGAAATACTTGAATCCTACTACACCCTTGTTGCCGATGTTGGTGAGATCCATGTTATTGTCCCACCAGTCCCAGCTATCCTGCATCCATTGATTGTCGGTCATGTAGCAAGCATAGCCTGCCGAATAGTATTTATATGGGTCGAGACCATAGATGCTGAATCCCTCGGAAGTTACTTCAGCGCCTGTGTATTCATTTCCGTCAGCAGCCTTGGCAGTCCATACTTCATCTTTGGCAAATGGGTCATAACCTCTGATCACAACCTTGCCACCGTCGGCTACCGATGTTTCGTCCCATTCAATCTTGATAGGAGCCACCATAGCCTGACGAGCATAGCCGAAGCCGCGAGGAGGACGATGATAGAACACATACCACTGACCATTGATCTCCTGAATAGAGCCGTGTGTGTTGTGGGCTGCATTGGTAGTGATGAGAGTCTTGCCATCAGGCGAAGTCACCACGCCGCGTGAGTCAACGAGCACGCCACCCGAACGCCAAGGACCAAGAGGAGAGTCACCATAAGCATAGCGGAGAGCCGAGTTGGTGCTGCCCTGTCCGTATTCAGGACCGCTGTAGCCAGAGAACACCATCACGTATTTGTTGCCAACCTGACGTATTGACGAAGCCTCGAAGAAATTGAACTCGCCAGGGTTCTGATCCTTGTGAAGTGCAGGATACTTGATGCCCTCAGGGTCAACAAGCTGACCATAGCTGCGGCTTGCAGGAATGAAATAGTCGTGAATCTCGGTGCCTGGACGCAACGATGACATGGTCTTTGGGTCGAGTTCGGCTGCAGTCGAGTGCATGAATCCCCAGAAAGCATAGGCACGGAAACCAGTTGCATAGTCCTTGTCATTCTTGTCGGTCACAGGCTCAACGAAGATCGAAGGGTCGAAACCGATGATGCTGCCAGCAGTGGCATGTTCGCCATCAGGAGTGACATTGCAGAGAGTGAATGGGCCATCAGGACGGTCGCTCTTCGCAACGAAAGGCAGACGTCCAGCACCACGTGCGTGAGGGTAGAGGTAATAGACTTTCTTGCCATTCTCTTTCACCTCCACGAGGTCAGGAGCATACATGATATCCCACTGGTTGCCGATGTTATAGGTGAAGATTGGTCCCTCGTCCACCCAGTGTTCAAGGTCTTCGACAGGAGCCGACCACATGTGTACATCCGCACCACAGTATTCGCGCACCGATGTGTCGTGCGAACCTATGATATAGGCACGATACTTTCCAGGAGCATCTGGATCTTCAAACACACGAGGCTCACCGTCGGGAAGATGTTCCCAAAGAGGGAGATAAGGGTTCTGGGCATTGACTGTGCCGGCACACGCAATGGCAAAGGCGGCACATAAAAGCGTCTTGTTAATTCTCATAATCTTAAATATTAAAGTAATGTGAGTGCAAAGATAGTGATATTTTTCAATAAATGCAACTATTTCAAGTCAGCATTGTTGATTTATTTCGAAAGAATCTATGATGATAATTAAATTTTATACGAAAATGAATAAAAATTCACAAAAAGTGCAAGAATAATTTGGAAATTTGAAATTCTTGTATTATCTTTGCAACAAATCACTAATTGGTCCTATCGAATATCGGTTAGTTCGTCAGATTTTCATTCTGAAAAGCCGGGTTCGACTCCCGGTAGGACTACAATATCACTCAAATAATCGTTCAATCAGAAGCAATGTCATGAATCCAACCAGCAGAGCATAGGTTGCCTGCTTCTGATAGCCATGAGCATGCGTCTCCGGAATCATTTCGTCGCTCGTCACATAGAGCATGGCACCTCCAGCGAATCCGAGCATCACAGGCAGCAGTGTCTGTGAGATATTGCCCATACCATATCCGATCCACACGCCAACAATCTCGAGCAGGCCTATGACAACCGAGATGAGGAAAGTGCGGATTGGCTTGACTCCAGCCATGAGCAAAGGTGCTATGATGACCATACCTTCAGGCACATTCTGAAGGGCGATGCCGAGGCTGACTGTCCAGCTTGCCGAAGCTTCGTCGCTTATGCTCACACCAGCCGCCATGCCTTCGGGCAGTTTGTGCAATGCAATGGCCATGACAAACAGCAGCACATTGTTGAGCTTGGCATTGTTGTGATGTTCCGACTCGTCAAGGCCTGTGACATGATGCAGGTGAGGAGTGACAAGGTCGAGCACATTGAGAAACAGTGCGCCCACCATCACGCCTATCGCCACCCACCACCATTGCGACGACAGGTCGAAAGCCGGTACTATCAGTCCTATGGTCGAAGCTGCCAGCATGATGCCAGCGCAGTAACCCAATATCGTGTCGTTCCATTTGTGAGGAAGGTTCTTGACCAGAAAGCCAAGAAAGCTGCCTATTATCGATGCACCGCACAGACCTGCGGCACTAATCCATATCTGTGACATAAAAGCTGTAAAGTTAAGTTATCTATCAGTTTCCGTATTCTCTAATATTGAATATTTGAGGCAAAGATACGAAAAAACTGAAATATAGTCCATAAATCTGCCATAATCTTGCAATATTTTGTGATATTTCTGAATAATATGTATAAATTTGCGACATAGTATTATTTCGCAACATTCACTTTTTATTATAATCTATGGTTATGACTTTATTGTTGCATGCGTATCTATCCGCATCTTTTTCTTACTTTTTATGCGAAGAATAGCCTTTGGTTTTTTCAGTAAACCACTAGCTGTTTGTGCCAGCCATCCGCTTGCTGGAGAAGAGGATCAAGAACGACGGCATCTCTTCGCGCCTTTCAGACATTATCAAGAGTGTCGAGGGAAAGGATGGGGTCTCGGAACGCGAGAAGGACATCATCGTCTGCCTCGTCCAGGGCATGTCGAACAAGGAGATTGCCGACCATCTGTTCATCTCGGTCAATACGGTCATCACCCACCGGCGCAACATTGCCAAGAAGCTCGATATCCGATCGGTTGCTGGTCTGACCATCTATGCCATAGCCAACAATCTCATTGACCAGAGCATCCTTTCAAAGACCTGATATCAGGGCAACCTCCCCAAGTCATGGTCATATCGGCAGGCGCTTGCCTTTTGCCAGGTCATCGACCAGCTTGTCCAGAATGCGAAGGTCGCGCATCCTCGGATCCTCGATTTCTTCAATCTTGATTCCGCATATCCTGCCCTTGACATTCATTCGCTCAGGATTCATGCAAGGGGCATTGTCAAGAAAGTCACCGTAGGTCGAATCGCTGTCGAGCATCGCAATCAGCGTTTCTTTCTTATATCCAGTCAGCCACGAGGTTACAGCAAAAACTTCATCGGCTGAACGACCTTTCCTTTCGGCCTTTGCAATAAGGAGAGGAAACACTTTGGCAAACCTCATTTCAAATACATTCATAGTGTTTATTACTTTATATTAGCCTTTATTGAATTGATATGCCAATCGTTCACTTCCGTTCCAGCAATGTATGATGCCGCAATAGCTGAAGCCTGCTTTGGCTATTGCGCTTTGCATCACCTTGTTGTCGGCATGGGTGTCGATGCGGATTGAGTTGTAATGCTGCAGTGCAAAGCGCATGGCATGACTGAACACACCTTTCACTTCGCCGCTGCTTGCAATGCGATGAATGGTAGCGTAGGGCTTGTCGTTGAGCCATGCTCCGTCGTAGATCTCGTTGTATGTAGGGTCGATGCCACCGCGTAGCACGAAGGTAGCCACAATCCTGTCATCGCTGATGCAGACATAACTGTCGCCGCTCTCAATGTCTTTCTTGAGCAGTTCCTCGCTCGGATACCCCTCCACCCATTGGTGAGGATTGCCGGTAGCCACCATGAAATTTCGGGCAATGGCGAAAATCTCATGCAGCCGCGGAATGTCGCTTATTCTTGATTTGCGTATTGTCATCTCATTTTCCTTTTTGTGTTGGCAAAAATAGTATTTCTGACTGGAATAACCAAGAATAATGCGCGAAAGTGGTTGCAAGCATATCAAAAAAGCTTATCTCACGACCACTTTCGCGCATTATTCTTGTTTTTTGAGACATATTTTGTAACTTTGTGCCACTGATAATCAATACAGAAAAATGGCAACAACAAGTCGTAGATAATTAGTCAACCAAAATAGTTAAACTGCATTTTATTGAAGAAAACTTGCAAACGACAGAATTAGTTGCTATCTTTGCATAGAATCCCTGATTCACGTTGCAAAGATACGGCATTCCAGGTTCTCCATTGCCGCCATTATACGCCATGACGCGCCATTATTGGTCGAGTGCTGGTCGTGTGCTGCTCAAGATAATAAGTTTGACACTCTGACACTTCGACACTTTGACACCCTAACTGCAAAGATCAATCCTGATGCCCATTACGAGAATCAGATCCGCTTGACTATCAAAATTAAAAAAAAAGAAGGAAGATAAATTTGGATTGGTTACTGCTCGACTATTATCGTCTGTTCGTTCATGTTTATACATTTATTCTCGTTCATAATTGCAAACATTGCCGTACCAGAGTCACTTTTCTTGAAAAATGTTCTTGTTTATAAGAAAAATTTTGTAACTTTGTGCACAGGCATAGGATATATGAGTCCTTTAGTTTGGTCACTGAAAGTTACTTGTTTCTTGCGACTTGTGCAAGGAATCCTATGCTTTTGTGTGCTTTTATATATGCATATACAAACTTCCAAAACATAAAACGAATCAGAAAACAGAACATTCCTTTAGAATTATTACACAATGAAAAAACATCTCTTATTGGCAATGGTGCTCAGTACCTCAGCCTTAGGCTTGCAAGCGCAAGCTCTCTTGCCCTATCAGAATGAAGCGTTGAGTCCGACACGACGAGCCAACGACCTTTTGAAGCGTCTGACCCTCGAAGAGAAGGTGGGGCTGATGATGGATCAGTCAAAGCCAGTGGAACGCCTGGGAGTGAAGCCTTACCAGTGGTGGAACGAGGCACTGCATGGTGTGGCTCGCAATGGAGTGGCAACGATGTTTCCGCAAGCCATCGGTTTGGCTGCAACTTTCGATCCAGAACTCGTGCAAGAGTGCTTTGACATAGCAAGCACCGAAGCACGTGTGAAGAACCGTCTGGCACGCGAGGAGAGCAAGGATAATATCCGTCGATACCAGGGACTCACTTTCTGGACCCCGAATGTAAACATCTTCCGCGACCCACGCTGGGGCCGTGGACAGGAGACCTATGGCGAGGATCCATATCTGACCAGCCGCATGGGTGTGGCTGTAGTGAAAGGTCTGCAGGGACCCGACGGCAACAAGACACATGCCTGCGCCAAGCACTATGCCGTACACAGCGGACCAGAGTGGAACCGTCACGTCTTCAATGCCGACAACGTGTCACCTCGTGACCTCTGGGAAACTTACCTTCCGGCCTTCAAGGCACTTGTCACAGAGGCTCATGTCAAGGAGGTGATGTGTGCCTACAATCGTTATGAAAATGAGCCGTGCTGCGGTTCGAGCCGTCTGCTCACGCAGATTTTGCGCAATGACTGGGGCTTCGACGGACTCGTGACAAGCGACTGTTGGGCCATCAACGACTTCTATACCCCTGGTGCACACATGACAGAACCAGACACCGTCCATGCCGATGCCAAGGCAGTATGGAGCGGTACGGACTTGGAGTGTGGCAGTTCGTATGTAGAGTTGCCAGAGGCTGTGCGTTTAGGACTCATCACCGAAAACCGTATTGACCAGTCAGTGTTCCGTCTGCTCAAGGCTCGTTTTGAGTTGGGAGAGATGGACGATAAAACCCCTTACGATGCAATTCCTGCGTCGGTCATTGCATGTGCAGAGCATAAGGCCAAGAGTCTGCAGGCTGCTCGCGAGGGCATCGTGCTGCTTAAAAACGACCGTTCGTCCGATGGCAAGAAGGCACCGCTCTTGCCGCTCAATCCTCGTCAGACCATAGCTGTGGTGGGCCCGAATGCCAACGACAGCATCATGCTGTGGGGTAACTACAATGGTACGCCCGATGCCACCATTACCATCCTTGAAGGTATTCGTAAATATCTGAAGCCTGACAACCTTATATATTCGCAGGGCTGCGATTTGGCACAGACTTCCAGCTACAGGAGTTGGATGGGTCTGGGACGTGCTGCTGGCGAACAGGGTTGGTATGCCACTTATTATAACACTACAGACTTCACTGGTCCGGAGGTAGCTCATGCGCGATATAGAAATGCCATGAAACTCTATACCTTCGGTGGTACCGCTTTCAAGGCTGGTGTTAACCTTGAGAACTTCTCGGCAGTCTATAAGACCTCAATAAAGACTCCAGAGGCAAGCCAGATTGAGTTCGATATCAAGGCTGCATGCACAAAGATCCAACTCATCGTGAATGGCAAGGTGGTGATGGAGGCGGAGGGTCAGTTGGGCGATCGCGACAGCACAGAACCCACCTATGTGCTCGCTACCGAAGCAGGCAAGAGTTATGATCTGGAGGTTCGATATGTGGCTGGCAAGGGAATCAATGCGCTGATGTTCGATATGGGCAATACTGTCCATTTTGATGACTACCAGCTGCTGAAACAGATTCGTCCAGCCGATGTAGTGGTCTTTGTCGGCGGCATCTCTCCTGGTCTTGAGGGCGAGGAGATGCCTGTGCAGATTGAGGGCTTCCGTGGTGGCGACCGCACAGACATACAGCTGCCGCGCGTACAACGTGACCTTATTGCCAAGATCCATAACGCAGGCAAGCGCATCGTATATATCAACTGTTCAGGATCGGCTATGGCAATGGTGCCAGAGGCCGAGCACTGTGATGCGATGCTGCAAGTGTTCTACCCTGGTCAGATGGGCGGTCAGGCGGTGGCAGAGACTCTGTTTGGCGACAACAACCCTTCGGGACGTCTGCCTCTCACCTTCTACAAGGACACGCTCCAGATGCCAAGTTTCCTCGACTATAGCATGAAAGGTCGCACCTACCGTTACATGACTGATAAGCCACAGTTCTGCTTCGGTCATGGTCTCTCATACACCACCTTTGCCTACGGTGAGGCACAGCTCGTGGCGGCTGACTATACTGCCGATGGCAAGATGAGCAAGGAGAAGATCATCATCCCTGTCACCAATACCGGCACACGTGACGGCGCAGAGGTGGTTCAGCTCTATGTGCAGCGTCCTGATGACAAGGAGGGTCCTGTCAAGACACTTCGTGGCTTCAAGCGCGTCAGCATTGCCAAGGGCGAAACAGTCAATGTGGAGTTTGCCATCGATGATGAGACCTTCGCATGGTTCGACACCAAGACAGGTCAGATGATGGCTCTGAGCGGTAAGTATAACCTGCTCTATGGCGGCACCTCTGATGATGAGTGTTTGAAGAAAATCGAGGTAGTAAGACCATAACTACATGTTATTCCCCCAACAATTTAGGTATGTTGTGAGAAAGTCGTTGTGGAAGGCGAAGCCAAAGGCGCGACAGAAGCAACTATCAAGAACGCCAAGGCAATGATAATGAACCCAGCTGTCTTTGCAATGAGCAAGGGCAGCTGGTTTTGTGGATGTACATTGAATGTGAGATAGATGTTAAGATGTGAAGGTGTGAAGATGTTCAAGGTCTTCTGTAGTTCCTCTATTCACTGATGCAAGGATACTCAGATTTAAGAAATGTGGATAAATATTAAAACCTTATTGACATAATGACATAATGACCTAATGACAAATGATTAGAGCTTTATGTACGTGGAGTTTGAAAATAAGTGCCGCACTATACGTGCGACACTTTCATTGTACGCTCGGCATGAGCATTGTCTAACGGGTGAAAGTCCCGAGTGAGCCCTAATAGCGGGAATCGCATAGCCCAAGGCAAGGGTGTCCATCGCGAGGTG
>SFEH01000019.1 GCA_004557315.1 Bacteroidales bacterium
GCCTTTGCCCTGAAGGATGGAACTGGCCTCATTGTCTATTCCCTACTTGAACCAAATGTAGCTGGAGAACGAAAGTTTATTGGCATAAGATTTGACAATAAGTCTCGCGACGTGCATTACTATATTCTGGTTCGTCCGAGATTCTATGACAGTCCGTGGGAGATATTCCAATACTCTTTTGCCAGCCGCAAGTTTGTCTTTGACTATGTAATCAACGGAACGCATAGTCTGCGCGATTTTGTCAATACAATCGGGTCTCATGAGGCTGCAATGCCAAAAGGTCTGATTGAACTTTTTAAAGGCAAGATAAGAGAAACTTTCGGAATGCAGTGATTTTAGGTTATTAGGTTTTAAGGTTATAAGGTTTAAGGTTATAAGGTTTAAGGTTATAAGGTTTATGGTTATAAGGTTTATGGTTATATGGTGGCTTCGAGCTGACACAATCCTAACAACCTTAATACCTCAAAACCTCATAACCTAAAAAAATTGAAAATTGTCACACGAATATTTGGGAAAGTGGTCTTAAAAGCCTATCTTTGCACCGCAAAATAAAGAATATGCTTTTCGAACTCAAGTCACCATTCAAGCCCATGGGCGATCAGCCGGAGGCGATACGTCAGCTGGTAGAAGGCGTCAACGACCATCTGCCTGCACAGACACTGTTGGGTGTGACTGGTTCGGGAAAGACATTCACGATGGCCAATGTGATAGCCGAGACCCAGCGTCCGACTCTTATCCTGAGCCATAACAAGACACTCGCAGCACAGCTCTATGCCGAGATGCGAAGCTTCTTCCCCGACAATGCCGTTGAGTATTACGTGTCGTACTACGACTACTTTCAGCCAGAGGCTTATCTCCCATCGACTGACACCTATATTGAGAAGGACTTGTCGATCAACATGGAGCTCGACCAGTTGAGACTCTCGGCAGTCAATACCCTATTGAGCGGACGACGCGATGTGGTTGTGGTCAGTTCGGTGTCGTGCATCTACGGCATGGGCAATCCGCAGGACTTCCATGACAACATGATAAGCCTGAAGGTCGGACAGATGATTGACAAGGATGACCTGCTGCGACGATTAGTCAACGCTCAATATACGCGCAACGACATTGCACTGCAGAGAGGCAATTTTCAGGCAAAGGGCGAAACCATCGATGTCTTCCTCGTATCGACCGACATCATCTTGAGAGTAGTGCTCTGTTTCGACGAGGTGGAGAGTCTGGAAACGCTCGATGTGGCAACAGGTCACATGGTGGCCGAATATGACGAATACACCATCCCTCCTGCCAGCATCTTCACCACGACAAAGGAAAGAGCCGACAGGGCCGTCGATGAGATCACGCTCGACCTTGGCGAACAGATCCGCTTCTTCGAGAGCGTCGGCGATGAGGTCAAGGCTGAACGAATCAAGGAGCGTGTGACCTATGACGTGGAGATGATCAAGGAGGTGGGTTATTGTACGGGCATCGAGAATTACAGCCGCTATTTCGATGGACGCAAGCCTGGAGAACGGCCATTCTGTTTGCTCGACTGCTTCCCCGATGACTTCCTCGTGATTGTGGATGAAAGCCACGTGACGGTTCCGCAGATCAGAGGCATGGGCGGCAACGACCGCACCCGCAAGACCAACCTCGTAGAGAACGGCTTCCGTCTGCCATCGGCCTTTGACAACCGTCCATTAAGCTTCGATGAGTTTGAGTCATTGGTCAAGCAGGTTATCTTCGTAAGCGCCACACCAGCCAACTACGAGCTGCAGAGATGCGAGGGCATCGTAGCAGAACAGCTCATTCGTCCGACAGGCCTCCTCGACCCTCTGATTGAGGTTCGTCCGAGCGTGAACCAGATCGACGACCTGCTGGAAGAGATACAGAAATGTGTGGAGAACGACGACCGAGCCATCGTGACCACTTTCACGAAGCGACTTGCCGAGGAACTTGATGAGTACATGCGCGAACATGGCGTGCGATCATCGTACATACATAGCGAGGTGGATACACTCGACCGAGTGAGGATTCTCGACGAGCTGCGTGCCGGAGAGATAGATGTCGTGATTGGCGTCAATCTGTTGCGAGAAGGCATCGACCTGCCTGAAGTGTCGCTCGTGGCAATACTCGATGCCGACAAGGAAGGTTTCCTGCGCAACGAGACATCGCTCACACAGACCGTGGGACGAGCAGCACGCAACCTGAATGGCAAGGCCATCATGTATGCCGACACCATCACCAAGAGCATGCAGCGAACCATCGACGAGACCGAACGACGAAGGGCAAAGCAGATGCGCTACAACATCGAACATGGCATAACCCCAAAGCAGATTGTCAAGGGCAGAAACACATTGCTCGACAACGAACAGCTCAAGGAGACTCGCGAGATGTTTGGTGCAGTGCTCGAACCGACAGCCAAGCAGAAGACAGGTACGTCGGTCGGAAAGAAGACGATGGGCATAGTGGCCGACAGCGCGACGATCGACTACCAGAGCGTGCCTGACATGAAGAAGGAGATCGAGAAGACGCGCGAGGCGATGTTGGCAGCAGCCAAGGCTCTCGACTTCCTTGAGGCAGCCCACAAGCGCGACTATATGCTCATGCTTCAGGAACGTCTGGACAAGCTGACAAAAAAGTGAACTAACATCCTTAAATTAAAATAATTCCGGCGTAGGTTGCTATAAAAACGCATTGAGCAACTGAGGCCTAATATTAACCGATCGAAAGTACTTCATACCCGCATTTGAAGACCGTAGATCACAAAAACATTATAAATTATGAAGAGCGATATCGAAATCGCAAGAGAATGCAAGCTCGACAGAATCGAGAAGATTGCAGAGAAGGCAGGAGTTGCAGTTGAGGACATTTATCCTTATGGTCATCACATCGCCAAGGTGCCATTGAGCTACATTGACGAAGAAAAGATCAAGAAGAGCAATCTCATCCTCGTTACAGCCATCAGTGCCACAAAGGCTGGTATCGGAAAGACCACAGTCTCAATCGGACTTGACCTTGGTCTTAACAAGATCGGCAAGAAGGCAATGGTGGTGCTCCGTGAGCCATCACTCGGACCATGCTTCGGCATGAAGGGCGGTGCAGCAGGCGGTGGCTATGCACAGGTTCTCCCTATGGAGAAGATCAATCTTCACTTTACGGGCGACTTCCATGCCATCACAAGTGCACACAACATGATCACAGCGTTGATGGACAACTATTTCTATCAGCGTCGCAAGGAGCTCCCTCCTCTCAAGGAAGTGCTTTGGAAGCGCGTGCTCGACGTCAACGACCGCGGACTCCGTCGCATCATCCAGAGCATCGGCGGACAGAGCAACGGCGTGATGGGCGAATCTGGCTTTGACATCACCCCTGCTTCAGAGATCATGGCTATCCTCTGTCTTGCTACTGACCGTGAGGACCTCCGTCGTCGCATCGAGAATATCCTGCTCGGCTATCAGTATGACGGCACTCCTTTCACTGTCAAGGATCTCGGCATTGCTGGTTCAATCTGCGTATTGCTCGAGGAAGCACTCATGCCAAATCTCGTGCAGACTACTGAAAATACTCCTGCTATCGTTCATGGTGGCCCATTCGCCAACATTGCTCACGGCTGCAACACTATCCTTGCAACCAAGATGGGCTTGAGCCTTGCTGACTATGTTGTGACAGAAGCAGGCTTCGGTGCTGACCTCGGTGCAGAGAAGTTCCTCGACATCAAATGCCGCAAGGCTGGCCTTTGCCCAAAGCTCACAGTAGTAGTGGCTACTTGCAACGGCCTTAAGATGCACGGTGGCGTCGAGGTAGATAAGATCAAGGAACCAAACATCGAAGGACTCAAGAAGGGCTTTGCCAACCTCGACAAGCATGTGCGCAACATGCAGGGTTTTGGACAGACAGTCATGGTGGCATTCAACCGCTTCGCCAACGATACTGACGAGGAGATCCAGTGCCTCATTGAGCATTGCGAGAAGGAACTTGGCGTTCGCTGTGTAGTCAACGACGGCTTCATGCGCGGAGGCGAAGGTGCCAAGGAGCTTGCAGAGGCTGTGGTAAAAGAGATTGAGACCAATCCTTCAAAGCCTCTCAACTACACATATCAGGACGACGAGACACCACAGGCAAAGATCGAGGCTGTTGCCAAGAAGATCTATGGTGCAGGCAATGTCAACTTTAGTGACAAGGCAAAGAAGATGCTTGCTCTCGTTGACAAGCTCGGATTGAGCCACTATCCTGTCTGTGTTGCCAAGACCCAGTACTCGTTCAGCGCTGATCCAAAGGCTTATGGCTGTCCTCAGGGCTTCGATTTCGACATCAACGATATTGTCATCAACCGTGGTGCAGAATTCATCGTTGCCATTGCTGGCGAGATGATGCGTATGCCAGGTCTTCCAAAGGTGCCTGCTGCAAACAACATCGATATTGTTGACGGAAACATTGTCGGATTGTCGTAATCATCTGACGATATAAAAAAGACAGGCGATATATAAAAGACAGGGTGTGTCAAAAGTAACTGACACACCCTGTCTTTACTTGTCATATTGACAATGATTTATGCAAGAGGCTTTCTAGCTTAATAATCATGCATTAAGCACGAATTTCTCGATGGCGTAAGCTACTCCGTCCTCCTCGTTTGAGAGAGTTATGAAATTGGCAGCAGCAAGCACGTCGGGTGACGAATTTGCCATTGCCACACCCATTCCAGCTGCCTGAATCATCGAGAGGTCGTTGTTGCCATCGCCACAGGCAATGACTTCGTCGAGCGAAATACCCATCTGGCAGAACAGGCGCTTGAGCGAAGCAGCTTTGTCGATGCCGAGAGGCACACATTCGAGGAAGAAGTCGCACGAGCGGTAGATGCTCATCCTGCCCTCCATCTGCTTGGCAAGCTGCTTGTCGAGAACGGCAAGGCGCGTTGGCTCGCCCACGATGAGGCATTTGTTGATAGGGAAATAGAGCTGGTTAAGGAAGTCAGGATAATGGACGAGCGGCATCTTGTTGATGAACGCCTCGTGCAACACATATTCGTCGTTGATGTCGGTTGCGGCAATGGCATCACCCTGATAAGTGAGAATCTGGAAATGATTGTCCATTGCGGCCTTGTAGAGTTCAGGCACGAGCTTCTCGTCGAGTATCTGGTCGAAGACTATCTCCTTGGTGGTCCAGTTGGTGATGCGGCCGCCATTGATGGCAAGGATATATCCGCCGAAGCGGTCGAGTTCGAGCTGGTCGGCCAGTGGAGCGATGCCGTAGGTAGGACGGCCGGAAGCGAGAATGACCTTCACTCCCATCTCCTGCGCCTTCATCAGCACCTCCCTGGTGTGAGGAGTGATTTCTTTCTTACTGTTGGTCAATGTGCCATCGAGGTCGAGAACGATTGCTTTGTACATATATAATCAATTAAGAATTAATAATTAACAGATAATCATCAGAATGGGTAGCCGACAGCGAAGTGGATTGAGCGGTTCTCGCTCTTGAGCGGATGCCTGATCGTCCAAGCATCCTTGCCTTCGAGATAAGGATTGTAGGCTTTGATACCCATGTCGAGACGGAGCACCACGAAATTGGTCACCATACGGAGACCGAGCCCTGTGCCGAGTGCTATTTGCTGAAGGAAGTCTTCGGAAATCTTGCCTCCAGGCTGACTCTTGTATTCCTTGAGCGTCCACACATTGCCTGCATCGAGGAAGGTGGCGAACTCGAATTTCCAGAACAGCTTGGAACGAAGCTCGACAGAAGCATCGAGACGCACATCACCGCATTGGTTGAAATAGTCAAGACGCGACTTTGCATTTTCGTTCCTGAAGGTGCCAGGACCGAGGGTACGAACCGACCATCCTCGCACGCTGTTGGCACCACCCGAATAATAGCGTTTTTCGAACGGCACAGTCTTGCTGTTGCCATAAGGTATGGCTATGCCTCCAGCCAGATGGTAAGCCAATCGGCTTCGGTCGGTGAGATACTGGCTGTATGACCAATCGACATCCATTCGCGCATATTGCTCGAACGGGAGGCTGATGACGTTGTAATTGCCATTCTCATCCTTCTTCATATTGGTGAGCTTAGAGATTGCCCAGAGCATATTGCCTGCAATCTCGGTGCTGATGCGAAGTGACCAGATGTCGCGAGTGGAGTTGCGGTTCTGGCTGGCAGTGAAGCTGTTGGAGAGGTAGAGGTTGTAGCCCATCGCCATGATGAGGTGTGACGAATAGCTGGAATAGGAGATCGGACCAGCCTGTTCGATGATGTCGATGAACGACTCGCTGCGCTTGGGCAGATAGACATAGCTGATGTCGAGCACATCGAATGTGTGGCGTTGGCGAGGACCGTTCTGCCACTTGTATTTATAGCCCAAATTGCTGATGAATCGGGTGTATTCAGGTCGTGTCTGATAGCTGAACGACATATTGACCGAAGTCGTACCTTTCTTTTTCGGTATGTCGAGGGTGTTGCTTATCGAATATTCAGAATAGTTGTCATTGACCAATCCTGACACATTGCCCGAAAGCGACTCGTATCCGCCCTTGAGACTTAACGAATAGGTTTCGGAGCCACGGAAGATGTTCTTGTGCTGGAACGAGATTGCTCCCGCAAAGCCGAGGTCGCCCGATGTGTTTGTTCCGTCGAGCTCAAACTGAACCGACTTGGGGTTCTGCGGACTTAAATTGATCCATGCATCGAGCTTGTTGTCGTCCGATGGTTCGAGTCGGATGTTGGTGTATTTCAGTAGATGAAGACGACTGTATGAGCTGTAAGTGTCCTTGACTGCCGTTTCTGTATAGGTCTTGCCTGGGACGATGTGACAATTGCTGATAAGGGTGTAGTCCTTCAGGTAGCACCTATCCCCTTTGTAGGTCAAGTCATAGCCTTCTGCCATCTCGCGGAAGTGTGATAGGCTGTCACTGGTGCCGTTGTTGAGGATGTCGAAGTCGCTGTTGAAGTGTACCTTATTGAAAACATACGTCTCGTGCAAACCCGAGACAAAGACCGTCAGATCAACTTCCTGCTGTCCTTGCAAAGTGTCGGCAATGAAGCTGATGTCGTCTTTGTTGAAGTCCCAATATCCGTTGTCGCGCAAGAGGTCGGTGAGACGTGTGCGTTCGTTGTCGAGCATGTCTCGATCGAGCAAAGCATCTTTCTGCAATGAACTCTCGATGTTCGAGGTTGAAACAAGCGAATCGAGAGAAGGATCCTCGACCATGTATTTCACCGAATTGAGGACCTTGGGCAATCCACGGTCGATGATGTAAGTGACAGTTGCCTTCCTGTTCTTGCTCTTCACCTTGTGCGATACCTTGGCATAGAGGTAGCCTTGTGCATTGAGGGCACGCTTCATTGAGCGTTCGGTGGTCAATGTCCTCTCTTCGTCATAGACCTGTGGCTCTGTTCCTATCTTGTTTCTCCAGCGATGGAAGCGCTTGCTTGTGTCGTTGTGCCACATCCATGTGGATACAGGGAGGAATCCGAAGGTGCGGTGGTAGGCTTTCTGCTGAACGGCCATCTTCAGCGAGTTGTTGGTCGAAGGCTGGCCATCGACGATGATGTGAACCTTGCTCACCACTTCCTTGTCTTCGGGAATGTGCCTCGTCACGCGGCAAGCGGTGGCAAAAAGCACGAAAAGCACCATACAGACAGCTTTCACCATCTGCACAGTGCCGTATCTATTGTGTTTTGCCACCATTCGCAAGTCGGTTCTTTATCTGTTTACCTGACGGTTGACAGTCGCTCCGTCGTTGCTTCGGATATTGAGCACGATGCGGTCTTCGTTGTCGTATTTCGAGATGTCGATGTCCACAACTCTCTGATTATCAAACTTCAGAACTTCGAGTGTCTCGCCACTATAGCTGACGAGATCGACTCCTGCCAATGGAACGATTGAAGCCACAGTAATTGATTTTGCTGTGCTGTCGAGTGTGACATCGACCTGGAAGGCATCCGATGGGTCTCCGAGTTCGATCTGGAGCTTGAAGTCAGGGTCGGTCTCAACGTCATAACCCATGAGCTGGAGCATCTTGACTGCATATCGACGGCCGAGCTTTCGGTAGCCAGCTGCCGAGAAATGGAGGTCATCTTCAGCAGCTTCGCATCCGTAAGACGATATGGTATAGGCATTTGGCAGGAAATCGTGTACGCGGTCGAGGGTCGGATTGGCATGAGCGCATACGCCATTCTGGTCGATGCCTACAGCCTCACCCACGAGGATTGGCCATTCGTCGGTCACACCTAATTCTTCGCGTATCTGGTTATATACCTTTAGGAGTTCTTTTGGCCAATAGTCTGAATAGGCGTCTGTTTCGCCCTGATGCACGAGCAGTCCCTTGATGACCCAGCCTTCTTCGATAGCCTGACGTGCGAGTGACACGAGACGTCCGTGAGGATCGTGATCGTAGGCAGCAATCTGACCCTCCATCCAGTCAGGGTGAATAGAATCAGGGAACTGCGACTCGCGGTCGAACATACGCATTGGACAGCCATCGACACCTACCTGCAGGATACCGACAGTCACATTTTCAGGGAGATAATCGACCATGGTGCGACCAAAATAGTCGGTAGGTGATACCTGCATAGGGTAATGTTCACCAGGGCGACAGTTGCCTGATTGTGCCAGTCGCCACTCGCCTATCTTTCGTCCGTCGTCGGCATTTGTAGCCGAAAGACTGAGGAATCGTGGCTCTGGGATAGTGTCTTCAGGGGCTACGATACCCTTGCCCACCATATTTGACTGTCCGATGCAAAGATAAAGATACTTCTCTTCTCTCGGAGCTTTGTCGGTGCACGACATCAAGGCTGTGCCAAGTGCCAATGCTGTAATCAATGCTTTAGTTTTCATTGTATTAATTGATAATTTTTGTAACAAATACTTTTTTGTGAAAAGCTCTCATCATATTCTCGGTCTGACCGTAATGTGGAAACAAGCCTGCTTGTACTCATATTTCACGTAGCAATGACCAGCCTTGCGCAAATCGTAGAGAGCTCTTGCGAGGTCGGCCTTGAGACGGATGTCGTTGGTGATGCCTTTGCGGTCGAATCGGTTGTAAGTGATGTCGAAGGTTGTGCCATAGCTATGACACGAATTCTGCGAGGCATTGGCATTGCTTCGCGAGAGACTCTTGACATCGCTGCCTGTTCGCAGCACGCTGGTGATGATGAAGCGGCTGTGAGTGCCATTGTATTCCTGCATGAGCTGTCCGAGAGCCGTAAGGAAGTCAGCGGCATCGGGCACGAGGTAAGGGATGGAATGGGTCAGCGGATCGACGAGGTAGTAGCGCGTCTCCTTCAGCTCGACGAGTCGTGATCTCACGCTTGGGAGGTCATCGCGGCTCTTGAGTGGGTGGATGCCGAGACGCTTGGCAGCAGCGAGCTGTGTGTCGTTGATGTCGTTGAAGTCGCGTGAGAGCTGCACGTTGCGCTTTGGGTTCTTCTCTTGGACATGGAACTCGCGATGCTTGCCCTCGTATGTCCATTCGTCAGCATTCACAAATTCCTCTTCCTGCTCCTCGCCTTCGGTCACAGTTGTCCAAGCGCCTTGGCACAGCTGGCCGAGGTACTTGCCGAGGTTGTAGAACTGGTAGCCACCCGTAATGATCAGAATGGCAGAAATGAGCAAGGCACTCCACCCCACAATACGGCGTTTGCGAGGTTTCAGCGCCCAATAGCTTTGGTCAAGCTTATTGCATTGTCGAATCAGATAATCTTTCAAAAACACGGTAGTATCTATTGAGTGATGTTTTCTCTAACTTGCAAATATAATAACTTTTTGGGAAACGAAGAACGTTTATATGGAAAAATAATTTAAAATGTGAAAAAAAAGTGTTTTCACTTGTGAAATTCGCAGAAAAAAATTAACTTTGTTGCTCTAATTAAAATATCAAATGAGGCAATTTTGCCACAAAATACATAATAATGAAAGAACTCGAACTTAAGTACGGTTGTAATCCGAATCAGAAGCCATCGCGCATCTTCATGGAGGGCGATGCTGAACTCCCTATCGTTGTGCTCAACGGCCGTCCTGGCTACATCAACCTTCTCGATGCATTCAACAGCTGGCAGCTTGTCAAGGAGCTGAAGGAAGCTACTGGCCTTTGTGCTGCTACTTCGTTCAAGCATGTATCGCCTGCTGGTGCTGCCGTGGGTTTGCCTTTGGACGACACTCTCAAGAAGATCTATTTTGTCGATGATTACGAACTCTCTCCCCTCGCTTGTGCATACGTTCGTGCCCGTGGTGCTGATCGTATGTCTTCGTTTGGCGACTTCATCGCATTGAGCGATGTGTGCGACCTCGCTACAGCCAAGCTCATCAACCGTGAGGTGAGCGACGGTGTCATCGCTCCAGGTTTTGAGCCAGAGGCTCTCGCAGTGCTTCAGGCAAAGCGCAAGGGTACTTATTGCGTAATCCAGATCGATCCTGAATACAAGCCAGCTCCAGTAGAGCGCAAGATGGTCTTCGGTGTTACCTTTGAACAGGGACGCAACGAGATCAATCTTCACGACGATGCTCTTTTCCAGAACATCCCTACTGCCAATAAGGAGATTCCTGATGCAGCTCGTCGCGACCTCATGATTGCTCTTATCACGCTCAAATATACCCAGTCGAACTCTGTGTGCTACGTCAAGGACGGTCAGGCTATCGGTATCGGTGCAGGACAGCAGAGCCGCATCCACTGTACACGACTCGCAGGCAACAAGGCCGACATCTGGTACTTGCGTCAGCATCCGAAAGTAATGGCTCTCCCATTCAAGGAAGGCATCAAGCGTGCTGATCGCGACAACACTATCGACGTGTATATCAGCGATGACCACGAGGATGTATTGGCAGAAGGCGTATGGCAGAACTTCTTCTCGGAGAAGCCAGAAGTGCTCACTCGCGAAGAAAAGAAGGCTTGGCTTGAGACCCTCTCGGGCGTGAGCCTCGGAAGTGATGCGTTCTTCCCATTCGGCGACAACATCGAGCGTGCTCACAAGAGCGGTGTGCAATGGATTGCTGAAGCAGGCGGAAGCGTGCGTGACGACAATGTTATTGCCACTTGCGACAAGTACGGCATTGCGATGTGCTTCACAGGAGTACGTCTCTTCCATCATTAATCAAGTCATTATCAATCAGTCATCAAATAAACAAAAGATGTCGGTTTATATTGAAGATATTTATATTGAGTCAATGTGGGGTGACACCACCCTGCGTTGGCACAATCTTGACAAGAACATCAATATTGTCGTTGGCCAGAATGGTTTCGGTAAGACCACTATGCTCAATCTTATCCGTGCCGTGCTGACCAAGGACGATAAGTTCATCAAGCAACTAAAGGCGAAGATCATGGTCAAGACCAGCGTTGGCGGTCAGATGTATTATGACGGCAAGCAGGTGGTTCATTCTCCTGCCTTCGGCGGTTTCGAATCAGTTTCGTGCTTCCACTACGTCAGCACCTTCGACATGCCGGCTTCAAAGAAATCGACATTGTCGCAGCTTGGCATGTCGCTCGATTCTGTGATCTATCAGCGTTCGCCTTCTGTATATAGCTTCTCAGACTACCGACTTGGAATGCTCAAGGACCTTCATTCGGCAATGGCAAAACAAGCCAGAATCGAGAAGTTCTTCGAGATGATCAATATGCTGTTCAGTTCGACCAACAAGACCATAATGATCGATGACATGAACCGCATCATCTTCAAGAAGAACGACACAATAATACCATTGGAACGATTGAGTGCAGGTGAGAAGCAGATACTCCTTCTCCTGTTCACCCTCTTCCTTATGGAAGATAAGCCAAATGTCTTGCTCCTTGATGAGCCAGAAATCTCCCTTCATATCGAATGGCAGGACAAGCTCGTATCAATGATGAACGAGCTCAACCCTAATTGCCAGATTATAATGACAACCCACTCTCCTAACATCTTTGCCGATGGATGGGAGGACAAGCTTGTGTTTATTTCGGATTTGGTAGTTACCGAATGACAGAAATGTACGATCAGGAAAAACATCGATTCTACGAGATTGCATCACGACGTTTCAAGGCCGAACTGAAACTATATGGTGCTACTGCTGCAATACATCTTGAAAACAAGAACGACGAGATGTTTTGGGGCAAGGTTCTGCATCATGTCTATCCACAAGGCAAATTCCGTTTCATTTCTTCATCACGCAGTCATACGGGCAACATGACCGCTGGCTGCACACAATGTCTTCAGTATCTCGACTTTCTCGACAAGAAATTCTGGATAGCCATCGACTCTGATTACCGTTATCTCGACGAGCAGCCTTTCATGCGATGGGAGAACTATGTTCTTCAGACATATACCTATTCGTTTGAGAATCATTTCTGTTTCGGTCCGAACCTGAATCTTGCATTGCAGAAAGCCGTCTATCCCCAGACAATTGATTTTGATTTCTGCAAATTCCTGAAAGAATACAGCCGTATCGTCTATCCGCTGATGGTATGGCAGCTCTATCTTTCCGACATTGACAGGCAAGCCTTTCCACAGAGCGTCTTCCACCGAATGTTATCGGTCAATGTGCCAGTGCAGTTCTGGAAAAACGATGGAGCTGTTGTACTCAACATACTGCGCGACCGTGCCAATCGCTTCCACAATAGTCTGAAGCGACGATATCCTGATGCCGACTATACATGGCACGAGGCTCGATGCAACGAACTTGGAGTGAATCGAGATAACTGCTATCTCTATGTGCGTGGACACAACCTCTATGACCTTGTAGTCTATATGGGGAAACTGCTCGTCTCACATGCCCGTTCAACGATGGAGAAAGTCGAGTCGAAGAAGAGTTTTGAGTATTATGTGACCAGCAATGTGTGCTTCGGAGAATATGCCGAAATACTCAAACTCACCGACGATGTGCGGAAAATCCTTGGCATAGACATCTGATATCATTCCCCATAAACTAAAGAAAATTTGATTACTCCACATTGATAATCTTGCATTCTCATGTAAGATGAGTGTTCTTTGTCTGTTAATATATCCGAAAAAGTTGAATAATTCATCATAATTTATTATTTTCGCGCAATTATTGGAATTATTAAAATAATAGTGTTGAATTATGGAACTTTCTGAAACAGTTGAAAAGAAAAGCAAGAACTTCATAGAGACAAAAGTTGAAGAAGACCTTGCAGCAGGTAAGAATGGAAAACGTGTACAGACCCGTTTCCCGCCTGAACCAAACGGCTACCTTCACATCGGTCATGCCAAGGCTATCGCCATTGACTTCGGAATTGCACAGCAATATGGAGGCGTATGTAACCTCCGAATGGATGATACCAATCCTCAGAAAGAAGATACTGAATACGTAGAAGCAATCAAGAAAGATATTGAGTGGCTCGGTTTCAAGTGGGGCAAGTTGCTCTATGCTTCCGACTATTTCCAGCAGCTCTGGGATCTCGCTGTGGCTCTCATCAAGGAGGGCAAGGCCTATGTCGATGAGCAGACATCGGAGCAGATTGCAGCACAGAAGGGTACTCCTACCCAGCCTGGTGTTGAGTCGCCTTACCGCAACCGCCCTGTTGAAGAGAGCCTCCGCCTGTTTGAGGAGATGAATTCTGGCAATGTGGAACCAGGCAAGATGGTGTTGCGTGCAAAGATCGATATGGCATCGGACAACATGCATTTCCGCGACCCTATCATGTATCGCGTGCTCAATATCCCACATTGGCGTACAGGCAACAAGTGGAATGCCTATCCTATGTACGACTACACCCATGGACAGTGTGACTACTGGGAGGGTGTGACCCATTCGCTCTGCACTCTCGAGTTCGTTCCTCATCGTCCGCTCTATGATCTCTTCGTCGATTGGGCAAAGGAGGTTGCAGGCGATGATCAGCCACTTGATGACAACCGTCCTCGTCAGACAGAGTTCAACAAGCTCAATCTGACCCACATCCTGCTTTCGAAGCGTAATCTTCTCGTACTTGTCAATGAAGGCATTGTCAATGGCTGGGACGATCCTCGCATGCCGACCATCTGTGGCTACCGCCGTCGTGGCTATTCACCAGAGGGAATCCTCTCGTTCATCGGCAAGATTGGCTACACTACTTTCGATGCTCTCAACCAGATGTCGCTTTTCGAGAGTGCAGTGCGCGACGACCTCAACAAGCGTGCTTTGCGTGTGAGTGCAGTCGTTGATCCTGTAAAGCTCGTCATCACCAACTTCCCAGAAGGAGAGGTAGAAGTATATGATGCGGTCAACAATCCGGAGAACGAAGCCGACGGAACACATCAGATTGAGTTCAGCCGTGAGCTCTGGATCGAACGCGAGGACTTCATGGAAGATGCTCCGAAGAAATTCTTCCGACTTGGCCCAGGCAAGGAAGTGCGCCTCAAGAACTCGTATATCATACGCTGTCCGGAGGAGAACTGCTGCAAGAAGGACGAGAATGGCAACATCGTTGAGATCTATGCCGAATATGTGCCAGAGACAAAGACAGGTCAGGCCAATTCGAATATGAAGATCAAGGGCAAGACCATCCACTGGGTGTCATGCAACCACTGCATCGAGGCAGAGGTACGCAATTACGACCGTCTGTGGCTCGTTGAGAACCCACGCGACGAGGTGGCTAACTACTCGAAGGCCAACGGTGACTTGCGTGGCATCGAGGCTATGCGTCCTTTCCTCAATCCTGATTCGCTCGAGATCAAGAAGGCCTATGTCGAGAAGTGGTGTGCTACACGCAAGCCGCTCGACTATCTACAGTTCCAGCGCATCGGTTATTATACTGTCGATTACGATTCTACACCTGATCATCTCGTGTTCAACCGTACAGTCACTCTCAAGGATTCAAAGTAATCTTTATTTCTGTTAATCAATTATGCTGAAAATGAATAAGAAATCCGCAGCTTACTATCGCTACAAAGAAGAACAGGCAAAAGGGGTGTTCCCCTATTTCGGAAGCGATGAGATCGAGCAGATCGCTTATGACCTGCTCGACGATCAGTTGGCTTACGAGGCAATGTATGTGCTTGACGAGGGCCTGATGATTCACCGCGGCAACGAAACACTCACGAAGTTGAAGATTATGCTTCTTATTCATTTTCAACGTATTGATGAGGCGCGTGAGCTCTTCTTGCCTTACAAGGACGACGGGACTCCTTCGACCGAGACATTGTTTTACGCTTTTGAGGTCGTAGATGGAAGAAGCAGGAGCACACTCCGACACATGCTCACCAGGGTACGAAGGAAGGAGACTGATCCTATCGACTTTGTCAATTTCATTGATGAGATGTGGGGCGAGATACCTGATTACGTCAAGTATGACTATCTGAATCAGGCTGTCAAGGATATCAGCGACAATGCCGAGGCTTTGTCGCGTATCGGAGCGATGCTTATGGATGTCCAGATGTATAGACAGGCCATGACCGCCCTTGACAAATCGCTCGACATCGATGCTTACAACATCTTCACATGGCAGGATCTCGCACGATGTGCTTTCGAGACTTATGACATCGAGAAATGCAAGGAAGCATGCGAGTTTGGCTTGGCGATTGATCCAGAGAACCCGCTGCTCCATTTCATCAATGGCGTCATCCTGTTGTCCGATGAAGGCAAGTACAAGGAGGCACTTGATTCACTGTTGGTGTGCAGGTCTTTCTTCGAGGGCGAGATGCAGCACAATGACATAGTTGTGCCAAAAACGATGGTCGCTTCGCAGATCTCGATGACCTATGAGATGATCGGCAAATGCTATGCCGAACTCAACATGGTTGACAAGGCAATCGAGAGCTATGAGAAATATCTGGCACGCGAACCGGAAAACCATGAGGTGATATTCGAACTCGCTCAATGTTACCTCGAAAAGGGCGATTTGCCTCAGGCTCTTGATGTCGTCAACCGTGCCATAAAGCTGAAGCGACGTTCGACACCCTACCTTGCGCTCAAGGTATCGATATTGGCAACGATGAACCGCTTTGAAGAGGCGATGGAGATGCTTGACAAGATCATCAAGATCAAGCCAAAGGCTCATCGGTTCGTGCTTGCGAAAGCTGAACTGGCCATTGGCATTCAGAACGTCGAGATAGCGGATCAGGAATTCCGGAAACTGCTCTCTATGAAGCCTACCGATCAATCGACCATCGACCTCATGCGCGAGTATTTCGAAAGCATCGGAGACAAGGATGCACTCAAACAGATTGAAACTTTATTATAAGATATGGAAGAAATATATACATGGATTGCTGCCAACATGAACTATTGGGTGGTTACATTCTTCATGGCCATTGAGAGTTCATTTATCCCTTTCCCTTCTGAAGTGGTGATAATCCCAGCAGCATATATCGCTATCAACCAAGGCACAATGAACCTTCCAATGATTATCATTGCAGGTACCATCGGTGCTGTCATCGGAGCATTGGTCAACTATTTCCTTGCCAAGTGGCTGGGTCGTCCGCTCATCTACAAGTTTGCCGACACCAAGCTCTCGCACATGCTGCTCATTGACCACGATGGCGTTGAGAAGGCCGAAAAATACTTTGCCGAACATGGTGCTGTAGGTACGTTCGTCGGACGTCTCATTCCTGTGATTCGTCAGCTCATCTCCATCCCTGCTGGCTTGGCTCGCCTCAAGATGACTACTTTCTTGGTTTTCACGGCTTTGGGTGCAGGAATATGGAATGCAGTCCTGGTTGTCCTCGGAGCGGTTCTTGGCAAGTCAATGCCTGAAGAAGTGCTCATTGAGAAGGTCGAGCTCTATAGTGGTTATGTGAAGATCGGCCTTGTCGTCATCATACTTATCTGTCTGGCCTATTATGCCAAGCTGGTGATTGAGGCAAACAGGAAAACAGCAATGCGAAATAAAAAATCTAACTAATGACATTCGAATTACAAGCAACAGACAAGAACAGTTGGGCGCGTGCCGGTGAGATTACCACCGACCATGGCAAGATCCAGACTCCTATTTTCATGCCTGTAGGCACAGTGGGCAGTGTCAAGTGCCTGCATTTTCGCGAATTGAAGGAGGAGGTCAAGGCACAGATTATTCTTGGCAATACCTATCATCTCTACCTTCGTCCAGGACTTGAGGTGCTCCAGCAGGCAGGTGGCTTGCATAAGTTCAATACTTGGGATCGTCCTATTCTCACCGATTCGGGCGGCTTCCAGGTATTCTCTTTGAGTGAAAACCGCAAGATTACAGAAGAAGGATGTACCTTCCGTAGCCACATCGACGGCTCGAAGCACCTGTTTACTCCTGAACGTGTGATGGAGATAGAGCGCATCATCGGAGCCGACATTATGATGGCATTCGATGAGTGTCCTCCTGGTGATTCTGACTATAAATATGCCGAGAAATCGCTTGGATTGACCGAACGATGGCTCGACCGTTGCTATAAGCGATATAAGGAAACAGAGGATGCCAATGGCAATGGTCTCTACGGTTATCACCAAAGCCTCTTCCCTATTGTTCAAGGCTGTACATATCCTGACCTGCGTCGTCGTGCTGCGGAGAAGATTGCAGCAATGGATGTCGAAGGCAATGCTATCGGTGGCCTTGCAGTGGGCGAACCTACCGAGAAGATGTACGAGATGATTGAAGTGGTCAACGAGATTCTACCGACCGACCGCCCTCGTTATCTCATGGGTGTTGGCACTCCTGCCAATATCCTTGAAGCTATCGAACGAGGTGTCGATATGTTCGACTGTGTCATGCCTACACGCAACGGACGCAACGGAATGCTCTTCACCAAACATGGCATCATGAACATGAAGAATGCCAAGTGGAAGAACGACTTCTCTCCTATTCAGGAAGATGGTCCATGCGAGGTCGATCGCATCTACAGCAAGGCATATCTGCGTCATCTCTTCCATGCCGAAGAGTATCTGGCTCTTCAGATTGCATCAATCCACAATCTCGCGTTCTATCTCTGGCTGGTCAATGAGGCACGTCTGCACATTCTCGCAGGCGACTTCAAGCCATGGAAGGACGAGATGGTCAAGGCTGTCACCACACGTCTCTAACTCTGTTTCCACTACACATTATGAATATAAGGATTATCTCTCCTGCAGGTAGCATCAAGGGCAAGGTGATTGACCTTGGTGCCGAGACTTTGAGACAGTGGGGTCATCAGGCTTCGGTGGCTGCACATGCAAAAGGCAGCTACGGCCGATTTGCCGCTACGCCCGACGAACGAGCCCAGGACATCATTGATGCTCTCGAAGACCCAGAGGTAGATGTGCTCTATGCAAGCCGTGGAGGTTATGGCTGTATGCAGATTCTCGACAAGCTCCCTCTTGAGCTCATTACTAGAGCAAATAAGCCAATCATTGGCTACAGCGACATCACAGCTCTGCACGCACTATGGCAGAAGGCAGGAGTTCCGAGTCTGCATGCCCACATGATGAAGCATCTGGGCGAAGAACCTACTCACGTCACTTCGCGCACCATCAGGGAGTTGCTCGACTATTTCTCTGCTCATCACTCATGGCCGGCAAAGCACAATCTTCTTTTCCTCAAGAAGGCAAAGCTCTTCGTTGCCCCCTATCAGGGTTGGTGTAACGAGGATCCTGAACCAGAGAAGACCAAGGCGCTGTTGGATGAGCTGTTTGCAGCCCCTCCAGCAATGGTAGGTGGCAACTTCGCAGTCCTTTCTGCACTTCATGGCACTCCGTTTGACTTCGACTATGATGGCAAACTGCTTTTCATCGAGGATATCTCGGAGAGTCCGTATAAGATTGACCGAATGTTACAGCAACTCAATCTGATGGGTGTGTTTGACCGCATCCGCGGACTCATATGCGGACAGTTTACCGGTTGCGATGAAGACCCTACAATGCCTGTCAAGTTGTGGGACAATTTCCGCGACATAGTCCAAAGTCATGGAATTCCTCTCTGGTTAGGAGCTCCAATTGGACACGTCAAGGAAAACTTCCCAGTAGCGTATCATATTTCAAAATGAAGTATCTTTTTAGCCTTTTATTCATTGTTCTGCCATTCGTCATTCATGCCCAGCGCATGTCTGACGGTATAGAATATATGTATGAATCGCAGGTTTCGGTGAGCAACCACAAGACACCGCTATGGCTCAATGCCAACAAGCACGGACTCAGCTCGCTTGATAAGTCCAACGGTTATCTGCGTGCCATGGTGAAGCGCGACATCAGCCGTGATGATGAACGTACAGTTGGTTTTGGCTATGGCCTGGACTTTGCTCTGCCATACAACTATTCGACCAATGTTGCGATTCAGCAGCTCTATGCCGAGGTGCGTTACAAGAGGATGACGTTCAGCCTTGGCAGCAAATGCCATCCGATGGAATTGAAGAACCAGAGGATCAGCAGTGGTTCACAGGCTCTTGGTATCAATGCACGTCCTGTGCCACAGTTGCGCATTGCCCTTGATGAGTACTACACTCTCCCATTCACACGTGGCTGGCTTTCTGTCAAAGGTCATCTCTCCTATGGCTATATGACTGATGGACATTGGCAAGAGGACTTCGCGCGTGAGTCGATGAAATGGACCGAAGGAGCACTCTATCACAGCAAGGCAGGGTACTTGAGAATTGGCAAAGAGACTCAAAGGCTATCATTCGAACTTGGACTGGAAATGGCAACGGTCTTTGGAGGAACTGTCCACTGGTATGACGAGAAACAGCAAAAGCAAGTGACCTTCAAGGGCGGTCATGGACTGTCGGACTTCTGGCATGCATTGGTTCCAGGCGGAAGCGACTTCCAGGAAGAAGAAAAAGGCTATGTAAATGTCGAGGGAAATATGCTTGGCAGCTGGGTTGCTCGTCTGTCTTACGCGCATGAATCGTTCTCGTTATCTCTCTATGCCGATCATTTTTTCGAAGATCAGTCTGCCCTATATCATCTCGGAACATACGGATATGGAGAGGACAGCGACTGGCAGAAGCGCAATCATAAGCTCTATCTCTATCCTCTGAAAGATGGCATGCTTGGCATGGAGGTCGAACTGAAGAAGCAGGATTTCATCCGAAACATCGTCGTTGAGTTCATCAACACACGTTATCAGAGTGGCCCAATCTATCACGACCATACATCAAGCATTCCAGATCAGATAGGTGGCCTTGACAATTACTATAACCACCAGTTCTATCCTGGTTGGCACTACTATGGACAAGTCATGGGCAATCCGCTCTACCTCTCGCCCATCTACAACGACGGGACGCTCGACATCAAGGACAACAGGTTCTTCGCATGGCATCTGGGCTTTTTGGGATCAATATCCGATCGCTTCAGTTATCGCGTTCTCGGCACTTGGCAGAACGGACTTGGCACCTATCGTCAGCCCTATCCAGTGGCACGAGAGAACGTAAGTCTCATGCTCGAAGCCTCTTATGATATTCCTCGGGTCGAAGGTCTGATGATAAAGTCGGCTTTTGGAATGGATCATGGCAAGCTGCTTGGCAATAACAATGGTGTTCAGATTTCGGTTATCTATTCGCGATGAAATATCTTGGTTCATTATATAAATGTATATCCGCCATATTGATGGCTGCTTTGCTGCTCATGCTTTTCAATGCTTGCGACGGCTTTCAGGTATCAGACAACGGCAATCTTGATGGCATGTGGCATCTTGTGGAAGTCGATTCGCTGGATAATAATGTCTCGGCTGACTTCACCTACAGTGGAATCTATTGGAGCGTGCAGAGCGACCTTTTGGCACTCGACGACAAGCTCTTCAGGTATGAATCCTGTTTCATTCGGTTCAGCTGCAAAGACAGCAGATTGCGCCTGTTTGACCCTTATCTCAATAATCGCGACGAAGGTGACATTCCTATCTCTGACGTTGCAAAGCTCTCGCCTTTCGGCATCAATGCGCTTGACGAAGCTTTTGCCGTTGAAACACTCACCCGAAAGAAGATGGTTCTGAAAAGCCAGTCTTTACGATTAACTTTCAAGAAAAATTGATATGAAAGCATATAAGACAGTAATTTTCATTTTCAGCATTCTGGCAATGCTTGCTCTCGTTTCTTGGTCTTTCCCGACGGAAGGTATCAAGGCAGGAGATCTGACATTCAGGTTCCCTTCGCTCACAGAGGTTCTTTCTACTGGCGAAGAAGAGTCTGAAGAAGAACCGCAGCTCTCTCCAGAAGAACTGCTTCAACAACGTCTTGATGCCATATTGGCTGCCAAAGACAATGAATATCTCGATTATATCCTTTCGAGCGAGGCCCGTTTCCATCTCCCTGACGGTGACCTCACTTATTTCGACGATTTCTTCATTCGCCTTGAGCATTGCTCTGACCGTCTGGTACGCATCATCCATTATGGTGATTCGCAGCTTGAGGAAGACCGCATCACATCTTATCTTCGTGAGAATGTTCAGGCAAAGTTCGGAGGCTCGGGTATAGGCATGCTGCCTGCTGTGCCAAAGAGTGGTGCCACACTCACAGTAGCCCATAGCATTGACCCAACCGACCGCATCCCATATTACCTTGCCTACGGCCCTGCAACGGCACGTGCCGACCACAACCGTTATGGCCCGATGGCACAGATTGCCCATATCGACACCACGACAGTCATCAACTTCCGTACTCGTCAGCCAAATGTCTTTCCTCATTGCCAGACCTTCCAGCGCGTGCGAGTTCGTATGCAGGGATTTGCAGGATCAATGTCTTTCGTTTCGGGCAATAACCGTGTCCAGCTAACTTGCGATACAGCCCGTTACAGCAAGGAAGGCACACGTGTATTCGAGGCTTTGCTCCCATCCCCAGTCAAGTCTGGTTCGCTCATCATAAGCGGAGAGATGGATGTGCAGTCCGTACAGCTTGATGGAACCAAGGGCGTAGTGGTCGATAACGTTGCGATGCGAGGCTGTTCAGGCACCATGTTCACTTCCATCGAACGCAAGTCAATTGAGAGTTTCTTCAACGATGAAGATGTCGCTCTCATTATCCTTCAGTTTGGAGGCAATGCCATGCCTTACGCCAAGAGCGAAGCAGCTATCGAAAAGTTCTGCAAGGACACCCGTCGCCAGATTGACTTCTTCCACAAGATAGCCCCTGATGCCAAGATTCTCTACATCGGGCCATCGGATATGGCCACTTCCATTGCGGGCGAGATGCACACATATCCACACCTTCCTGCCTTTGTCGAGGCTCTTCAGACTGCAGTCACACAGTCGGGTGCTGCTTTCTGGAACATGTTTGAGGCGATGGGCGGCAAAGACTCCATGACTCGCTGGGTGAAGACAAGTCCGCAACTCGCTGGCGACGATCATATCCACTTCACGCAAAAGGGCGCACAGCGTATTTCAGAGATTCTCAACGGCACATTTGATATTTATTATAACTACTATCGATTCCGCAATTATGACCGCTATAGCATGGCTGACAGTATTTCTGCTGTCAGTGACTCCATTTGAAAACAAGCTTATCAACTGGCTCAAGGCTCCGCGTCAGGACAACTATTCCTGCGTCAACGACTCGCTCCATGGCTCGCTCTACTACCCTGGCGATCGCTCTGGTATGGAACATTTCTATAACTGTCTTGATTCTATGCTTGTCGATGGCTGCAATGTCAATATCCTACATATCGGAGGAAGTCATGTTCAGGCAGGAGATTTCTCTGGCCAGATGCGCAGCAACTTCTCACGTCTTGGCGAATCGACCGTGAGCGACCGTGGCATGATCTTCCCATTCAAGGTGCTCAAGAGCAATGGCCCATGGAACTACTATGTCCAATACACTGGAGAATGGGGACGTTCACGTTGCGTGTCAGAAACTCCCGATGTGTCTCTTGGTCTTTCGGGCGCAGCTGCCATTGCCAAAGACCCAAACGACTCTGTATCGTTTGACTTCAGGGGGGACACGCGATGGGCATTTAACCGTCTTCGCATCATCGGTGAGCCTTCTTCTCCAGAGGCTTACCCTATTATCATCACGGATTCTGATACTCTATGTTGTTATACCCGTGATGAAACTCACGAGAGCTATATCTTCGACCTTGGAGAAGAACGAACCACATTCCAGTTGGCATTCCGTGGACTTGACTCGGCACAGTTCGTGCTCCGTGGCATTATGCCTACCAACGACCGCGAGGGTATTGTCTATACCGAATCGGGAGTCAATGGTGCATCTGTTCCTTCGTGGCTTCGCTGCTCGAAGTTCCAACAGGATCTCTCGCTTCTCCCTCCCGACCTTGTCATCTTTGGTATCGGCATCAACGATGCCAATGTGCCCGAGAAAGACTTCAACCCAGACGAGTTCAAGGCTAACTATCGCATGCTGATATGCAGGATACGCGAAGTGAGTCCTGATTGCTCTTTTCTCTTCATCACCAACAACGACTGCTACTTAAGCCTTCGTCGCAAGCGCAAGCGTTTCAATCCCAACACAGTGAGGGCTCGTGAGGCATTCATCGATCTTGCCAAGGAGTATAATGGCTGTGTCTTCGATGTCTATTCGCTGATGGGAGGCTTCAAGTCGAGCGACAAGTGGCTCAAGGCAAAGCTTATGAAGCGCGACCATATACACTTCACTCGCGAAGGTTATCAGCTCCTCGGCGACATTCTTTACAATTCAATCATCGACGATTATTTCGTTCAAAGAGAAAAGAAATAAATGTTGCAGTTATTCGAATACATCAAGGGTATTTTTGCTTTCGACCCCAATAGTCCGCTGCTGTTCACACATTTTCAGTTCTGGGCTTTCTTCGCGATAGTCTTCGCGTTGTTTTCCTTGTTGCAAAGCAAGACATTGTTGCGCAATGCCTATCTGTTTTTTGTCAGCCTGCTGTTCTATTACAAGACCAGCGGACTCTTTGTCGGTCTCCTTCTTCTGGTTACAGTCTCTGATTTCTTCATAGCACAAGGCATATATCATTTTCGCGACAGGTCGCTTGTCATGAAGCGCCTCCTCCTTTGTCTTTCGGTAATTATCGACCTTGGCATTCTCTGTTACTTCAAATATGCCTATTTCTTTGCCGATGTCGTCAACCAGCTTTTCGGTACCAGTTTCGAGGTGACCAATATTGCTGCTGAATGGGCAAATGGCATCGTTGGCAGCAACTTCTTCAGCGTCGATCGCATCATCTTGCCTGTGGGTATCTCGTTCTATACCTTCCAGGTCATCAGCTATACAGCCGATGTCTATAAGGGCTTGGTCAAGCCTGTGCGCAACATCCTTGATTTCGGCTTTTATGTGAGTTTCTTCCCGCAGCTCGTGGCAGGTCCTATTGTCAAGGCGAGCGACTTCATCCCACAGCTCTATCGTCGCTATTCCTTGAGTCGCATGCAGTTTGGCATTGCGGTGTTCTGGATTCTCAATGGTCTTGCAAAGAAAATCATCTTGAGCGACTATCTTGCAGTCAACTTCATCGACCGTGTATTCAATAACCCGCAGTTCTTCGGAGGTTTTGAGAATCTCTCTGCACTCTTCCTATATTCTCTTCAGGTCTATGCCGATTTCTCGGGTTATACCGACATCGCCATAGGACTCTCGCTGCTCATGGGCTTCCACCTTCCGCTCAACTTCAATTCGCCATATAAGGCTCAGAATGCAGGAAATTTCTGGAAGCGCTGGCATATATCACTCTCAAGATGGCTTCAGACCTATCTTTACATTCCGCTTGGAGGTAACCGCAACATCTCCTTCGGAACATATTTCTGGATTTCGACCATCACACTGATTGCTCTTATTCTTTCTGGCAATATTTATGTGGCACTCACAGTCCTTGCACTTGCCATTGCCGTCATCTTCACGGCATGGCGCTATCCAGAGAAGCGCAAGCACATCTATGCCAACCTCAATTCGATGATCACCATGCTTCTCGGTGGTCTTTGGCATGGTGCAAGCATGAACTTCATGATCTGGGGTGGACTGAATGGCGTAGGTATGGTAATCTTCAAGTTCTGGCGCGACATGTCGCTTCTCTGCCGTGCTCTTGTCCCTACTCTCCTTTCTTTCGGTCTCTATGCTCTCAAGGTTTATGCTTTCCTGCCACTTTGGAACCTTCTGCTTGTCTTCATGATCTTCATTGCTGCAAGTGCATGGATCCGTTATGTCTATAACATCATAGGGTGCAAGAATCCTCTGACATGGCTCAATCGTGGATGGTCGATATTGGTCACTTTCACCTTCATCACTTTCACCCGACTCTTCTTCCGCTCGGGTTCTAACCTCGATCCTGCCATTGCCAACGAAACGGCATGGGGCATTGCAAAAGACATGATCAACAGCATAGGCACGCAGTGGAATGTCAATGTCCTGGATGTCATATCAGCCTATCGAAGTGTCTTCATCCTTTTCGTGCTTGGAATGATTGTCCATTGGCTCCCTACACGCTTCAAGCGTCGCTATCGCATCTGCTTCGCCAAGATGCCTTTGCCTCTCATGGCAATAGTCACCGTTCTGATCATCTTCATCTGCTATCAGTTCGTGACAGCCGAGATGCAGCCATTCATCTATTTCCAGTTCTGATTTGCACTTTTTGGCTTAAAAATAGTTAGTTTTCGTACAAAAAAGAGTGCTATATTTTGGCAGTTAGAGGATTTTTGCTAACTTTGCACACTATTAATCATTGGCTCAACAACGGAAAAACTACACACATTTGGGTTATGACTGAAGATATATTTATAGACTTATGCCTTTGTGGAGAGACCACTAAAGTGCAATTCAAGCAGGCATTCACTTCACAGAAGGAAATTGCCAAGGAGATGATAGCCTTTGCAAACAGCAAGGGTGGAGTCATCCTGTTTGGCGTGGAAGACAAAACGGGAAAGCTTGTTGGATTGTCATACGAGCAAATCCAACAGACGAGTCGTGAACTTGGCAATGCAGCCAATGAACAAGTTCGCCCTACAATTTACATTGAAACGGAAGTCGTGCGCGTGCAGAACAAGCATTTCCTTGTCTGTTCGGTAGAACAAGGAAAGAATATACCGTACAAGAACCTCAATGGTGAGATATGGGTGAAACAAGGAGCGGATAAACGCCGTATTACCGAGAATGCAGAGATATTGGCTCTCTTTCAGGACTCTGGCACTTATCAGACTGATGCTTCAGGAGTTGACGGCACCTCACTATCCGACCTCGACCG
>SFEH01000119.1 GCA_004557315.1 Bacteroidales bacterium
ATAACAATAATAATGTCAGATTAATAGTTCATTGTTGACTGGCTTCTCTTTTTCCCATACCTCTTTGTCTTTGTATCTTTCTATCAGCTTAAGATGAAAGGGATGACACAGGATCATAGTGGTAAATGATCCTTTAACATATTGAATATAATCCTTGTCAACCAAATCTATTAATCTGACATTATTATTGTTATGCTTTGTCATCCAAGACTGTATTTCTGCCCTTTTATATGCAACAAAACTCTGCGCCATCTCTATGAATAGCGGCATTCCATATTGTTCTTTAGCATTCTGTTTCTTAGAGGTCGAAGATTTCATTTATTTATAAAGTTTTGAGGTTTTTAAGGTTTTGAGGTTTAAGGTATTTGACAGCTCGAAGCAACCTAATAACAAAATAACCTCATATCCTTATATCCTAAAAATTATCTCACAAAGATAGTTAAAATATTTGTAAAAGATAATCAACACAAAGAAAATTATGATAATATATGACGTTTTATGTTATTCTGTATTGAAACAGTATGAAAACAGACAAAAAAATAGACAGAAGACTTTTTGAATCTTCTGCCTATTTTATGTTGATGCATTATTGAATTATCGCTTGCAATCCGACTCCTTGCCAAATAGATAAGATGGCTGGTATCCACCAAAATCAACTACGATCTTCTGGAGAACTACACCTGGATCGAGAGGACTGATGACGAGCGACTGAGTGCCTGCCTTGTCGATCTTGAGCTTGACAGTCTTCTCTATGACACGGCGTGCCACCGTAGGATACATGATGCGATAGACATTCTCAGGCTCTTCATTGAGTTCACCGTTGAAGTTGACCTCAACTGCCTCTTTTCCCTCAAGACCTACAGTGTAGCGATGTCCCTCTTTGCGCTGGAATGCGAGAGTAGAAGCTGTGATGACACGAACCTCCACCTCATCCACTCCTTCTGGAAGGTCGAAGCGATAGGTCACACTGCTGCCAGCGACATTGGCAGAATAAGGCTGAATCGAGATGCCACTTCGTGTGCGTCCCATATAAGGAATGAGAGTCCACTGTGCATCCTGTGGGTTCTTGACACTGAAGTAATGTTCAGCATCCATGGCAACAAATCCAGCCGATGGCTTGAAGACATAACCACCCACCTTGTCCTCAGCATTTTCGATGCGCATCACCTTTGGACAAGTATCCTTTGGGAAACTGTCGTTCCATTCTGTATATCCAATGTGCTTCTGAATCATCATGCCATCCCACTTTCCACCAGCAATCTCCTTGTTATATCCGCGGCAGAGGATAGAATCGCGCTCAAAACACTTCTCTACTCTATCAGCCCATACGTTTGCCTCTGGATTGCCCTCAGCATAGAGCTTATGGTTCATTGCCTGAGCATAGTACATGTCATATACATTGGAAAGAGCCTGGATTGGGAAGAGCAAAAGCTGACGATAGGCATCGCGTGCATTCTCAGGAAGAGAAAGATACTGACGCAAAGCCTCAGCCTCAAGACGCACAAACTCGTCGCACACCTGTTTGAACTCGCCAGTCTCTATGTTGTAGGTCGAAGCATCGAGCATCTCGGCAGTGACGCGACCAGCATACAGGCTGTAGAGATTCAGGATGCGTGCAGCCTCATCGGCCTGTGACTCGCCAAACTGCTGAGCACAGAACTTGCGCGGATGCTCCAAGAGGTTGCTTGCATCATAGCGCTTTGGGTTCCATGCAAAGTCCATGAAGAATGTGATAGGATATTCCATAGGCTTGAGGTCTCCCACATTGAGCACCCACAACTTATCAACACCATATTGATAAGTAAGAGTGAGCTGATCCCATATATGCTGTATAGGTGTGACATTCAGCCACTTGCTATTGCGAGGTGCACCCACATAATCGACATGATAGTACATACCGAATCCACCCTTGTGCTTGCGCTCCTCTGGTGAAGGTAATCGACGTATATCACCCCAGTTGTCGTCACTGAAGAGGATGATGACATCGTCAGGCACCTTCAGACCCTTGTCATAATAACGTTGAACCTCCTTGTAGAGAGCCCAGAGCTGCTGACGTTCCTTAGCAGGACGACCAGTCTCCTTAGCAATGATATTGCGCTGGTTCTTGATAATCTTCTCAAGCAGCTTGATTGTCTCGTCATCGTTAGGCACGAACTCATCGTCATGACCTTCCTTGGCACCCATGGCAGTGTCGCCATCACCTCGCATACCAATAGTAATGATATCCTCATTATCTTTCGAACGACGCACACCCTCACGGAAAAATTCGTCTATAACCTTCTGATTGGTAACATAGTTCCATTCGCCATATTCCTTGCGGTGACGAGCCCATTCCTGATGGTTGCGTGCCATTGGCTCATGGTGGGAAGTGCCCATAATAACACCCATATCGCTTGCAGTAGGCGAGTTCAGTGGATCGTCAGCATAGAATGACCAACCCCACATAGCAGGCCACATATAGTTGCCTCGCAGACGCAGAATGAGTTCGAATACGCGAGCATAGAACTCATGTCCGCCATATTCGGTGCCGAAGGTGTTCTTGACCCATGTAGTGAGGCAAGGAGCCTCGTCGTTGAGGAAAAGACCACGATAGCGCACAGCTGGCTCACCTGCAGTGTATGAGCCTCGCTTGATTGCAAGATTCTGATGCTTGACCACAGGCACGTCCATCCAGTCGTACCAAGGCGAAACACCAATCTGCTCCGACAATTCATAGACACCATAGATAGTGCCTCGCATGTCACTACCAGCTATCACAAGTGCCTCATCGACTCCTGGCAGAGGGTTGCTGACCACAGTCATGATGTACTTCTCGACCTTGCCCTTCAGCTCCTTCTCGTCGAGCTTCTTAGCCTTGATGAGCTGCTTGACGTATGGGCTTTCCAGACTTCCAACTATGATACATTGCTTAGTGTCGGCAGTAGGGCTGTTGAACAACTGAGCCTGCTTTCCGCACACTCTCTCGAAGTCCTTCTGCAGATTTTGAACTGCAATCAACACGCCTTTCTTGTCGTTTTCTGCAACAATGACACCCACTGGCTTTGACTGTGAAATCAAAGTAAATCCACCAGAATTGAGATTTTCGGTCACGATACCTTCGTGATCCTTGGCATTGGCACAAAAAATCTGCACCAAAAAGAACAAATATAATAAAAGTTTTTTCATTTGAAATTGATATAATTAAGATAATGTGTATAATTAATTGACAAACAAAGTCATAATAATCAGCTCAATCCGCAGATCTTCTTAATCTCGGCAAGCTTGTTGAGAGCCTCCACCGGAGTCATATTGTTGACATCAAGACCCTTTATCTCGTCACGTATCTCACTGAGCACAGGATCATCGAGCTGGAAGATGCTGAGCTGATAGCCCTGGTCGGACTTGGACGTCTTGATGTTCTCGACTGGAGCATTCGACGACTTGATGCCTGTGGCACTCGCACCAGCATTCTCAAGGATCTTCAGAACCTCGTCAGCACGGTTCACGATGTCTTTGTTCATGCCAGCTAAGCGAGCTACATGAATACCGAAAGAATGTTCCGAGCCACCACGCTTCAGTTTGCGAAGGAAGAGCACCTTGCCATTGTCTTCACGCACACTGACATTGTAGTTGGCAATGCGAGGGAAGGTCTTCTCCATCTCATTGAGCTCATGATAGTGAGTGGCAAACAGCATCTTTGGATGACCGGCAGAGACATTCTCGTGGATGTATTCGACTATAGCCCATGCAATGGAAATGCCATCGTAGGTCGAAGTGCCTCGACCCAACTCGTCGAAGAGGACAAGACTGCGAGGCGAGAGATTGTTGAGAATGTTGGAAGCTTCGGTCATCTCGACCATGAAAGTAGATTCGCCCAAAGAGATATTATCGGAAGCACCAACACGGGTGAAGATCTTATCGACAATGCCTATATGAGCCGAATCGGCAGGCACGAAGCAGCCCACATGAGCCATAAGCACAATAAGTGCCGTCTGACGAAGCAGAGCCGACTTACCTGCCATGTTAGGACCAGTGATCATCATGATCTGCTGCTTCTCGTTGTCAAGCAAGACATCGTTGGCAATATATGACTCACCCACAGGCATCTGACGTTCGATGACAGGATGACGACCCTGACGGATGTCTATAATCATAGAATCATCAATATCAGGACGCACATAATGATAGCGTGCAGCAATGCGGCTGAACGAAAGCAGGCAGTCGAGACGAGCCACTAGGTGAGCATTGACCTGAATGATTGAGATATATTCTTCGAGCGACTTGAGCAAGTCATTATAGATTGACAATTCGAGCGAGCCAATACGTTCCTCGGCACCCATTATCTTCTCCTCATACTCCTTGAGTTCCTGGGTGATGTAACGCTCGGCACCTACGAGAGTCTGCTTTCTTATCCAACCCTCAGGCACCTTGTCCTTATGAGTATTGCGCACCTCGATATAATAGCCGAAGACATTGTTGAAAGCTACTTTCAGACTCGGAATATCGTATTCGGCACTCAATCGCTGCTGCATCTTGAGCAGATAGTCCTTGCCCGAATAGGCAATCTCGCGCAATTCGTCGAGTTCGGCATTGACACCCTGACGGATCACAGGACTCTTGCCAAACTGCACAGGTGCCTCAGGCTCAATCTCATGATAGATGCGCTGGCAAATGATGTCGCAGGTATTGATCTGTTCGCCAATCGAACGAAGCTGGTCAAGGTCAGCATTCTCGCATTGAGCTTTAATATCCTTCAGAGCCGAAAGCGCAACACGAAGCTGGATAATCTCGCGCGGATTGGCACGACCCACAGCCACTTTGCTGATGATACGTTCCATGTCGCCCACCTGATGCAGGCTCTCCTCTATCACCTCGGCCATGTCAGGATCGCGGAAGAAATACTCGACAATGTTGAGTCGCTGACGAATGCTCTCGGCATGGATGAGCGGGAAAAGCAACCATCGGTGCATCAGTCGGCCACCCATCGGAGTAGTGGTATCGTCGATGACATTGAGCAGCGAACGACCACCCTCGTTCATGGTACCGACAAGTTCGAGACTCCTCACTGTGAATCGGTCGAGACGTATATACGACTCATTGTCAATGCGACGGATGCCAGTGATATGACCGATGTTCTTATGCTGAGTAGAGTCGAGATAGCGCAAGATAGCACCAGCCGAAGTGATGGCAAGCGACATCTCCTCAATGCCAAAACCCTTCAGGTTCTGGGTCTTGAAAAGCTGCAACAGACTTCGCATGGCATTGTCGTAACTGAAATATAAGTCATCGACCTCGTAACAATAAGGCGTAGAAGTGAAATGCTCCTGATACTGCTGTTTCATGCCCTTGAGATAGAGCATCTCTTTAGGAGCATAGTTGTTGATAAGTTTGTCAATATAGTCGTATTGCCCCTCAGTAGCAAGAAATTCGCCTGTTGATATGTCGAGAAAAGCAATGCCGCAGGAGTTCTTGCCGAAAGTCACTGCCGAAAGGAAATTGTTCTCACGCGCATTGAGCACGCTATCGCCCATGGTGAGACCAGGAGTGATAAGTTCGGTAATGCCTCGCTTCACAAGCTTCTTGGTGAGCTTTGGATCCTCGAGCTGCTCACATATGGCTACACGCTTACCTGCACGCACTAATTTTGGCAAATAAGTATCGAGGGCATGATAAGGGAATCCTGCCAGCGGACTGCCGGCACGAGAAGTGAGGGTTATGCCTAAAATGTCGTGAACCTCCTTGGCATCTTCGCAGAAAGTCTCATAGAAGTCGCCCACACGATAGAGTATGATAGCGTCTTTATGCTTTGCCTTCATCTCGAAGTATTGCTTCATCAGAGGCGTGTCCTTTGGATCGGCTGTCTTCATAGTTTATTAGTCTTCTCGTAAGCTTTGAAAAAGTCCCATATCACAAGACCAGTCGTTACCGACACATTGAGCGAATGTTTGGTGCCATACTGAGGAATCTCAAGACAGCCATCGCACATGTCAACTACCGACTGCTGCACACCATGCACCTCATTGCCCATGACCACTGCATAGCCATTCATATCCGAGAAGTCAGGACACCAGGTGTCGAGCATGGTCGAACCCTGACATTGCTCAATGGCCAGAACCTTGTAACCTGCCTTCTGCAGTTCAGCCACTGCCTCGTGAGTATCTTCGAAGTATCGCCAATCCACGCTGTCCTCTGCACCAAGAGCCGTCTTG
>SFEH01000020.1 GCA_004557315.1 Bacteroidales bacterium
CTATCTGCTGTGGTAGGCCGATGAAAGAACTGGAGGCGAACACTGTCGATGCATCGGTTGAGGCTCATGTTCCATTGGTGAAATGTGAAAAGAAGTGCGACGTTGCTCATCCTTGCTATGAGGTGAGTGTCACCGTTGGTTCAACTTTGCATCCTTCAACGATAGAGCATCATATCAGCTTCATTGTACTTGCAACAGAAAGTGGAGGAGATATAAAGATTCTCACTCCAAAAATGGAACCGAAAGCCACCTTCTGCTGTTTGTCTAAACCTCTTGCTGTCTATGCTTACTGCAATCTGCATCAGTTGTGGAAAGCTCCAGTTTCTTGTCTCTGATGATTTGGTCTATTTATGAATCGCAAAAGGCTCTTTGCAGCACTGCAAAGAGCCTTTTGCGATTCTTGTCTGATCATTGTCGTTGTTTGTGGAACTTCGCTTTCAGTTCTCCAAGTTCTTCCACTGAACGGTTGTATGCAGGCAATTTCTCAATGAGATTGATAAGTTCTTCGTTCGATAGTTCCTCGTCATCAAGCACATAGTATGCCTTGCGAGCAATGTCGATGTGCATGTTGTTGGCCAGTTCTGCACCATAGTATTTGGTTATCTCTCCAATTCCCTCAAGTACAGACGATGCTGGCTTTGGTTGAGGTATGACAGGCTGTTCCGTTCTGACAGGTTGTGCAGACTGGATAGGCTGAGAGGTCTGTGTTGTTGGAGCCTGCTGTATAGGTTGCGAAACCTGGGTAGGCTGGACAACGGGTGCTTGCTGAATAGGCTGCCCTGATGGTGCTTGGCTGATTGTCTCTACTTTCGCTATAGGTTGTTCTTCAACAACCTGTATCATTGGACTTTCTTCAATTGGGGTAGTATCCTCAATTGAAGAAAGTCGGTTTTGCTCAGTATCGACAGCAGGACCAGTAGCAACTGCTGGCGTGTCATCATCTTCATCTTGTGCAGATAAAGAATCTGTCACTGCGACTCCTTGAACGCTCTCCTCAGGAATCTCCATTTGTTGTTCTGCCTGTTCTTCTTCAGGCAGCTCCTCCGCATTGCCTTGTTCTGGTTCAGTCCCTATTGTAGAGTCATCAGCTGTCGTCTCTGTTGGTTCATCCTCTATTACATTATTCTTTGCTGCCGATCTGTCCAACTCGGGTTTGATTCCGCCGTTTTCGTCCATCTCAAAACCACTGGCAAGGATGATCAACTTAACGTTTTCGCCGAGAGAATTATCGACCATGGCACCCCAAATGACCTTAATGTCTGGATTAAGGGATCTTACGAAATTGTTGACCTCTGCAATCTCTGCCATTGACACAGGATGAGTTTCGCTGAAACATATCTCGAACAGAAGATGCTTGGCATTTGAGATGTCATTGTCTTGAAGCAGAGGAGATGTGATAGCTTCCTTTATGGCTGCAGTGACACGGTTTTCTCCTTTGGCACTACCAGTACTGATCAGAGCTACACCACCATTTCGAAGCGTAGTGCTTACATCGGCAAAGTCGAGGTTCATGTATCCTTCGATATTGATAATGTCTGAAATACTCTTTGCAGCAACAGTTAGTGTGTCATCAGCCTTCTTGAATGCATTGAAGAAGTTGAAGTCTGGATAGATATCTATAAGACGATTATTGTTGACTACAAGAAGCGCATCGACATGTTCCTTTATAGCCTTGACACCTTCTAACGCCATCAGAATCTTGTCGCGGCCTTCAAACTCAAATGGTATAGTGACAATACCGACAGTGAGGATGCCAAGCTCATGTGCAATACGGGCTACAATTGGTGCTGCACCTGTGCCGGTTCCTCCTCCCATGCCAGCTGTGATGAATACCATTTCAGTTCCGTCTTGAAGAGCAGCACGTATCTGATCCTCATATTGCAAGGCGTATTGACGGGCTACCTCTGGCTTCGCTCCTGCGCCCAGTCCCTTGTCAGAAATCTGAAGTTTGTTGGGGATAGGAGAGCCTTTCAAAGCTTGATAATCAGTATTGATGATTAGGAATGAGACATCTTGTATTCCTTCCTGGAACATGTGACGAACTGCATTCGAACCACCACCGCCTACGCCAACGACCTTGATGATGGCGCGACCAGTCTCTGTGGCTTTGTAGTCGAAGTCCAATGTGCTATTGTCTTCGTTCTGCCATTCTATTGGTTTCTGTATATTATCCATTTGTTGTATTTATTATCGAGTTTTGTAATCAAGAGCCTTAATCCTATTATTCATCTATTCCAGAGAAAAGATCTCGGAAGAAACTTCCAATTCCAGGGCGTCTGCTTGCCTTTGGTGTTGATTCTTGGAGTTTCTTTGTTTCATTTGCTTTTTCGGAATTTTTTTGCTCTTGGACTGTCGGTTTTACTGTACTTGGCTGTATCACAGGTTTTGGTTGTTCTATTACTGGCTTGCTTTCACAGTCAGCAGTACACAGTGAAATCATTGTCGTGAGCGAAGAGAACTGTGGTTTGCGATCTGACAGACCAAAACAGATGCCACTGAATCCACGTGCCATGATGCGACTTATGCCAAGTTTCTCTCGTATCAATGAGTTAAGCCCATTCTGGAGAGAAGCACCACCAGTGAGAACGCATCCTGCAGCGAGGCGATCTTTGCATCCTGACAGTTCTATCTGTCTTGCAATATTGGCGGCAATTTCTTCATATCGGCACTGACTTACAATGTCAAGTTCTTCCATTGCAATCTTCTTCTTTTCAGCTTCCTCCAAGGGGAGGTCATTGGCCATTGCAATATCTTGGGTGACTGAATTGCCTCCCAAAGGTATGGTCGCAAGATGTTGTAACATTCCACCGACATAGATTGATACTGAAGTGAGCGAATGACCGATGTCAACAAGACAGCAGCCTCGCTGTTTCTCGTCTGGTGAGAGAACCTGAGCCACCGATAGAGGAGTAGCAATGATTCCAGCAAGACGTATGCCTGTTCGCTCCATGGCATTGTGCACACCGAGACAGAGTCGTTTCTGTCCAACGATAAGCTGGTGGTGTGCTATGAGCTTGTTACCAGTGCGACCATTTGGATTGAGACAGTCAATATCATCGAGAGTATAACCAATAGGCTCCAAACCAAGGATATCATAGTTGTCGATCGTCAAGCCAAGACTTTCCTGTCGCAACGTGGTAATGATTTCGTTGCTGACCGAACGTCCTTCTTCGAGAACAATGCCAGGATGGTGCAGGACATTGTGGATCGAGATGCCATTGATGCCCACATATGCAGCCTCAATACCTCGGCAATCTACTGATTTGATTCGATTGTTCAACTTCATGACAAGGCTTTTGATATGTCCTGCCGTTGCTTCAGTATCTACTATACAGCCTTTGCGGATACATCCCAAGGTCTGTTCTGTTTCGATTGCTGCAATCTCGTAGTTGCCATTCTGATCACGCCATGCAGCTGCAGCGCAAATGCGTGATGAGCCAATCTGTATGGCACAAATTAGGGTTCTACTCATCTTGTTTATTTGTTATTTGTTAGGTTTTTCTCCTACGACTTGGTTGTCAAACTTTACATTGATAACCTTATAAAAGTTCCAACCCTTACGGCTTAATACCTTGTCGTAGAACTTGCGTACATTGTTGAGTTTTTTTTCACAGTTTTCGGCTGTGCCAAGTAGTATTGTATGTGTGCCGACACGTGGAATCAGTTCGATATCTCCGTTGGTCTTGACATATATCTGAGTGATATTCTGCCTCCAGAATTTATTGTCGTTGAGATATTGAGCAAGCACGTATAAATCATTGCTTGCCTTTTCTTTACTGATGTTTCCTGTGGCAAGAGGGATTTGCATTGGCACAATGTTTTGAACAGGCATGATGAATCCTTCGCGGTCAACATAGAAGTCTCCTTGACTAATACTCTTTACGCGCAAAATAGGATGGCGCTGGTCAATGTCGATATGCAGCACACTGTCTGGAGAATGATAGCAGTGTGCTTTCTTGATGAGTTTATTGCGTTCGAGCACTTTCGATATTGCAAGGGTGTTGACCGAATCAAATGGTTGACCCACTGGGTTGATCTTTGCATGCCGCAACTGCTGCATCACATCGGCTTTGGTGACAAATGCCTGATCATCAACATCTGTGATGCTGATTTCAATGTCATTGTATTTTGGTGGTGTGCTGCCAATGCGATATACAACTCCAGCTATTGCCAGATAGCTTATCAGCATTATCGCTACTACCAATGCTAATATTTTTCTTGCCATAAGTATTATTTAACTAACCTAAACACTCAACTGTTTCAGGAAGAAGCCGTTCGATGTCAACGCCTGCTCCCATCATTACTACGACATCAAGTTTGCCTGCGTCCTTGAGAGACTTGAGACATTGAGTGAGTGCTGATTGCATCACACAACGTTTGTCATTGCTTTCAATCATGTTGAGAAGCCATTCTGAAGTCACGCCTTGTATTGGCTGTTCTCGTGCAGGATAAATCGGCAGCAGAATGGTGCGATCTGGAATGCTGAGGGCTTCAGCAAAACCTTCGACCAGATCATGAGTGCGCGAATAGAGATGAGGTTGGAATACCACTGTGACATGACGTCCTGCGAATAACTGTCTGACTGAATTGAGGCTGGCTTTGATTTCGTCAGGGTGATGTGCGTAATCGTCCATCAAGACGAGGTCTTCACGCTTGATATAAAAGTCGAAGCGACGTTTTGCTCCTTCAAACGACTTGAGAGCAGTGCGCATCTCATCTTCGGTACAGCCATTGATCAGACACAGAGCCAATGCTGCTGTTGCATTCTCGACATTGATTGGTGCTGGTACTCCAGGTTCCATATCACGCATGACGATGCCTTCTTCCTTGGCTACAAAATCAAAAAGTATTGTGCCATTACCTATTCTAATATTTGTTGCAAAATAGTCGGCCTCTTCATTGACAGCATATTCTGCATATCGAACACCTTCCTGTAGTCTCATCTCCACTTTTATACCCTTTCGCTTGAGCAGCAATCCTCCTGGTCGGACGAGTGATGAGAAGTGTGCGAAACTGTCGCGGTATGCTTCTTCTGTTCCATAAATGTCGAGATGGTCAGGGTCGCACGATGTTATCACAGCCTGATACGGTGACAGTGTATGGAATGAACGGTCGAACTCATCAGCTTCGATAACCGTCAGGTCGGATTTTGCCGACAGCATGAAATTCGAGCCGTAAGGCTTCAATATGCCTCCGAGGAAGGCATTACAATCTATGTGGCTTTGCTTTAGTATGTGTGCCACCATCGAAGATGTCGTGGTCTTGCCATGTGTGCCACTGATGCAGAGTCCTCGTTTTTCTCGGGTGATAATGCCAAGAAGCTGTGATCGCTTCATGACCTTAAAGCCGTTCTGTTGGAAATAACAGAGTTCCCCGTGGTCTTTAGGGATTGCAGGTGTATAGCAGATGATGGTTTCGTCTGGGTTCTTGAAAACAGGATCAACGGCTTCGATATCGTCTTCGAAGTGAATGTCAATGCCTTCTGAAATGAGTGTTTCAGTGAGAGAAGAAGGTGTCTTGTCATATCCGCCTACTTTATATCCCTCTGCTTTGAAATAACGTTCAAGAGCAGACATTCCGATACCGCCCGCACCAACAAAATATATAGATTTCATAGTCATTTCTTTTTCTTTGCTTCTTCAATTACAATCTTTGCAATGGTATCGGCAGCCCCGAATAGTCCCATTGCTTTTGCTTTTTCCTCCATTGCCTTTATCCTGTCTTTGTTGGCAATGAGGTTGATTGCCTCTGTGACAAGTTTCTGTTTAGCCTCGCTGTTAGCAACGAGAATAGCGGCATCTTTTGTCGAAAGTGCCTTGGCATTGGCTGTCTGGTGATCTTCTGCTGCAGTTGGCAATGGCACAAGTATAGAAGCCTTGCCTATGAGGCATATCTCATTGACGGCTCCTGCACCTGATCGTGAGATGACAACGTCGGCAGCACGATAAGCCTTTGCCATGTCAGTGACGAAACTCGTCGGATGCACCAGTTTTGTCTGTTTTGCAGCTGCTATGTCGTTCCACTTGTCACCATCGGCCTTCCCGGTTTGCCATAACACTTGTATTCCAGCGGATTCAAGTAGCTCTATTCCATCTGCTATGCTCTCGTTGATGCTGCGTGCACCCAGACTACCGCCTGTGACGAAGATGGTAGGGCGGTCTGGGTCAAGCCCGAATGCCTGACGCGCTTCGGCAACAGTCGCTTCACACTCAAGCAAAGACTGGCGCACAGGATTGCCGGTCATGACGATGCGGTCAGCAGGAAAGAATCGTTCCATATTTGGGTATGCCACACATATTTTCCTTGCATGCTTGGCAAGTTTCTGGTTGGTAACCCCAGCAAAGCCATTCTGCTCCTGTAAGACGTATGGGACACCAAGAGAACAGGCTGCTTTCAAGGCTGCAGCACTCGCATAGCCACCTACACCTACTGCAATGTCAGGATTGAACTCCTTTATGATTTTCTTTGCCATGAATGTGCTTCTCAAAAGGTCGAGAAGCACCATGATATTCTTCGGATGGTATAGAGGTCGCAAGAATCCTCTTACCGGTAGCCCGATGATATTGTAACCTTCGGCAGGTACCTTCTCCATCTCCATGCGGCCATTGGCTCCGATGAAGAGAAATTCTGTATCTGGAAGAGCTTTTTTTATCGCATTGGCTATCGATACGGCAGGAAAGATATGTCCGCCTGTACCTCCGCCACTCACTATTACTTTCATAAGCTTTCAATTTGTACTTGTGGAACTTCATGCGCTTCGCGTTCGGCTTTGACAATTCTGCTGAGAGCAAGGATGATGCCGAATGAAACGCTTGTCAGTAGGATGCTCGATCCTCCTCGGCTTATCAACGGAAGAGGTTGACCTGTCACGAACATTGCATCCGTGCACACACCGATGTGCATCAGTGCTTGGATTGTCATTATTGTCGGCAGGGCTATCATCAGCAATCTCACGTATGGGTCGGATGTCTTGCCTGAAAGGTAGAAGCATCGCCCAAGAAGAACGAGATATAGCAGCATCACGAATAGAGCTCCGATAAATCCTGTCTCTTCAAAAATGATGGCATATATATAGTCAGAATATGCCTCAGGAAGAAGGTCTCTAAGCTGGCTGTTGCCAATGAATTTGCCAAAAGGATAACTGTTGGCAAGGGCCATGTGGGCATGTATCACCTGTGCATTGTCATCATTAGGACGTTGGTCAGCCAACGGTATATCGTCTTTGTCGAAGATACGGCTTGCCCATGTGTGTGCTCGGTTGAGGGGACCAAGATCTACATATTCCTTATTGGCTGTGACATTGGAAACATCCCACTCGTGGAGTCCAAACAAGGCAGCTGCCCCTATTCCGCCAACTATAAGCAGACAATACAGGGTGCGACGAATATACAATGCTTTGACACCACCAACCCATAGCACGGAAAGCGAAGCCATTCCTATGATAAGAGCAGTAGAGAGGTTCTGGGTCATGATAGGCAGGCCAACTGCTCCTGCAATGAGCAGATAAAACCAGAATCTGTAGAGCTGAATGTTCTTGCGGAAAAGAGAGAAACGATAGTAAAAATCGTCGCTCGTGGTTATTGCAAGACAGAGTGTCATCATCAGTCCCACCTTACAAAACTCCGCAGGCTGTAATCCAGCTACATCACGTACAGCTCCGTTGACCGTTCTACCCATGACAGGAAGCATAATCAGTCCACCAATTCCCAGCAGATACAATAGTACTCCCCAGTTGCGGATTGCTTTGGCATTGAGGCTTTGAAAGATCAGCACAGCGCCAAGACCCCAGAAGAGAAACTCCATGTGCCTGAACACGGGGTCTGTACTCGTCAAGGATTTATAAACCAATCGGCTCGACGCGCTGAACATCTCAATGACTGAGATGAAGAATAGCAACCAGTAGATTCCCCAGATCCAGTTGTCGCCTCTCATTATTGAACCTATGAACGTTTTCTTTTCCATTGAAGTTGATTCGTGTTCAGCTAATCTTTTCTATATAACAATCATTTATTAATATTGTGTAGCCACTTGCCATTCTGAAACAATAGCCTTCATTTGATCTCCGCGGTCTTCGTAACTCTTGAAGAGGTCGAACGACGCGCAGCATGGAGATAGCAGTACTGTATCGCCTGGTCGGGCAAACCTGCGGCATTTTTCAAGAGCCTCTCTCATCGACAGCGCATCGGCAACAGGCTTACCCATCTTGTCGAAGAAGTCATGGAGCTTTTCGTTGTGAAGGCCAAGATAGACAAGTGCAGTACATTTGTCCCTGACCAGTTGCTCGATTTCAGTGTAGTCGTTGCCCTTGTCCTTGCCTCCGAGTATAAGCACGGTAGGCCTGGTCATCGACTGTAAAGCATACCAACAGCTGTTGACATTAGTTGCTTTCGAGTCATTGATGTATTCCACTCCGTCAATCACTCCGCATTTCTCAAGACGGTGCTCAACTCCCTTGAACGATTTCAGAGCCTTGCGTATTTCATCTTTCTTGATACCTGTCAGGCTTGCCGATATAGTGGCTGCCATGGTGTTGTACAGGTTGTGCGGACCTGGTAGAGGAAGTTCTTCAAGGTCGATGTTGATCATCTGGTCAACGAGGTCGATGACCATCTGACCATTCTTTACGTATGCACCAGGAGTGAGAGGCTTTTCTCCCATGTCCTTTACCGACTTTCCTGTGAAAGGAATGAGATCTACTTTGAGAGGATCGATATGTCCAGCAAACGGATAGATCTTCTTTCCCTCATTGTCGGTGAGGTCAGGATGTTCGTTGTTGGTTCCCGTGTAGTCTTCTCCACCATCAGGTTCCTTCAACCGTCGTGCAATCTCCTCTGCAATGATTGGGTCTTCTTTCCAATAGATCAGATGGTCGTTCTTGGTCTGATTCTGAACAATGCGCAGTTTAGAGTTGATATAGTTCTGCATCTGGTGATCGTAGCGATCCATGTGGTCAGGAGTGATGTTCATGATGATTGCCACGTTGGCCTTGAACTCATACATGTTGTCGAGCTGGAACGATGAGAGCTCAATGACATAGTAGTCATAGTGCTCGGTTGCAACCTGATATGCGAGACTCTTGCCCACATTGCCGGCAAGACCGACATTGAGACCTGCTGACTTAAGAATGTGGTATGTCATCATGGTTGTAGTTGTCTTGCCGTTCGAACCAGTGATGCATATCATCTTTGCGTCGGTATAGCGACCTGCAAACTCAATCTCCGAGATGATGGGCGTACCTTTCTTTATGAGCTCGATCACCAGTGGTGCCGTGAGCGGAATGCCAGGGCTTTTAATCACCTCATCGGCATTCAGAATCAGCTCAGCTGTGTGAGCATGACCTTCTTCGAATGGAATTCCATACTCTTCAAGTATTCTCTTGTAATTATCCTTAATTGGCGACATGTCGCTAAGGAAGACATCAAAGCCTTTGACCTTTGCGAGGACGGCAGCTCCCGTTCCACTTTCGCCAGCACCTAAAATAGCAATTCTTTTCATTTCTTTATCTTATCTTTAATGTCATGATTGCAAAGGCAGCCAAAATGATGGTTGTAATCCAGAATCGGACTACGATTTTTGACTCATGCCAGCTTCCTTTTGGCCAGTTTGCAAAAATTATCTTGAAGTCTGCTGGAATCTGCCCAGGCAAGACTCTGAATGTATCGTGTATTGGGGCGCGCTTGAACACACGCAGTTTCAGCCCTTTCTTATTACCATGCTTGGCATACGAAGTCTGCAAGATCACCGAGACGCTCTCTGCAAGGAAGATGAAACAGATGACAGGAATCAGCAGTTCCTTGTGGATAGTGACGGCCAATACTCCAATGATGCCTCCGATGGCTAGAGATCCTGTATCACCCATGAAGATCTGTGCTGGAAAGGCATTGTACCAAAGGAATCCGATGAGAGCTCCGACAAATGCAGCTACAAAGACAACCAGTTCCTGTGTTCCTGGAATATACATGATGTTGAAGTATGAAGCATATTCGATGTGGCTCGAAAAATAGGCTAGGAGTCCGAGTGCAATACACATGATGGCCGAATTACCTGCACACATGCCGTCCATACCATCGTTGAGGTTTGCACCATTGCTCACTGCCATAATAATAAATGTAGTGAGGAAGACAAATAAAACCCATCCTGCAAACTGTGCATAGTCACCCATCCATCCGAACCATGATGCATAGTCAAGATTGTGGTTCTTGCAGAATGGCATGGTTGTCTTGGTCGATTTCTCTGGCTCAGACTTGAGTGTGACCGTTTCAATCACTCTTGACTGTGGTTCTGCCTCATCTATGCAGTAAATATCGGCATAATGGTCATCGGGTGATGTGACAACCTGTTCGGTCACGACTTTCTTGATTGTGACATTCTCTCGCATCACTGCATCTGGACTGAGATAAAGAGTCAGTCCAACAACCAGTCCAAGAGCAGCCTGCCCCACCAGCTTGTATATGGGCTTCATTCCGTCTTTGGTTTTGTTCATCTTGATATAGTCGTCCATGAATCCAAGAAAACCGAGCCAGACGGTTGTTGCGAGCAATAGGATCATGTAGATGTTGCGCAGGCGGCCAAGCAGAAGGCAAGGCACTATTGTTGCAACGATGATGATGATGCCGCCCATTGTGGGCACACCTTTCTTTTGCACTCCGTATGGGTCGATCGAAGGGTCGCGCTGTGCCTCACTGATATTGCGTCGCTTCATGAACTTGATGAAGTATTCGCCAAAAACAGCAGATATGACCAATGCTAATATCAAAGCTGCGATGGCGCGGAAAGAGATATAGCTCCACATACCAGCCCCTGGAATGTCGAAGGTGTCATGCAGAAAGCGGAATAAATAAAACAGCATCTGTTGAATAGTTAATTGTTAGTCTCTGATTGTTGTTTGTTAGATTCCCATTGCCTCTCTAACCACCTCATGATCGTCAAAATGGTGTTTTGTACCCTTGATATCTTGATAGTCCTCGTGTCCCTTGCCGGCAATCAGAATGACATCGCCCTTTTCGGCAATCATCATTGCTGTGCGTATAGCCTCGCGGCGATCCGTGATTGAGATGGTCTTTTCGCGAAGATCGTCACTGTCGAGTCCAGCCTGCATATCCTTGATGATTTCTTCTGGCTCTTCAAAACGCGGATTGTCGGACGTGAGCACCAGACGATCGCTGCGCAGTGCAGATTCCTTGGCCATGATAGGACGTTTACCCTTGTCACGGTTGCCTCCACAGCCCACTACAGTGATGATTTTACCCTTGTTGCCGAGAATTTCTTTTATTGCCTCAAGCACATTGATGAGAGCATCTGGAGTGTGTGCGTAATCAACTATGGCGCTATATCCCTTCGGCGAACGGATAGCCTCAAAGCGACCATTTACAGGCACGAGCTCACTCATCTTGACAAGTACCTCATCAACCTCTGCTCCCAATTCAATGGCAGCACCAAATACGGCGGCGAGGTTCGATGCATTGAAGCGGCCAACAAAATGGGTGACTACAGGACTTAATGTCTTGCCGCCAATGCCAAACTGTAACTCCATTCCTTCGAAAGCTTCTTCGATGATTCTTGCAGTGTAATCGGCTGCCGAACGCACGCTATACAGACGGCGGCGAGCCTTGGTGTTCTGCATCATTATCTCTCCGTTTTTGTCATCGGCATTGCTGATGGCAAAAGCCTTGGCAGGCAGATTGTCAAAGAATGACTTCTTTGCCTTGAGGTAGTTCTCGACGGTCTTATGATAGTCCATGTGGTCGCGAGTGAGATTGGTGAAGATTCCTCCGTCAAAGTCAAGTCCGCCAATGCGTTTCTGATCTGCACTGTGTGACGAAACCTCCATAAAGGCGTAAGCACAACCTTCTTCCACCATCTCGCGAAGCAAGTTGTTGAGTTGCAAAGGATCAGGTGTGGTATGGGTCGCAGGTACTTCACGGTCGATGACATAGTTGCATACTGTTGAAAGCAGTCCGCATGGATAGCCGAGCTTGGTGAAGAGTCGGTACAACAAGGTCGCTATCGTGGTCTTGCCATTAGTGCCTGTCACACCCACCAGCGTGAGTTGTTCCGATGGATAACCATTCCAGGCGGAAGCAAGCATTGCAAGGGCAAGGTTGCAGTCCTCAACCTTGATGTATGTAACATTGTCCGAGAGTTCTTCTGGAAGCGTGTCGCACACCACTGCTGCAGCTCCATCTTCAATAACCTGTGGAATGAAGGAGTGTCCATCTACATTCGTTCCTCTTACTGCAATAAAAAGGCTGCCAGCCTTGATCTTGCGGCTGTCCTGTTCGATTGATGTTATCTCACGTTCGATGTCCTGTGCACCTGCTAATGTGTAGTCGAGGCGTTCAAGCAAATCTGTAAGTTTCATATTTTGTCACAATTATTCTTATTGTCTTATTTCAGTGTAAGCGTAATATAGTCTCCTCGCTTGCAAGATGTTCCTGGGGCGACCGACATTGAGGCAACGGCACCTTTGCCCACGATGTTGACGCGCAGTCCAAGGCTTTCAAGCTTGAACAAGGCATCAGCGGCTCCCATGCCTTTGACATCTGGAATCTTATTGAGCGAAGCATTCGTAAGTTCGATTGGCTCCCATTTCACGGTGTCGAGGTCGAGCTTGCTTAGAACTTCCTTCGTGAAGAGTGGTCCTTTCTTAACCTTTGGCGCCATTGGGTTAATGGTGTCGGGAGTAATGTCTGTCAATGTCTTGTTGCATTTCAAAGCCCAAATCTGTTCTGCAAACGATTTGAAGACCGGTCCTGCCATATAGCCACCGCCAGGTCGTCCGAAGTTGCCGCCAGGACGGGCATCTATCACCACTATGCCACAGTATTCAGGATTTTCGGCAGGGAAGTAACCTGCAAACGACACATTGTGTCCAGCTCCGCTATACGTCTTGGTCACTTGGTTGAAACGTTGTGCCGTTCCAGTCTTTCCTGCTATCTTCAGCTTCTTGCTCTTAGCTCCTGGAAGCCAAGCGCTACCTGCTGCCGTACCGTGCTCGACAACACCTTCGAGAGCATGGCGCACATCCTTGAGTGTCTTGTCCGAACATATCTTCGGATTGATCACTGTCGGTTCCTGTTCCCATATCACTTCTCCGTCTTTTTCGATGTAATCAACGATATATGGGCGCATCATCTTGCCGTCGTTGGCGATGGCATTATAGAACTGAAGGATATAGATGCCTGGAATCTGTGTCTCATAGCCATAGCTGATCTGTGCCAGCGAGACCTTGCTCCAACTGCGCCCTGTCATCTGACGGTGACGGGCTGCCTGGGCTTTTGGGAACTCCTTGCGGAACTCGAGATGACGCAGATAGCCCACCTGTTTGATTTCAGCCCTATCGCTGTCCGATAGTGCGCGGTCGTTGAGGAAGCCAATTCGTTCGATGCCATCGAGATATTCCTGCGGGTTTTTCTCATATGCCTGTGTGGTCAACTTGGCAATCGAGATGTTCGATGATTGCACCATCGCCTCATCGGCTGTTACTTCTCCAACAGGATGGTCGTCGCGGATATGCTGTCCGTGATAAATGAATTCACCACGAGCATGAGTGTAGTTGCCTGTGTTGACCTTGGTTTCAGGTGTGATTTTGCCATCTTCAAGCAAGAGCATATAACTCACGGTCTTGAACGTCGAACCTGGGTCAACCAGATCCTCGAACAAGTGGTTGTGGTCTTCTGCACATTCCGTATCAGAAATCCTCTCAAGGTTAGAGATTGCCTTTATCTTGCCGGTCTTGCACTCGATGATAGCAGCCCAACCAGCATGGGCGCGCAACTCAAGGATGCGTTTGCAAAGGGCACGGTCGAGTATGTCCTGCATTTCGACATTGATCGTAGTGTGTACGTTGGCACCATTGACAGGCTGCTCCACGGTAATATTTGTCTGATGCCGGCGGATGACTTGCTTGAATCCGAGTCCCGGTTTTCCTCTTAATATCGAATCCATAGCCTCCTCAATGCCGCCCTTGCCTCGTCCGCTGATACCGTTCTTGTCTTTCTTTGCATAAACGCTTCCTATTGTCGATGCTCCCATGCGAGTTTCTCCATAGGGGCGATAGCGGTGCGCTCGTTCTTCGCTGATGAGTCCATTCTGATATTTCGGTTTGCTGAGATATGGCATCTTTGTGCGAAGTTTCTTATATTCGAGATATGGCACGGCATGAAGGATATGCAGGCGGGAAGTACGCTGTGCATAAGCATTCCTGACGATTCGGGCATATTCGGCTACACTTCTCGACGGATCTATTTCATGCAGGGCTTTCGCTCCAGGGCCGTTGTCGCTGAAATAATATGCAATGGTGTCCTGAGGTATGTTCATCTTGCCTTTCGAGTCAGCGATAGTTGTGCTCTTGAAGTCGAAAAAGACATCGTATTCCGGCAAAGAGCCCGCAAGCAGTTCATTGCCATCGGCAAAGATAAAGCCGCGGAGCTGCGGAATCGGAATGCTGTCAACCTTCAGTTTCTCGACCTTCGCACGGTACTTCGGACCATCGACGATGACTGTCTGGAACGATTTGAACCAGATGAAGCATACATAGATGCCAAGCAAGGCTGCTATAACGTAAAATCTTTTCTTGTAGTCCATTGTTTAGTCAACGAGGATTGGAGGTTCGTCGGTCGGAATTAGTTCAATGTCGCTTTCTGCTACTTTCAGTCTCACTACTTCAGGCTTGTTCTTTCCTGTCAGTTCTCCCCATCGAGCGATCGAGGTATAACGCACTTCATCGAGCCGGGTCTTCAGTTGTCCCAGTTTGTAGATGGCAGCCTCGTATTCATATCTGAGGTCGATATACGACATGAGCAGTATTCCCACAATGATCATCTTGCCGAAATGTTTCTTGTAGAAAGCACCTGACAAAGGGGTCTCGTATGTCTCAATAGCATCGCTTATCGAATCGGCGACGTTGCTTATCTTCTCTGTAATACTCGTCTTTTCCATTGTCTTCTCGGTCAGATATTATCGTTTCTGGTCGCTATGCGCAGTTTTGCGCTCCGCGACCTTGGGTTATTCTCAAGTTCTTCCTCGCTGGCTGTGATTATCTTATTGTTCACAGCTTTTAGAGGTGCAATGATACGGCCATAAAAGTCCTGCTCGATATGACCATCAACATGTCCTGAACGGATGACGTTCTTCACAATCCGGTCTTCGAGCGAATGATAGGTCATTACGACTAAACGTCCGTCGGGCGCAAGGAGCTCTGTGGCTTGAAGCAGCATCTCCTCGAGTGCTTGCATCTCGTGGTTGACCTCGATACGCAATGCCTGGAAAGCTTGTGCCAGTTCTTTCTTCTCGGCCTTTTTGTTGATGAAAGGCTTGATCACATCACAGAAATCGCCTGTTGTAGCTATCGGCTTCTGGGCTCTTTGCCGCACTATGGCTGATGCCATTCGTCTGGCTTGCTTCAGTTCTCCATAGATTGCTAATATCTTGCCAATCTCTGTCTCGTCGGCCTGGGCGAGAATGTCGGCTGCCGTCTTTCCGGCCCTTGTATTCATTCTCATGTCCAAAGGAGCATCAAAGCGGAAGGCGAACCCACGTTCGGGGTCATCGAGGTGATGACTCGAGACTCCCAAATCGGCAAGCAGTCCGTCAATCTGATTAACACAATGATACCTCATCCAGTTTTTTAGGTATCTGAAATTGCTGCGGACGAAGGTGAATGACTCGATGTTCTTGATGTCCGAACCTTCTCCGAAGGCATTCGCTTCGGCATCTGGATCCTGGTCAAAACTATACAGATGTCCGCCTTCCCCGAGTTTTTCGAGAATGGCTCTGCTGTGGCCTCCACCACCGAAGGTCACATCGACATAAACACCATCTGGGCGAATCTGAAGACCCTCCAGACATTCATCGAGCATTACAGGTTTATGATATTCGTACATTGGGCATAAATAAAAAACGCGTAAAGTTACTTACTTTATATGTCTTTGCCAAATATTTTGACCAAAAAATTGCAAAGTAAATGTGAAAACTTTGTTTTCTTGCTGCTAAAGTGAAATATTTTTTACAAAAAAGAGATAAATATGAAACAAAATAAATAATTTTTATATAACTTTGCAATCAATATTTGTATCTTTTAAGCAAAAATTTAATTTCCGTTATGGCTGAAGAAAAGAAAGAAAGAGCAATGTTCGCAACACGCCTCGGTGCAGTTGCAGCGGCAGTCGGTTCGGCTGTAGGACTTGGTAATATCTGGAGGTTCCCATACGAAACCGGACAGAATGGAGGTGCTGCATTTCTCTTGATTTACTTGTGTGCGGTTGCTCTTCTTGGTGTACCTCTGCTTATAGCAGAATTCACCATCGGACGATCGGCTCATTCCAATGTGGCTCGTGCTTTTAAGAAGCTGGCACCTGGCACTCCTTGGTATTGGGTAGGTGTCATGGGCATGCTCGTTTCCGTTATCATTCTTGGTTTTTATCTCATCATTCTTGGCTGGACCTTCAGCTATACGTTTCGCGCCATCATCAACGATTTTGCATCGGTAGTTGCTTCTGCGCAAGCCGCTGATCCTTCCGTAGATGCGGCAACGGTCCTTGCCAACGACTTTGCTTCTTTCAGCACCAGTCCTTGGCAACCTCTTCTGTGGCTCGTTATCAGTGTGGCTGCCAATGCTGCCATCATGGTGGCAGGTGTCCAGAAGGGCATCGAGCGAGCATCCAATGTGATGATGCCTTTGCTCTGCGTGCTTCTTCTGATGCTCGTCGTCAATAGTTTCTTCCTTCCTGGTTTTGTTGAAGGATGCGATTTTCTTTTCAATCCTGATTTTTCAAAGGTTTCGGCCAAAACTTTCATCGTGGCCATGGGACAGGCGTTTTTCTCGCTTTCTCTTGCTATGGGCATTATGCTGGCTTATGGCAGTTATCTCGGTGACAATACCAAGATTGGAAAGACTGCAACACAAGTGGTGTGTCTTGACTCAATCATAGCTATACTTGCGGGTGTTGTCATCTTCCCAGCATGTTTTTCTTATGGCATTGAACCAGGGGCAGGCCCTGGTCTCGTGTTCATCACTTTACCTAACGTGTTCCTTCAGATGCCTGGAGGTTATCTGTGCTGTATAGCGTTCTTCCTGCTCATCTCGCTCGCAGGGCTCACATCATGCATGTCGCTGTTCGAAGTTCCTATCAGTTTCCTTCAGGAAGAACTCAAGCTCTCTCGTAAGACAGCTACTGCTGTCAGCGTTTTGGTAGTGCTGGTGCTTGGAACTGCCAGCTCACTTTCGTTGGGCGTTTGGGATATGAAGTTCTTTGGTGATTGCTTCTTCGATTTCTGCGACAAGATCACATCGCTTTATATGATGCCGATTGGTGCATTCTTCATCTCGCTGTTTGTAGGTTGGAAGCTCGACAAGGATATTATCCATGATGCTCTCACCAACTGGCGCAACGACAGTGGCTGGTACATCCGACCATTGCTTTGGATCTTGCGAATCTTCGCACCAATCTGTATTATGCTCATCTTCTTGAGCGGTATTGGCATTTTCTAAACACTTAAATTTTATATGGCAGATAATTCACGCGCTCTTTTTGTGACCCGTTTGGGCGGTATTGCCGCGGCTGTTGGTTCGGCTGTCGGTTTGGGTAATATCTGGCGATTCCCTTATGAGACTGGTCAGAACGGAGGAGCCGCCTTCATTCTTATTTATATTCTTTGTGTGCTGATACTCGGCACTCCTCTCATGCTTGCCGAACTTACGCTCGGACGGCTCACACACCGTAATCCTGTGGGTGCATACAGAGCTCTCTCTCCAAATACCAAGAGTCTCTGGCCTTTGCTCGGTTTCGTAGGTGCAACGACTATGCTGCTCATTGTGGGTTTCTATTCTGTAGTGGCAGGTTGGACGCTCAGCTATTCTGTGGGAGCTGTAGCTGATAATATTCCGCAATTCAGCGAATATAGTCAGAGTCTTGGAGGTCCGATAGTATGGCTCACCATCTTCATTCTTGTCAATGCAGCCATCCTTCTCGGAGGTGTTCAAAAAGGTATCGAACGTACTTCAAACATTCTCGTTCCTTTCCTTGGGGTGATACTTATTATTCTTTGTGTCAATTCACTGCTGCTGCCAAAGGCGAGTGATGGACTCCGATTCCTTTTCAATCCTGATTTTTCGAAAATCAATTCTTCTGTGATTGTTTCTGCACTTGGACAGTCGTTCTTTAGTGTGTCTATTGGTATTAGCTGTCTTCTTACATACGGAAGTTATCTTGGCGATCAGACAAAGATGGGCAAGACCGCTATTTCTATCACTTTGCTCGACACTCTGATAGCTATTCTTGCTGGTATCATCATCTTCCCTGCTTGCTATCAGTTCGGTGTGGAGCCTGGAGCAGGTCCAGGCTTGGCTTTCATCACCTTGCCAGAAGTGTTCGGTCGGATGACTGGTGGCTATTGGCTATGCGTGGCATTCTTCGTGCTTCTTGTTGTCGCAGCGCTCACATCTACACTCTCGATGTTTGAGACGCCAATCACCATCCTTCAGGAGGAGTTTCATATCAAACGTCGCACAGCCGTCATCATCGTCTGTTTGGTTGGCGAGTTGCTCGGACTGTCTTGTGCCATGTCATTCGTTCCTGAATATACCTCAACTTTCTCAATCTTCGGCTATACGATGTTCGATGCCTTCGACAAGCTCACTGCCAATGTTCTCATGCCTGGCTGTGGCTTGTTCATGTCGCTCTTCGCAGGCTGGGTGGTTGACAAAAAACTGTTATATAAGGCATTTAGCAACAACGGCAGGGAGACCGCATGGTTCTACAATTGGTTCATGCTGCTCGTACGTTATGTTGCACCTATCAGCATCTTCCTCATATTCCTCAGTGGACTTGGCATTTTGAGCTGATTTGCCCAAAACTTATTTAAATAAATAAAAGTTGGCATCTTGTTTTGCAAGTTGTCAACTTTTTTGCGTATATTTGCACAATTAATTTGAAAAATTAATGATTGGCAACCATTCCAAAAGTTGCTAATGATTGAGAACCATTTAAAAAGTTTTTATTAAATTATGAATTATTTATTCACTTCTGAATCGGTGTCTGAAGGACACCCTGACAAGGTCGCTGATCAGATCAGCGATGCTATTCTCGATGAGTTTCTTGCGCAGGATCCACACAGCAAGGTGGCTTGTGAAACTCTTGTCACTACTGGCCAGGTCGTTTTGGCTGGTGAGGTCAAAAGCAATGCTTATGTGGATCTTCTCAACACGACACGTGCAGTCATCAACCGCATTGGCTATACCAAGGCTGAGTACAAATTCGACGGTGACAGCTGTGGCGTTTTCAGTGCAATACATGAACAGAGCGACGATATCAACCGTGGTGTAGTTCGTCAGGAAGAAACACAGCAGGGTGCAGGTGACCAGGGTATGATGTTCGGTTATGCCACCAATGAGAGCCACAACTACATGCCTCTCACTCTAGAACTAAGCCAGTTGCTCCTTATTGAGCTCGCCAAGATCCGCAAAGAGACCTCTCTCATGCCTTATCTTCGTCCTGATGCCAAGAGTCAGGTCACTATCGAGTATGATGAACAGAACCGTCCTGTGCGCGTCAATACCATTGTCGTTTCAACTCAGCACGATGAGTTTGATACAGATGAGGCAATGCAGGCAAAGATACGTGAGGATGTAATCAAAATACTTGTGCCAAGACTCTTGGCTCGACTCAGCGATGAAGAGAAAGCGCTGTTCGATGGCGACATCATCTATCACGTCAACCCGACTGGTAAGTTCGTGATCGGTGGACCTCATGGTGACACAGGCCTTACTGGAAGAAAGATTATTGTTGATACTTATGGCGGACGTGGAGCGCATGGTGGTGGAGCCTTCTCTGGTAAAGATCCATCAAAGGTTGACCGTTCGGCAGCTTATGCGGTGCGTCACATCGCCAAGAACCTCTGTGCGGCAGGAGTTGCCGACCAGATTCTCGTACAGGTTGCATACGCCATTGGAGTGGCAAAGCCAGTTAGCCTTTGTGTCAATACCTACGGCACTGCCAAGGTGTCTCTTTCTGATGCAGAAATCTCTGCAAAGGTCGCTGAGATCTTCGACATGACTCCTTATGCTATTGAGAAGCGCCTCAAGCTACGCAATCCAATATACTCTGAGACAGCTGCGTACGGCCATTTCGGTCGTCCATGTGAGGTAAAGGAGAAAGTCTTCCAAAACCGATACATGAAAGACCCAATCAAGAAGGTTGTAGAACTATTCACTTGGGAGAAGCTCGATTATGTCGATGCTGTCAAGGCAGCATTCAATCTTTGACAATTTAATTTTTAAAAGTTGGATTTTCTCAATTCCATACTCTTCGAACATTCGGCACTTCAGGCGACAATCATCATCTCGGTTGTCATAGCTTTAGGCCGAGCGCTTGGCAAACTTCGTTTTGCTGGCGTGTCGCTTGGTGTGACTTTCGTGTTCTTCGTAGGTATCTTGGCCGGACATCTTGGCTTCAGCATCGACAATCAGATGCTGCTCTTTGCCGAGAGTTTCGGCCTTGTGCTTTTTGTATATGAACTGGGCCTTCAGGTAGGTCCAGGTTTCATCAGTTCGTTCCAGCATGGAGGTATGCGTCTCAACCTGCTTGGTATAGGTGTCATTGTGCTTGGTACCATCACGGCCTTGCTGCTCGGTTGGACAATGGGTGTGCCTTTGCAAGATGTCTCGGGTATCCTCTGCGGAGCTACCACCAATACCCCGGCTCTTGCAGCTGCTCAGCAGACGCTGGTGCAGATGGGGTATGACTCAAGCGGAGCTGCCTTGGGCTGTGCTGTCACCTATCCTTTGGGCGTAATCGGTGTAATCATTGCCATACTTCTGCTCTCCAAGCTGCCGCTTTCACGTAAGGCCAATGAGCAGGTTGGGCAAGAATCGCCCGAACGTCCTTATGTCGGCAAGTTCAAGGTTCTTAATCCTGGCATCTGCGGAAAGAAGGTGGCTGATGTGGCTCAGCTCATTACCGCCAAGTTTGTCATCTCACGTATTTGGAGAGGTGACAATGCTGTGACTCCCGATGGAACGCATGTCCTTCAATCCGATGATATTGTGCTTGTGGTGACCGAGGAGAAATACATGTCTATGCTTGCGGCTCTCTTTGGGCAGCGTCTAGACGACAGGGAATACAATCAGGAGGGTTTCGACTGGAATCATCTTGATGGTAAGCTTATTTCCAAGCATGTTGTCATCACCCGTTCAGAGATCAATGGAAGGAAACTTGGTGCTCTGAAACTGCGCACCCGCTTTGGAATCAATGTTAGCCGTGTGCTCCGTAGCGGCATCCAGCTTGTTGCTACTCCTAAGCTCGTCCTTCAAATTGGAGATCGCCTCACCATCATTGGTGATGCTTCTTCAATCGAGAGGGTTGAGGAGGTGCTGGGCGGACAGGTAAAGACACTACGTGAGCCAAACCTTGCGTCTATTTTCGTAGGTATTCTGCTAGGTCTTGTCATTGGTAGCATCCCTATAGCAATTCCGACAATCAGCACCCCAGTTAAACTCGGTCTGGCTGGAGGACCTATCATTGCAGGTATCCTGATGGGAGCCTATGGCCCTCGTTTCCATCTGGTGACCTATACCACACGCAGTGCTAACCTCATGATGCGTGGCATAGGACTCTCTCTCTATCTTGCCTGTCTCGGTCTTGCCTCAGGTAGCCATTTCTTCGCTACGGTTATGCGTCCCGAAGGATTGCTGTGGATAGTGCTGGGCTTCCTTATCACGGTTATTCCAGTGTTCATCATGGCTATCGTTGCCATGCGTCTTGCCAAACTTGATTTTGGCAGTACTTGCGGAATGCTTTGTGGGGCAATGGCTAATCCGATGGCACTAAACTACGTCAACGAAATTATCTCCAACGACAATCCATCGGTAAGTTATGCAGCGGTATATCCTCTCGGTATGTTCCTCCGTGTCGTAATCGTCCAGATTTTACTGATGGTGCTGTTATAAACTTTTTACTTAAAAACATATGTTGAATTTAGACACAATTTACAAAGCACGTTATGTGTTAAAGAAGGTGATTCGACGCACCGACTTAATTCCTGCGCCAAATTTAAATCCTTTATGTCATGTATGGTTGAAGCCAGAAAACCTTCAAGTGACAGGCTCATTTAAGGTGCGCGGAGCATATTATAAGATTTCTCAGTTGTCCGACGATGAGAAGGCTCGTGGTGTGATTGCTTGTTCGGCTGGTAATCATGCTCAGGGCGTGGCTCTTGCTGCAGCCGCGAGTGGCATTAAGTCGCTCATCTGTCTGCCAGAAGGTGCGCCTATCAGCAAAGTCGAGGCCACTCGAAATTATGGCGCAGAGATATGTCTTGTGCCAGGCGTCTATGATGATGCGTACCAGAAAGCTCTCCAGTTGCGCGATGAGTTTGGCTATACTTTTGTCCATCCGTTCAACGATGAGAACGTGATAGCAGGTCAGGGCACTATTGGTTTTGAACTACTCGACCAGCTTCACGATGTAGATGTTGTGCTCGTCCCTATAGGTGGCGGAGGCTTGATCAGCGGAGTAGCGTTTGCCATCAAAGGTCTTATGCCAAGAGTCAAGGTCTATGGTGTTCAGGCTGAAGGTGCACCAAGCATGTTCAATAGCATAAGAGACCAAAAGATAGAGCGACTTCCTAAAGTACATACTCTTGCCGACGGCATTGCCGTAAAGGAACCTGGTGATCTCACTTTTGACCTGTGTAGTAAGTATGTAGATGGTATTGTGACAGTAAGCGATGACGAAATAAGTGCGGCAATCCTCGCCATGATGGAGAAGCATAAGCTCATTGCCGAAGGTGCTGGTGCTGTCAGCGTGGCCGCTGCTATGTTTAACAAGATTCCGCTCGAAGGCAAGAACGTGATATGCGTGGTCAGTGGCGGCAATATCGATGTCAATATCCTCAACCGTGTTGTTACTCGAGGACTAGCCATGGGCGGACGTACCTGTCGCTTCGTTTTCGAGCTTGATGACAAGCCTGGTCAGTTAGTAGGTATTGCCGACATAATTGCTCGTCTTGGAGGTAATGTGGTTAATGTCGAACACAGCCGTTCACGTGAGACTTTCGATGTGCTGGCATGTCAGCTCAGCATACGTGTAGAAACACGCAATTCCGAACATGTCAGAGAGATCCGCAATGCGCTCTTAGCTGCAGGATTCCGACTGATAGAATAATTACTAACCTATAATGAAGTATTGGCCATGACGATTTCTATGATCAAGGAACTGGATAAGCCAGCTATCATAACACTCGAACGCGAAGTCAGCTTTGAGGAGATGCTTCGCCGCATCTCTTTGTTTTCAGGGGTCTTCGACACACAGCGTGGCGATAAGGTCGTCATCCTTAGTGAGAACCGTGAAGGCTGGATTTATGCAGCCTATTCAGTTTGGAACAACAAGGGCATTGTAGTGCCGGTCGATGCCAGTTCTACAGTCGAAGACGTAACATATGTAGTCGAGGACTGCAAGCCAGCCTGCATTTGGGCTTCGTACAAGCGTGCTGAAATCGCCATAGCCGCTGTCAAGGCTGCTGGTGCCGACATCCCTGTGCACATCATCGAGGATTATGAACATGCCGATATCCGTGGATGTGATCGTGCCGACGTTGTTGCCGACAGTAATGATGTGGCTCTCATCATGTACACCTCGGGTACTACAGGCTCGCCAAAGGGAGTGATGCTTTCGTTTGGTAACTGCATGGCCAATATCAACTCCGTGGCATTCGAAGTGCCTATCTTCAGCAGCTTCCGTCGTACGCTCATTCTCTTGCCTCTCCATCATATTCTTCCTTTAATGGGCACTCTTATGGCTCCTATGATCATTGGTGGTGGTGTTGCTATCTCGCCTTCAATGTCGGGTCCCGACATAATGGCTACGATGCAGAAAGGCAAGGTGGCTATCTTTATTGGTGTGCCCCGTCTATGGCAGACGCTCATTACAGCCATTCTATATAAGATCAAGAGCAAGTGGATTACAAAGGCTCTCTACAACATGTGCCGTAAGTTGCAGTGGCGCTGGTTATCGCGCACCATCTTCAGTAGTGTGCGCAAGAAGATGGGAGGTAATATCACCTATTGCGTCAGCGGAGGTGCAGCCCTTGACCGGGAGATTGCCGTGGCAATGAAGACCATAGGCCTCGACTTGCTCGAGGGCTATGGCATGACAGAATGTGCGCCAATCATTGCTTTCACCCGTCCTGACGACATCATTCCAGGCAGTGTGGGCAAGCCTCTGCCTTCCGATAAGGTAGAGATTCGAAATGGTGAGATCTTTGTCAAGGGACCTAACATCATGCTCGGATATTACAACCGTCCTGAGGAGACTCGCGAGGTGCTCGATTCAGATGGCTGGCTGCGCACAGGTGATCTCGGTACGTTCGACGATCATGGCCGACTCTATATTACAGGCCGCAGCAAGGAGCTCATTGTCTTGCCAAATGGCAAGAACGTGCAGCCTTATGAGATAGAGTTCAAGATCGAACATTATGACCAGTATGTCAAGGAGGCTGCCGTGGTTCAGGACGGCCAGCTGCTGCGTGCCATCATAGTGCCTCAGCCTGCATGGGCTGCCGACCTGAGTGATGACGAGGTTGAGGAGACGCTCAAGCGTGAGGTACTCGAGCCGTATAACCTCACTGTTGTCAATTACAAGAAGCTCATGAGCCTTTTCGTCTATCGTGGTGACCTGCCTCGAACCAAGCTTGACAAGCTCCAGCGCTTCAAGCTGACTGAAATCATCAATGCTGGGGTTCATACTGCTCCGAAAGAGAAGCAGTATGTTGAACCCGCTTTCGAAGAGTATCGCGTCATCAAGCAGTATATCCGTCAGGAGAAGAAGTGTGCAGTGCGTCCGACCGATCATCTTGAGACCGACCTTGCCTTTGACTCTCTCGACAAGATTGGACTTCAGGGTTTCATTGAGCAGACTTTTGGCATGGAGTTGCCTCTCGACCGCATGACCACCTTTAAGAATGTCACCGAACTGGCTGAATATGTGTCGGATTATAAGACACGCATCGAGTTTGAGAAGACCGATTGGCACTCGATACTACAAGAGTCGTCGGCTAATGTGAAACTCCCTGGCACGTCATATCTCGGAGTGCTCATAACAAAGTTCTGCCGCTGGGCATTCAAGCACTATTTCAATTTCAAGATGTTCGGTCGCGAGAATATTCCTGCAAACGGACCGTTCATCCTTGCAGCCAACCACGAGAGTTATCTAGATGGTATGTTTGTGATGAGTACCGTGCCAAACAAACTCATACGCCATACCTATTTTGTAGCAAAAGAGAAGCACGTGACACGTCCTGCAACTGTTTATTTGGCAAGCAAACTCAATGTCATTGTGCTCCACATGAGTAATCTTAAGACTTCTATCCAGCAACTTGGAGAGGTGCTGAAGCGTGGCGAGAGCATCATAATCTTTCCAGAGGGCACACGCACAGAGACAGGCAAGTTAGGCGAGTTCAAGAAAACCTTTGCCATCTTAAGTGTTGAACTTGGTGTTCCTGTCATTCCTGTGACCATCGACGGAGCATACGAAGCAATGCCAAAGCATCAGAAGATGCCATCGTGCGGCAACGTATCTGTCACAATTCACAAACCCATCTTGCCTGCTGGACTAGACTATGACCAGCTTTGCGACAGTACTAAGAATGCTGTTGAGAACAACTGAAAATAACAATCATTAAATGTTACAGCACACAGCTGCC
>SFEH01000021.1 GCA_004557315.1 Bacteroidales bacterium
TAAGGTGTGAAGGTGTTAAGATGTTAAGATGTTAAGGTGTTGTTTGACACTACACATTCAAGACGCTACAGAGGCAATGAACACCTTAACAAGCGAAGCGCCTTAACAACTTAACAAGCGAAGCGCCTTAACACCCTAACAAGCGAAGCGCCTTAACACCCTAACAAGCGAAGCGCCTTAACACCCTAACAAGCGAAGCGCCTTAACATCTTAACATCTTCACACCTAAAGAAGTCGCATAGTTCCATAAACTGACCTGTTATGGATTAAAAGGGAATCAGGTGAGAGTCCTGAGCAGTCCCGCTGCTGTAAGCATCGAGAACCGATGTAAGCCAGAATGCCTGCTATGCGGTGTCTGTGTAACAAACTTCCGCGATCGACGGAAGCAGACGTAATCTATTAGCAATATGTGCAAGCATCTTGTAGGGTCTTTATTTGGCTTAAACATCTTTTTTCTGTGTAGCAACAGCTATGCTCAGTCGGTTCTTCCTGAAGTGGCAGTGGAAGACTCGACGGCTCATCGACGCACCTTCCTGTCGGCTGCCTCTCCTCTACAGCAGTTCTCTTCCGCCGATATGCAGGCACTTGGGATAAAGAGTGTCGCCGAGGCACTTCGTCTTGCCAATGGCGTGACTGTGAAAGACTACGGCGGACTTGGAGGAATGAAGACGGTGTCGGTGAGGAATCTTGGAGCCGAACACACTGGAGTGCTCTATGATGGCGTGCCTGTTAGCAACTGCCAGGCGGGACAGATAGACATATCGCGCTTCTCGACCGACAATATCGATGCCATACGAATGGGCATTGGTGCTCCAACCGAGATGCTCACTCCTGCTTCGGCCGAACCATTCAGCGGCAACCTCTATCTATCTACTCCTAACGATGTCAAGACTTCGGAGCTGAAACTGTCGTATGGCAACTGGAACACAATCAATACGTCAGCACGGTTTTCGAGAGGCATAATCAACAGCTTTATCAATTACAGCCACACCGATGGCGACTATCCGTTCACACTGACCAACGGAACGCTAAAGACGCGCGAACGACGCAACAACGGACGCACAGATGCGGTGAACGGCGAGGTTAATGTCCGACACACCTTTGCCTCTGAAAGCAACCACCCTTCGCATCTTTCTGCCAAGGTATATTACTACTACAGCGACCGACAACTGCCTGGAGGAATCGTATATTACAACAACGAGGCGCACGAACGTCTATGGGACGAGAATTGCTTTGCCCAAGCCAAATATGATGCGGAATTAGGAAGCCAATGGAATGTGCAGGTCTTGGCAAAATACAACCACTCGTGGAACAAATACTTCGACGGCAACCAGATAGATGACAGCGGGATCACGATGCACACCTACAGATACCGCCAAGACGAGACTTTCCTGTCGATGGGTGTCAATTATCGTGCTGCACGCACCAACGATCGTTTGCAGATGGCAGTGGTGGTCGATGAGCTGTGGAACACCCTTCGCAACAACATTCCCGAAGTCGGCCATAAATACCGAACCACAACCTACTCGACATTCAGGATAAGGTATCACGAGCATTGGATCACAGCCAATGCCTCTCTCTCTTATACTTTCCTCAACGAAAGCCGCAACCAGAAACGGTTTACTCCAAGCGTGAGCATGAGCGTGAAGCCGTGGGGCGAACAGCAGCTTTACTTTCGTGCCTCGTGGCGACAGGCTTTCCGATTGCCTTCGTTCAACGATCTCTATTACTATCGCCTCGGCAACCGCGACCTTCGTCCCGAACGAACCAATGAGACAAACATTGGCGTGACATATTCGGGCAAATGGCTTGGCGGACAAATTTCGGTGACAGCCGATGCCTATCACAACCGCGTGAAAGACCTTATTGTGGCTTTCCCAACGACCTTCGCATGGAAGATGTATAACTATGGAAAGGTGGATATCAGAGGTCTGAACGTCATGGCAGAGTATAGCCAGAAGTCGGTCATGGTCAATGTCGGTTACAATCTCAACGACGCTCGCAACATCACGACCTCAAGCAATTCGCGTTATAGCAGGCAAGTGCCTTACACAGCCCGACACAGCGGCAATGCCTCGGTGATATGGCAGAATCGTATTGTCAACGTGGGCTATGCCCTGCAATGGATGGGCAAGAGATATTCGTCGCTTATGCACGAAAAGCAGTATCGCTTGCCAAGTTTCGATGACCATAACCTCACCTTGACAAAGATTTTAATGGTAGGCAAACGGCAATGCGAGGTGTCGCTGATGTGCAAGAACTTGCTTGACCGACAGTATGAGATTATTCAGTTCTACCCTATGCCGGGAAGAAGCTTCTTTGTAAGCGTGAAGATGTGAAGGTGTGAAGATGTGAAGATGTGAAGGTGTGAAGATGTGAAGGTGTTAGTGCACTATAATTACAAACATATTTATTATACAATCATGAACAAGAAACTATTATTTTCAGCTATTTTGGCAATGACTTTGCCAGTGCTGGTATCGTGTGATGACAGCGATGATGTCGATGACAAGAAGTATGAGGCTCCCTATGCGCTCTATGTGCTCAACGAGGGAAGCTGGGGCAAGAACAATGCCTCGATCTCGGGCATTGCTCCAGGTAATTTTGAAGGACAATGTGACAGGGATATCTATTCGTCTGCCAATGGCAAGGCTTTAGGCGATGTGGCTCAAGACCTTGTTTATGACGATGACACCCACTGCCTCTTTGTCTCGGTATCTGAATCAAGATACATTGCCAAGCTCGATGACCGCGGCCGTGAACTGGTGCGATACGCTACAGGAGATAAGAGTCAGCCTCGCTCGCTCGAACTCGAAGACGGTTATCTTTACGTGTCGATGTATGGCGATGCAGTGGCAAAGTTCGACACTGCCTCATTGTCGCTCGTTGCTTCGGTGAAGGTAGGCACTTACCCAGAGCAGATGGCAATCGAAGACGATATGCTGGCTGTGTGCAACTCTGGATGGGGCAACGAGAACACTCTTTCGATCATAGACCTCCGCACATTCTCGGTAGTCAAGACCATCACATTGCCTCATGCCAATCCGCAGCACATCATTGCCTGCAACGACCGCTTTTACTGCAACACCACCGAATATGATGAAAACTGGAATTCAGTGAGCAACATCGTGGAAGTGAACACCAAAGACTGGTCGGTGAAGGACATCACAGATGGTTTCTATCTGACTGAAGGCGATGACATTGTCTATATCGTGAAGCAGGAGGTTGACTACTCGACCATACCTTACTCATACAAGAACACCTTCAAGACCTACAACACCAAGACCGGCACTTTGGGCAATGACTTCCTCAGTGCAAGCAACCGTGAGACATTGGTCGATGAAGGCATCTATGGCATAACCTACGATGATGACACAAAAACAATGTATATCTGTGTCAGTGAGCAAGAAGGTGCGGAATATGTCAATAGCACTGTCATGAGCTTCGATGCCCGAAGCAATGTCAACACCGGCTATGCCTACACTGGCGTATTGGCAAAGAAAGTGGTAGTGGCAAGATGAAATGACTGATATAGGTCAAAATCCAAATGAAAAGACTGATATATCTAATTACAATTATAACGATGTTGTCTTGCACAGAGAAGAAGGCTGCGCAGGACAGCATCCATTCAGAAACACGTCATGCCACGCTGCTCAAGATGCAAAGCCTTGACAACGGTATGACACTATGCAGGATTGCCAATCCCTGGAAAGCCGAAGAATCCTTGGCGCAATATCTTCTGCTGCCTGAAACTGAAAGCACGCTTGAGGGCGGAATCCTGGATAAGATAGAATCGCAATACGGGAAGTGTATTGTGGTCAGCACACCTCTCCGACGCATGGCTCTCACCTCGTCGTGCCATGGTTATCTGCTCTCGCAGCTTGGGGCCCTTGATAATGTGGCGGTCTATTGCGATGCCGAATATGTGGAATATGCAGTGACCAAGGAAAAGATTGCCAATAATCGGATTATCAACGGAGGAAGCAGCCTTTCGCCCAATATCGAGACCATACTGTCACAACATTGCGATGCAATATGGATCTCTCCGTTTGAGAATGCCACTGCGAGCAATATTGCTGTCCTTCCTCTCACCATTATCCATTGTGCCGACTATATGGAGAACTCCCCGTTGGGACGAGCAGAATGGATGAGATTCTATGGTCGTTTAGTGGGCAAAGGCGCAGAAGCTGATTCGCTGTTCAGCATTGTGGAAACAAGATACTTTGCAATAAAGGAAAAAGCATTGCCTACTGATTCTATCACGATATTTGCCGAACTGCCATATCAGGCGACATGGTATGTACCAGGCGGAAACAGCACCATGGGCATCATGTATCGCGATGCTGGCTATCGCTATGTGTGGGCTGACGACGACCATTCGGGCTCGCTCGCTTTATCGGCAGAGATAGTTCTTGAAAAGGCACAGTATGCCGACTGCTGGGTTATCAAGTATATGGCAGAAAAAGACTATGAGCTCGAAGACTTGCTCTCACAGAACGACATCTATCGGCAGTTCAAGGCCTCACAGACAGGCAATGTCTTCGGTTGCAACACTAATCACTCCGATTTCTACGATGTAATGCCTTTTCGCCCTGATTCTCTATTGCATGAATTGCAGAATCTCGGCAATGGCAGTTATTTCACGAGATTAAAATAACGAAGAACAAAGTATTCAGGAAGTTAAGACAAGAATAAGGAACAAGATGAGAAAGAAAAGCATATTGATGATTTTTGTTTTGCTCAATGTCATTGGCTTGGTCGCAAATATCTATTGCGGCTCGGCAAGCATTGCCATCGGCGATATTACAGATGTGCTCACGGGCAAGGACATTGGCAACAGCGCAATCAGCTATATCGTGATTCATTCGCGCATACCAGCTTCTGTCACAGCACTGCTCACAGGGGCTTCGCTTGGCGTGTGCGGACTTCTACTACAGAGTTATTTCCGCAATCCACTTGCCGGGCCTTCAATACTTGGCATCACCTCGGGCGCCAATCTTGCCGTTGCCATCTGCACCCTCGGCTTCGGTATGATCTCGGGCTTCACGCTGACGATGAGCGCAATGGCAGGAGCCATGCTTATTCTGCTGATTCTCCTTTGCTTGAGCAAGATTGTGCGGCAGACAATCACTCTGCTCATTGTGGGTATCCTCATCAGCTATCTCACCAATGCCATCATCACCTTGCTCAACTACTACTCGACAGCCGAAGGCGTACAGTCGCTCCTTATCTGGGGAATGGGCAACTTCAATGGCGTAGGTTCAGCCAACCTCCTTCTGTTCTGCCTTCTCAACCTCATGGGCATCGGCATGTCGGTCTTCCTCATCAAGCCTCTCAATGGCTGGATGCTCGGTCAGCAATATGCCGCAAACCTCGGCATCAGCATCGCTCGCACACGGCTGCTCACCCTCGCCACAACAGGACTTCTCTCTGCTGTCACCACCGCCTATTGCGGACCAATAGCCTTCGTAGGCTTGAGCGTGCCTCACGTGGCACGCATGATGATGAAGACTGACAACCACCGAAGTCTGCTGCCTGCCTCTGCCCTACTCGGCGCATTTTGTACTTCGATATGCCTCTTCATCAGCACACTGCCTTCAGGAGGAAAACTACTTCCAATCAACGCTCTGACACCAATTCTTGGCATACCAGTGATCATCTATGTAATATTGTGCAAAAAAAACTAAATAAATTTTGCGTATTCAAAGAAATACATTAAATTCGCGCAAACTAAATCTGTTTGGATATGAAGGATTACGAAATCAATAAATGCATCGGTTTTATCAACGACGAATTTATCACAAATGCACTTGGTTGCCTCGGCGACGAAGCAACGAGACTTGGGATGCGCAACACAGCTGAAGAAGCGAGCCAACTGTTGACTGAACTAAAATATATGCTCAAATATTTTGCCAAAGGTGCAAATGACCCTTCAAGAAGCGAAATGCTGGCAAAAATATATGACAAGGCATATAGAATAGCAACAGAAATTGATGTCAAGAAGAGGAAGCTAACATGCAATTCAGGCGCTCTCTCTGCCATCGATCCTAACAACGCGCAAGAGCTGTTCGACGGAATAATAGGCAACTTCCCCCCAACAGCCGACGACCGTGCGTTCCTGCAGCGGACGATACTCGACGACCATTTGCCTATCTATCTGCGCGGCATGGCTGTGGCTGCACTTACGATCAACCTGATCAACTATTTCGACAACGAAAAGTTCGAGAGCCTTTACACCTATACGCTCGATGACCAACCCATTGAGGTCAGAGCGCGTGCATGGGTGGGCATAGTGCTCGTCGCAATGATTCACGATAAGCGTATCATGAAACAGCCACGACTGGTCGAACAGCTGAAGTTCATCTGCGAAGAAGACAGCACCAACGAAGAGAAAGCATTCATAAAAGTGCAGATTGCGCTCATACAGAGCCTCGAAACGAAGAAAGCCCGTGACTTGTATCTGAACGAAATCACTCCATCAATCGAAAAGAATTTCCTGAACATCAAGAAAGATGCCAAGTCGGAGCCGAAAGAAGAAATCGAACTCGACTTCAGCAATGATAAGGAGCTGGATAATCTGCAAGACAGCATAATCGACTTCATCGAGATGCAGAATCAGGGCATCGATATCTTCTTCGAATCGTTCTGCCAGGTAAAGAACACACCATTCTTCAGGAAATCTGCCAACTGGCTTATGCCTTTCTCGTGCGAACATCCCGACGTGGCAAAGCTACTATCAAAGAACGAAATAGCGAAGAAATTCGTCAAGTTCATTTCAAAATCCAACAGAATGAGCTCGACCGACAAGTATTCGAATCTCTCATTCCTCGAATTAGTGTCAGGCGCGAATGCCGAGATGATGACAAATGCACTGACCTCGACGGATGGAGAGAACGAACAACCATCTCAAGCCCCAACACTTGGCAGCGAGATCATCAGCTATGTTCACGACCTTTTCCGCTATTACAAGATCTTCCTCAAAAAGCAAGATGACAAGATCGACCCATTTGAGAAGAGCATGTATTTCGGCAGATACGCAACTCTCGAGCATGCAGTCGCAACTTACGAATTGAAATACGAGATAGCCAACCTATTGTTCAAGAACAAGAATTATCGAGAGGCAATCACTGTGCAGAAAGAACTTGTGACCCTGAAGCGCAACAAGGAAAATCAGATGAAACTTGCCTACAGCATGCTCAAGGATGACTCTGAAAATCTGCAGCTGATTGACATCCTGTCGGCACTCTACATCCAGTGGCCCGATGATACATGGATCATCAGAAACCACGCCAAGGAATTGATAATGATAACTAACTACAGCGTTGCCGAACAGGTTCTGCTTAAGGCTATGGAGCAATATCCCGATGACGTGACTTTCATCCATCTGATTGCCAAAAGCTATATGAAGCAAGACAGATACAGCGATGCAATGCACTACCTATATAAGGCCGATGTCATCAGGGAGAACGACACAACAACATTGAAGCTGATGGCTGAATGTGCTCTCTACATGGGTGACAAGGAGAGTGCCGAACAAAATATTGCCCGTGTGCTCAAAGGCAAACCTAATGATGACCACTGGATATTAGGCGGACATATTGCTCTGCTTGACAACAATATCCCATTGGCACTCAAACGTTATGGCGAAGTAGATATCTATAAAATGCTGGAATACATCAGGAGCAGATTCAGCGATCTGCATAAGGCTGGAATTCCACAAGAGACCATCACTTTGATACATGAAGTGATGCTTAACCCTGAATTATGACAATAATTTGTCAAATAATCAATATAATTGATATTAGTTTGTAATTTTTTTATTATATTTGCGCCCGATTCTGTTTAAAGGAAAGAAATATAACAAAAAAATATAGAAAATGGAATACAATTTCAAAGACATCGAACAGAAATGGCAGGCTCAATGGGTCAATGACAAGACCTATAAGGTTGAGATCGATGCCAACCGTCCGAAGTACTATGTACTCGACATGTTCCCTTATCCATCGGGAGCAGGTCTTCACGTCGGTCACCCTCTCGGCTACATCGCCAGCGACATCTACAGCCGCTACAAGCGACTCAACGGCTTCAATGTGCTTCACCCAATGGGTTACGATGCTTATGGCCTCCCAGCTGAACAGTACGCTATCCAGACAGGACAGCACCCAGCCATCACTACCGACAAGAACATCGCACGCTACCGCGAGCAGCTCGACCGCATTGGTTTCTGCTTCGATTGGGATCGTGAGGTGCGCACCTGCGAACCTGGCTACTACAAGTGGACACAGTGGGCTTTCCAGAAGATGTTCCAGTCGTTCTACTGCAACAAGTGCCAGTGTGCCAAGCCTATCGAGAAGCTCATCGCACGCTTTGCAGAGAAGGGTACTGAAGGCCTCGATGCTGCATGCACAAAGGAGCTTTCGTTCACTGCCGACGAATGGAACGCAATGAGCGAAGTGGAGAAGCAGCAGACTCTCATGAACTACCGCATCGCCTACCTCGGCGAGACAATGGTAAACTGGTGTCCTGAACTCGGCACAGTGCTTGCCAACGACGAGGTGGTCAATGGCGTAAGCGAACGTGGCGGCTTCCCTGTAGAGCAGAAGCTCATGCGTCAGTGGTGCCTCCGTGTCTCTGCCTATGCACAGCGTTTGCTCGATGGTCTCGACACCATCGACTGGAGCGATTCTATCAAGGAGACACAGCGCAACTGGATTGGCAGAAGCGAAGGTACAGAAGCACAGTTCAAGGTTGTGCCTAACGATAATCCTGAAACTCAGGATGGACTTGAATTCACCATCTTCACAACCCGTGCCGACACTATGTTCGGAGTGACCTTCATGGTGCTCGCTCCTGAAAGCAAGTATGTGCAGATGGTCACTACAGCCGGCCAGAAAGCTGCCGTCGATGCTTATCTCGATGCTTGCAAGCGCAAGACCGAGCGTGAGCGTCAGGCCGGTCATGAGGTGACAGGTGTCTTCTCGGGTGCTTATGCAGTGAATCCTATCACAGGCGAAAACATCCCTATCTGGATTGCCGAATATGTGCTTGCTGGCTATGGTACAGGTGCCATCATGGCAGTGCCTGCCCACGACTCGCGCGACTGGGCTTTCGCCAAGCATTTCAACCTCCCTATCATCCCACTCATCGAGGGCGACTATGACCTCAACGAGGGTTCGTTCGATGCCAAGGAAGGTATCATGACCAACTCTGCCAACGACAAGATCAACCTCAATGGCCTCACCGTCAAGGAGTCGATCGCTGCAATGAAGAAGTATGTGACAGAAGAGAAGCTTGGCCGCGTGAAGGTCAACTATCGCCTGCGCGACGCTATCTTCTCACGTCAGCGCTATTGGGGCGAGCCATTCCCTGTATATTACAAGGATGGAATGCCTTACATGATCCCTGCTGAATGTCTGCCTCTCCAGCTTCCTGAAGTAAGCGAATTCAAGCCAACAGCAACTGGTGAGCCACCTCTCGGCAACGCTACTGTCTGGGCATGGGACGAAGAGAAGTGCCAGGTGGTCGATAAGGCTCTTATCGATAACAGTAAGGTCTTCCCACTTGAGCTCTGCACTATGCCTGGCTTCGCCGGCAGCTCGGCTTACTACACACGCTATACTGACCCTCACAACAATGAGGCAATCGTGAGCAAGGAAGCCAACGAGTATTGGGACAATGTGGATCTCTACCTCGGCGGATCGGAGCACGCTACCGGTCACCTCATCTACTCACGTTTCTGGAACAAGTTCCTCAAGGACATCAACGTGGTGAAGAGCGAAGAGCCATTCAAGAAGCTCATCAACCAGGGCATGATTCAGGGTTCAAGCCGTTTTGCTCACCGCATCAACGGCACAAACAAGTATGTGAGCGCCGATCTCAAGGACAAGTACGAGACTACGCCTATCCATGTCGATGTCAACATCGTGACAGGCGAGACTCTCGACATAGAGGCATTCAAGCAGTGGCGACCAGAATACAACGACGCAGAATTCGAGCTCAATGCCGATGGCAAGTTCCTCTGCTCTTCAGCTGTAGAGAAGATGTCGAAGTCTAAGTATAATGTGGTCAACCCTGACGATATCTGCGACAAGTATGGAGCCGACACTCTCCGCATCTATGAGATGTTCCTCGGTCCTATCGAGCAGTCGAAGCCTTGGGATACTGCGGGTATCGATGGTGCTTTCCGCTTTCTCAAGAAGTTCTGGGCACTCTATAACACTGCCGATGGCATCAAGGTGACCGACGATGCTCCTACTGCCGACAATCTTAAGAGCCTCCACAAGCTCATCAAGAAGGTGACAGGCGACATCGAGGGCTTCTCTTACAACACAGCCATCTCTGCCTTCATGATTGCAGTTGGCGAGCTCCAGCAGCAGAAGTGTACTTCACGCGCCATCCTCTCTCCTCTCGCTGTGCTCATTGCTCCTTTCGCTCCACATATCGCCGAGGAACTCTGGCACCAGCTTGGCAACAACACTACAGTGTGCGACGCACAGTGGCCAAAGTTCGAAGAGAAGTATCTCGTCGAGAGCACAATCAAGTACCCTGTGCAGATCGGTGGCAAGATGCGTTTCACCATCGACCTCCCTGCCGACATGTCACAGGCCGACATCATCGCTACGGTGCTTGCCCAGCCAGATGCACAGAAGTGGATCAATGGCGCAACTCCAAAGAAGGTGATCGTCGTTCCAAAGAAGATTGTCAACGTCGTGCTTTGACAATAAAGACACATTTCAGCATCGTGCTTTGACAGCACCATCGCACAATATCAAGCCAGAAGGAGCTATTTCCTTCTGGCTTTTTTGTTTTTTCAGTCAAACATAGGATCTTCTACAAGTTTTTTATTATCTTTGCACAGATAAAATATTACATCCTTGCGCAATCACAATAAGCTTTGCGCAATCAAACAAAAAAACATAGATCTTCATGAAAACAACCTCGACACTTCCTTTCATGCTATGTGGCTTGGGCGGCATGATGTTGCCTTTAAGCCTTTCTGCCAAGAAGAAACAGAAGGAGCAGAAACCCAATATTATATTTATAATGTGCGATGACATGGGCTATGGTGATCTCGGCTGCTATGGTCAGCCTTTCATCCACACGCCCAACATCGACCGTATGGCCGAAGAAGGCATGCGCTTCACTCAAGCCTATGCAGGAAGCCCTGTGTCTGCTCCTTCACGCGCCTGCCTGATGACTGGCCAACATTCGGGTCATACTGTCGTGCGAGGCAACAAGGAGTATTGGATCAACGGGCCGACTGTGCGCTATGGAGTCAACGACGAATATGCCGTGACTGGTCAGCACCCTTACGACCCCGAGCATGCAATCCTGCCCGAGATCATGAAGCAGAATGGCTATACCACAGGAATGTTTGGCAAATGGGCAGGAGGCTACGAAGGCTCTGTCTCAACGCCCGACAAACGCGGTATCGACGAATATTATGGCTATATATGTCAGTTCCAGGCACATGCCTATTATCCTAACTTCCTCAACAGCTACAGCCGTGCAAAGGGCGATACTGCCGTGACACGCGAGCTTCTCACCGAGAACATCAAGTATGGGATGATGGGCAAAGACTATGAGAAGCGCACGCAGTATTCTGCCGACATGATACATCAGAAAGCAATGGAGTGGATTGACAGTCAGGACGGCTCGCAGCCTTTCTTTGGTATCTTCACCTATACCTTGCCTCATGCCGAACTCTTTCAGCCCGAAGACTCGATACTAAATGCCTACAAGAAAGAGTTCTTCTGGGATCGCACATGGGGCGGACAGAATGGCTCGCGCTATCATGAGAGCACTCACGTCCATGCCCAGTTTGCAGCCATGATAACCCGTCTCGACACATACGTCGGGCAGATACTGGCAAAGCTGAAGGAGAAAGGAATTGATGAGAATACGATAGTGTTCTTCACAAGCGACAATGGTCCGCACGAGGAAGGCGGTGCTGACCCTGCTTTCTTCGGACGCGACGGAAAGCTTCGCGGATTGAAGCGACAGTGCTACGAAGGAGGAATCCGCATTCCTTTTATTGCCCGATGGCCAAAGCACATTGAGGCAGGTCAGACCAACGATCATCAGCTCGCTTTCTACGATGTGATGCCAACACTCTGTGACCTCGCTGGAATACACAACTTCCAGAAGAAATATCTGAATGCCCAGCTCGATGGTGACTGCTTCGACGGCATCTCTTTCTCACCTACGCTGCTTGGCAACGACAATCAGCAGACAGCCCACGAATGGCTCTACTGGGAGTTCCACGAGACCAACCAGATAGCTCTGCGCATGGGTGACTGGAAACTTGTGGTGATCAATGGCAAGACTCACCTCTACGACCTGGCAAGCGACATTCACGAGGACTACGACATCGCGTCAGCCCATCCTGAAATAGTGAGCAAGATGATCGACATCGTGCTTCAGCAACATCGCGACAGCCCCGACTTCAAAGTAACTCTCCCAAGCAAGGAATGAAACAAAAGTTCGATTATTTACGATAATAACTTTCTGAAAATTTCAAAGCAAAGGTCAACTCGAAGGATTCTCGAACAAAACTCGAACAAGGCTCGAAGGATGAGAGTATAATTTTATGGTCATATAATAAATGCTTATTCTTTTTCAGGCAAACAAAGTCATCATAAAAAAGTCATCATAAAACAATATCAAACAAAGCCTTCATAATAAAACTTCAAAAAATAGTCATCAAAAGAAAGTCTTCACAACAAAATCTTCAATACGCAATCTTCATAAAAAAAAGCGCTGGCACTCATGCCAACGCTTTCTTTATTTATTGAGCAATCGAAAATTACTTGTGATATTCAGGACGACCATAAGCAACAGCTACATCGTTGTACTCCTGGATGAGAGCAGCCTTGTTCTGTGCGCCTGTTGGCTGGAACTTGCGGTAGAGCACCTGCATCAAGAGAGTTGGGATGTCGTTGTTCTCGTGGTTAACATCGAGCTGGAATGCCTTACGGAGATAAGGGAGAGCAGCGTCGAGCTTCTCATTTGAGAACTTGTCCATTTCAGCCTCACGAGCGTGGTTCTTGAGCATCTCGCTCTCGCCTGCCTCCATTTCAGCGAGGAAGTTGAGACCGTAGTAGAGGTTAGCGTCGAGGTTGTTAGCGTCGAGAGCAATAGCCTTCTGATAGTATGGAGCAGCATCAGAGTGCTTGCCCTGCTGTGTATAGAGACGAGCGATGAGCACGATAGCACCTACGTTGTCTGGAGCTGACTCGAGGCTCTTCTGGAGAGAAGCGATAGCTCCGTCATAATCCTGACGATCAAGGTAGATGTAGAAGAGGCTGTTAGTGAATACACCGTAGCCAGGGAGTGCCTTGATACCTTCGTTGAGCCAGTTGATCATGTTGGTAGTATCCTTCAATTCAGAATACTCTGAAATGATGCCGCTATATACAGCCTCGAGCTGCTTGCCCTCCTTTAGAAGATCCTTGTAAGCCTCGATGCACTTGTTGTGGTCAACCTTGCTGTAGCAAGAAGCAGCATAGAGCTTGCTCTGGAAGCGGATGCTGTCGTTCTTGAACTCCTCGAGGTTAGCAGAGATGAGAGGGTTCTTTGCTGTAGCAGTCGTGATCAGTGGGCTCTCGATAGCGTCGCCAGCGAGCTTCCAGTAGTCAGCAGCCTTCTCATACTCTTCAGCCTGGAAACAGATGAGACCAGCGTTGTAGAGACCAGATGAGAACATGAAGAGGTTAGCAGCATTGGCAGCCATCTTCTCGTTGTACTTTGTGTTGGTCTTACCCTTCTCGTCTGGAGTAGCATAAGCATCCCATGCAGCCTGATAGTACTTGAAACCAGCACCGCAAGACTCGAGATAAGCCTTGAGAGCATCGTTGTCACCAGCACCTGCACCTGCAGTGTTGAAGCGCATCACGTTGTATTCGATGTCACCTGCAACACGGTTGATGTCGCCAAGCATTGTCTTTGCCTGTGGGTTTGCCATAGCTTCAGCGACCTTGCTGCGAGCACCTGCGAAATCAGGAGTCTTTGTCTGATCGATCTGACCCATTGCATCTTCAGCCACCTTACCGAGCTTCTCTGCATCCTTCAAGATTGCAGTGATAGCCTTCTGCTGTTCCTTGATAGCCTTGAGCTCTTCCTTGCTCTGTGCAATTGCACCAAATGAAACTGTGAGTGCAAGAGCAGAAATCAAAAGTTTTTTCATAATAGAATGAATTAAAAGTAAATATTGTTTTGAAAAGAAACTTATTCTTCAACTGGGATTTCTGGAGCCTGTGACTCTTCACCCTCATTCTCTTCCTGGAGCGATGGGTCTGGTTCCTCCTCCTTCATTACCCTGCAGACGCTGGCAATGACATCGTTCTTCTTGCTGAGATCGATGAGCTTCACGCCCTGTGTCGCACGACCCATGACACGCACTGTATCAATGTGCATGCGAATCACGATGCCCGACTTGTTGATGATCATCAGGTCGTCGTCGTCAGTTACTGCCTTGAGGGCAATCACTGCACCAGTCTTCTCAGTGATCTGCATTGTCTTGACACCCTTTCCACCACGGTTAGTGACGCGATAGTCAGCCATGTCCGAACGCTTGCCATAGCCGTTTTCGCTGACTACGAGAATCGACTTGTTGGCATCGACCGAGAGATCCACGTCATGAGCGCGGGCATTGTCGTTGGTCACCACTTCCTCATCGTCCGATTCGTCGGCTCCATCTGCAGTTTCGTCTTGTGGTTCCTCACTGAAGTCTTCGTCGGCGAAGAGAGAGTCGTCGAAGAGAGAATCGCTCTGTGGCTTTTCAGCAGTCTCTGTTGCCTCTATTGTGTCTTCTATTGTCTCGAGATCTGCTGTCTCTCCGGCCGCGAGGTCGGCACGGTGAAGAGCTATCATGCCGATAACCTCATCGTTGTCGTCATCGAGCTTGAGACCACGCACACCCGTTGCCACACGACCCATGGTGCGAACCTTGTCTTCTGGGAAGGTGATGGCACGTCCGTTGCGGTTGGCCATGACGATGTGCTGCCAGCCATCGGTGAGAGTGACTGCAACAACCGCGTCGCCCTCCTGAAGGTTGATGGCGATGATACCGTTGGCACGCGGACGGGCATAAGCAGCGAGCTTGGTCTTCTTGACGATACCGCGCTTGGTGGCAAAGACAAGATAATGCTCGTTGTTGAACTCATGATCCTTGAACGAGTTGATCTTGATGAACGCTGTCACCTTGTCGTCTTCGGTGACGTTGAGCATATTCTGGATAGCACGACCCTTCTGGTTCTTGGCATATTCTGGAATCTCATAGACCTTCATCCAGAACGCACGGCCCTTCTCGGTGAAGAACATGATCCAATTGTGGTTCTTCGCGCTATACATATATTCAATAAAGTCAGAGTCGCGAGTGCCGCTTCCCTTGCTTCCTACGCCGCCACGGCCCTGTGCCTTGAAGTCGCTCAACTTGGTGCGCTTGATATAACCCATGTGGCTGACTGTGATGACCACATCGTCGTTAGGAATGAGATCCTCCTCATTGAAGTTGCCGCCAAAGTAGTTGATCTCTGTCTTGCGCTCGTCGCCAAACTTCTCCTTGATCTCTGTCATCTCATCGCGAACCACCTTCATACAGAGAACGTCGTCGGCAAGGATTGACTTGAGATATGCAATGAGGTTCATCACATCCTCATACTGCTTGTGCAGATCCTCGATGCGGAGACCAGTGAGCTGGCTCAATCGCATATCGACAATGGCCTTCGACTGGATCTCGTCGATGTTGAAACGAGCCTCCAAGTTGCGCTGTGCATCGGCTGGGGTGCGGCTTGCACGGATGATGCGAACCACCTCGTCGATATTGTCGCAGGCAATGATGAGAGCCTCAAGGATGTGAGCGCGTTTCTCTGCCTCATTGAGGTCAAACTTGGTGCGGCGAATCACCACCTCATGACGGTGAGCCACGAAGTATGTGATGAGGTCCTTAAGGTTGAGCAGCTTTGGCATGCCAAGTGCCTGTGGATGTCCTGGGATTGGCACGAGAGCGATATTGTTTACGCTGAAATTCGACTGCAACTCGGTCATCTTGAAGAGCTTGTTGAGCAATACATTGGCATTGACTCCCTTCTTCACATCGATCACGATGCGCATACCCTGACGGTCTGACTCGTCGTTGACATTGGCAATGCCCTCGATCTTCTTGTCGTCCGAGAGCTGTGCAATGTGCTTGATCAGCTCTGCCTTGTTGACTCCGTAAGGAATCTCAGTAGCAATGATTCGCTCATTGCCGCCTTCAGTCTCGATCTCTGTTTTCGCGCGAATCACTACTCGTCCGCGACCAGTCTCGTAGGCATCCTTCACGCCGTCGTAGCCGTAGATGATACCGCCAGTAGGAAAGTCAGGAGCCTTGATATATTGCATGAGTTCAGGGATGGTGATGTCAGGATTGTCGATATATGCGCAGATACCATCGATCACCTCCGAGAGGTTGTGAGTCGGCATATTGGTTGCCATACCTACGGCGATACCATTGGCACCATTGACGAGGAGCGTAGGAATGCGTGTAGGCAGCACCTTTGGTTCCATGTGGTCATTCGAGAAATTAGGCATCATATCCACCGTATCCTTCTCAATGTCGCGAAGCATCTCTTCGCTGATCTTTGAGAGACGTGCCTCTGTATAACGCATGGCAGCTGCGCCATCGCCATCGACCGATCCGAAGTTACCTTGACCATCGACCTGAAGGTAACGGAGGTTCCAAGGCTGCGCCATGCGGACGAGAGCTCCATAGACCGAGCTGTCGCCATGAGGGTGATACTTACCAAGCACCTCACCCACTATACGTGCACATTTCTTTGTTGGCTTGTCGTATGTGTTGCCAAGCTCGTTCATTCCGTACAATACACGGCGATGAACAGGTTTAAAGCCATCGCGCACATCCGGAAGTGCTCGTGCTACGATGACCGACATTGAATAATCGATATAGGATGAACGCATCTCTTCTTCGATGTTCACCTTAATGATTCGATCATTATTCAAGTAGTTTTCTTCCATTATTAATATTGATTTTTTCCTTTTATTTAGCGCACAAATATACGCAAAAAATATTAGACCGACAACAAAAGATGCCGAAATTCGCATTTTAAGGGGTCTATTTTCGATTTTATAACAGTTTTCGACACCCTGTCGATGAAAAAATTATATCTTTGCAGAACGAAAATAAACAACGAAATATGACATATCAGGAAACTTTGGACTTTTTGTACGGTCAATTGCCCGTCTTCGAAAACGTTGGTGCCCACGCCTACAAGCCAGGGCTGGAACGTGTGCTCGAGATGGATCGAATCCTTGGCGAACCACATAAGAAATACAAGACCATCCACGTGGCAGGAACCAACGGCAAGGGCTCTTGCTCCCACACCATCGCATCCATCCTTCAGGAGGCTGGCATGAAGGTTGGACTGTTCACCTCGCCTCACCTTCTCGACTTTGCCGAACGCATCCGTGTCAATGGCTCTCCCATCGACCACGACTATGTGGTGGAGTGGACGGCTCGCAACTACGACAGGATAAAAGACCTGCAGCCGAGCTTCTTCGAACTTGCCACCATGATGGGCTTCTGCTACTTCGCCGACATGGGCGTTGAGATAGCCGTGATCGAAGTGGGTTTGGGCGGAAGGCTTGACAGTACCAACATCATCAGCCCCGTGCTTTCAGTCATCACCAACATATCGTTCGACCACACCCAGTTCCTCGGCACCACCCTTCCGCAGATTGCTGCCGAGAAGGCGGGTATCATGAAGCCTGGTGTGCCTTGCGTGATTGGCGAATGTGACGACGATGCCGTGAGAGGAGTGTATGAGCAGAAAGCCGAACGTGTAGGAGTGTCGAAGCTCACCTTTGCGTCCGACTATCCGCAGATAGTGTGGGTGCGCCAATGCTTCGGCAATGACATGCACAACGAGTACGAGACCATCAACAACGGCATGATCGAGAGTCCGCTGATGGGTGCCTGCCAGCCAAAGAACGCCAACACCATCCTCGCTGCCATCCATCAGCTCAACCTCAACGGATATAAAATATCTGACGAAGTTCTGGCTCAAGGCTTTAAGAATGTCATCGACAACACCCATCTGATGGGCCGATGGCAGACGCTCTCAACCTCGCCACGAGTGATCTGCGACACTGGCCACAACGAAGGCTGTTTCCGCTATCTCGGCAAGCAGCTCCAGCAAATCATCAACCGCGAAGGCCGCCTCAACATAGTCTTCGGAATGGTGAGCGATAAGGACATCTCGGCAGTGCTCCGACTCTTGCCGCAAGATGCCGAATACTTCTTCTGCAATGCTCCTACCCCACGCGCCCTGCCAGCTTCGGAACTACAGGCCATGGCAGCCCAGTTCGGACTCAAGGGCAAGACCTATCCTTCGGTCAGCGAGGCCTACGATGCAGCCGTTTCTGATGGCGTTACAACCTTTGTTGGAGGCAGCAACTTCATCGTTTGCGAGATTTTGAGAAGATTTTCTTAGAAAAGTTTTGCTGCAAAGGCAAAAAATATTAAATTTGCGGCGAAAAAGCATAACACAGAACAACAAAATGACAAAACACATTAGTCTTGAAGATGTAAAAGCAGATGCCCGGTATCTGAGACTCCTTGCCGAGAAGTTCCCGACAATATCCAGCGCGGCTACCGAAATCATCAACCTCGAGGCAATACTGAGCTTGCCTAAGGGAACAGAACACTTCCTGTCAGATCTCCATGGCGAATCGACAGCCTTCACCCATGTGCTGAAGAACGCTTCGGGTGTGATCCGACGCAAGGTCGATGAGGTCTTCGGCATGACCATGCGCGAAGCCGACAAGAACGAGCTCTGCACACTCATATATTATCCAGAAGAGAAACTGAAACTGGTTCGCGAGACCGAAAAGGATCTCGACGACTGGTACCGAATCACCCTCCATCAGGTGGTCGAGGTGGCACGTGTCGTCTCGGTCAAGTATTCACGCTCGAAGGTGCGCAAGCTGCTCACAGAAGACTTCGCCTATGTGATCGAGGAGCTCCTCCACGAATCGGTGACCGAAGCCGACCGTCAGGACTATTACAACGCCATCATCAACTCGATAGTCGATATCAACCGTGCCGACGAGCTGATAGTGGCAATATGCAACCTCATCCACGCCCTTGTCATCGACACGCTCCACATCGTAGGCGACATCTTCGACCGCGGTCCTGGAGCAGGCAAGATCATGGAGCTGCTGTGCAACTACCACGACTTCGACATCCAGTGGGGCAACCACGACATCGAATGGATGGGCGCTGCTGCTGGCAATGCGGCTCTCATCGCCACCGTGCTGCGCGTGTCAATCCGCTATGCCAACGTTGAGACGCTCGAAGAGGGTTATTCGATCAATCTCCTCCCTCTCGCCACTCTCGCCATCGACACCTATGGCAACGACCCTTGCACGCAGTTCTTGACCAAAGACTTCGAGAACAACCCTCGACTGAAGCGTTCGGCAATGCTCATGGCTCGAATGCACAAGGCAATATCGATCATCCAATTCAAGCTCGAAGGCCAGATCATCAAGCGCCATCCTGAATACCACATGGACGACCGCCTGCTGCTCGACAAGATCGACCCTGAGAAGGGTACGATAAGAATCGGCGACAAGGTCTATCCGCTGACCGATACCTATCTTCCATCGATTGACTGGAACGACCCTTACAAGCTCTGCCCGGGCGAACAGATAGTCATGGATCAGCTCCTTCACTCATTCCGCCACAGCGAGCGCCTTCAGAAGCACCTGCGCTGCCTCTACCAACACGGTTCGCTCTTCCTCACCCGCAACAACTGCCTGCTTTATCATGCGGCCATCCCTCTCAACGGTGATGGTTCGTTCAAGGAGGTCGAGGTGCGCGGCAAGAAATACAAAGGTCGCGAGCTCATGGAGAATATCGACCAGGTGATCCGCGAAGCATATTTCGCACCAGTGGGCACGGCATTGCGCAACGACTCGCTCGACTATATGTGGTACCTGTGGTGCGGCGCTGACTCTCCGCTCTACCACAAGGACAAGATGACTACCTTCGAACGCTATTTCATCGCCGACAAGGAGACATACAAGGAGGTGAAGGGCGCATACTACGTGCGTGCCAACGAGAAGGAGACCTGCGCACGCATCCTTGAGGAGTTCGGACTCGACCCAAAGAAGTCGCGCATCATCAACGGCCACACTCCAGTGCGCACCCTCAAGGGCGAGACACCTGTGCGTGCAGGTGGCATGCGACTGGTCATCGACGGCGGTTTCTCAAAGCCTTATCACGAGACGACAGGCATCGCCGGCTATACGCTCATCTACAATAGCCACGGCATTCAGCTAGTCGAACACGAGTCGTTCGAGACCAAGGAAAAGGCAATACGCGAAGGCACCGACATTCATAGCCGCGTGCAGCTTGAAGAGTTCAAGTATCATCGCATGCTCGTGCGCGACACCGACCGTGGCCATGAACTCGAGGAGCAGATCTTGAACCTTCAGAAGCTGCTCATGGCATACAGACATGGCGTGATAAAGGAAAAAGTATAACCATGAGGTTTTGAGGTTATTAGGTTATGAGGTTAAGACGTAGCTTCGCACTGTCAGAAAACCTTAAGACCTTATAACCTTAAAACCTTAAAACCTAAAAAAAATTGGGGGCTTCAAATTTAATAGGACAAAAAGAATACCTTGACTCTCTGAAAATGGCAATCGACAACGATCGGTTGCCACATGCCTTGCTTATCTCTGGCAGCGAAGGTACAGGCGGACTGGCTATGGCATTTGCCATGGCTCAATATCTAATATGCCCAGAGAAACAGGACGGTGAGGCATGCGGCACTTGTCCGCAATGCGTGCAGCTCGGCAAGCTTCAGCACCCAGACGTGCATTTCGTGTTTCCCGTAGTCAAGAAAGAGGGCAAGGATACCATCAGCATCGACTATATGGCTGAATGGCGCGATGCCTTCCTCAACAATCAGTACCTAACCCTCAACGAATGGGTGTCGGCATCGAGTGCCGAGAACAAGCAGGCGCAGATCTTTGTTGCTGAATCCAACCATATTGTCAAAGAATTATCGACCAAGCCGTTCGAGTCCGACTATCGTGTCATGATCATCTGGCTGCCCGAGAAGATGCGCGAAGATGCTGCCAACAAACTGCTCAAGATCATCGAGGAACCGTACGAAAAGACACATATCATCATGGTGAGCGAAGAACCCGAACACATCATCGGCACCATCCAGAGCCGCGTGCAGCGCATCAACCTTCCTCCTATCGCCGACACCGACATCGAGCAGGCACTGATAAGCAACTTCGGATGCTCGCACGATGATGCTAAAGACTACGCACGAATGTCGCACGGCAGCTATGTGGCAGCAGTGAAGCTGATGAACGATGACGAGGAGCGAAAATACTTCTTCACAAAGTTCTGCGAGATGATGCGATTGAGTTATGCCAAGCGACTCTTTGATATGAAAGACTGGAGTGTGGAGCTGTCAGGCATAGGCCGAGAGCGACAGAAGGCCTTTCTGCAATACTCGCAGCAGATGATCCGCGAGAACTTCATCATGAACTTCAACAACCCCGAGCTCAACTACATGAGCGAAGGTGAACGCGAATTTTCAAGCCGTTTTCACGCATTTGTTAACCACAATAACGTGGTCGGCATCATGGACGAACTGGCATCGGCAGAGAAAGACATCATGCAGAACGTCAATGCCAAGATAGTGTTCTTCGACCTTTCTCTCAAGTTGATCATGCTGCTCAAAAGCGCAAATAATTGACACTTACAGTTGGCAGATAGCCATAATTAGAAGAAAATATCGACTATTATATGATTTTCGAACAAATAATCAAAAGATTATTGTTAACTTTGTATGCTTTATTGCTTTATTGCAAGCAATAGTTGCGCAATTTATTGACAATATGAGACAAATTAAAATCACTCAAAACATCACTCGAAGAACAGAAGAGTCGATTGAGTCCTATTTGACAGCGATCTCAAAGGAGCACATGGTAACCCCAGATGAAGAAGTGGACCTTGCTCAGAGAATTCACAAAGGAGATCACAAAGCACTGGATCAGTTGGTTCGCGCAAATCTTCGATTCGTTGTTTCTGTTGCTAAGTTGTATCAGAATCAGGGTTTGAGTCTCTCCGACCTAATCAGCGAAGGAAACGTTGGCCTCGTGAAGGCCGCTGAAAAGTTCGATGAGACACGAGGTTTCAAGTTCATCTCATACGCAGTTTGGTGGATCCGCCAGAGCATCATGCAGGCTCTCAGCGAACAGGCTCGTATGGTGCGCCTCCCAGGTAATCAGAACAACCTCATTCGCCAGATTCGTGTAGTTCAGAATCGTTTTGAACAGGAAGAGAATCGTCCGGCTACCATCGACGAGATTGCCGAAGAGCTGGATGTAGCACCAGACAAGGTGCGCGAGACTATGTCGGCCAACAGCCGCGGCGTGAGTCTCGATTCTCCTCTCCAGGACGACGAAGACGGTACTCTGCTTGACGTCACTCCCGACAACAAGCTCGAAGCTACCGACAATAGTCTGAACAACGAGTCTCTCCGCATCGAACTCGACGCTTTGCTCAACAGCCTCCTCAAGGAACGCGAGGCATTGATCATCAAGCAGACCTTCGGTATCGATTGCCCAGAGAAATCACAGGAAGAAGTTAGTCAGGAACTCGGATTGACTCGCGAGCGTGTCCGCCAGATCCGTGAACGGGCGCTCCTTAAGATCCGCAAGAGCCCAAACGCAAAGCTTCTCTTAGCATATCTTTAATCAAAGAAACAAGTCAATGCTCCAGCCGAACAAGCTGGAGCATTTTTTCGTTTAATCAGTACTTCTTCATGTAGTAAACCACTTTATGTCGGTTCAGCTTCGGATAGCAGCGGCAAGAGACGTGAATCCATAAGTCGAGGTGGTTGGCGGTTTCGAGGATGAGCTGGTCATAGTCGGTGTTGTATTTGAGGAAGTAATTACTAAAGACTAACACATTTATCTTTATCCTCGACACGGTCTATGTGAAGTAAGAATCCAACAATCATCATTTCTCCATCCTTCGCGATACTGTTTATTTAGCAAGGTCTGACACGATTGTAAGAGAGGTGGAAGTGATAAAAGAAACAGAGATCGTTAAGACTGCGCCACAGCGTAAGCCTTTCTCATCTTAACTCATCTGCATCTTCGCCTCATTCTTTCTCATCCTCGCCCTCTACCTTCTACTTCGCAGATTCAGGTTGTAGGTCAAAGTGGTCAAACTCAAATGAATTGTTTTAGGTTGTAAGTGATTCTTACAGTGCGAAGCATCCTCATAACCATAAAACCTCAAAACTTATAACCAAAATTTGGATTTGTGAAGAATATTTACTACTTTTGCCCACTCAAAACTGGCATATCTACAGAATAATGTATATTAATATGGAAAAACTTGAGGAAACGATAAAGGAAGAGCTTAACAGGTTTCTCTTGTCAAAGGGTGAGATAGACGAACATCTTCCGCAATGCCCTGATGTGGAGGGCAAATGGGAAACAATCGCCCAGGCATATATGCCCGACGGCATCAGAGAGTTCCAGAACTACCCTGTGGCTTCGTTAGGATGGATGATGTATATCGGCATGGCCATAGCAAGCATGTGGGATAAGGGCTGGGAGATTTATTCGCAGTTCCCTGACTTATACGCCTATCTGCGCGACAAACGAGGCTATGACAACATGGATGAATATATCCGCGAAGAGGAACTGAAGCTCGACGATAAGACATCGGCCGAATTGGAGTCATTGGCAAGCGAATGTGCCGCGAGAGTGCATAGCATACTGTTGCGCCAATACATTGAGCCTGGCACACGTGAAGCATTCTTTGCATACGTCGCATGCCTGCATCAGCTCTACCTGATGGGCGCTGCCGTTCAACTGAAACGCATGGGATATCACATGACGAAAATCGGATGATGCTCATCTTAAGCTATAGTTTTGTTCAACTATTAATAACAGGCAATATCACCTTTAGAAGTTGTCAAACTCATTTTAAAAACACACAAGCACGCTGGATAAGGGCGTGCTTGTTTTGATTTATAGCTTATTCACAAAGAGAAGCATTAGTTTTTGAAAGAATGGATTGGGGCTGGGATGCGGCCGCCACGGTTGACGAAGATGCTGCAGTCGAAGTTGTTGACTGGCATGATTGGAGCATAGCCGAGAAGACCACCGAACTCTACTGTCTCACCTACACCCTTGCCGATGACTGGAATGATGCGGACAGCTGTGGTTTTCTGGTTGACCATACCGATGGCTGACTCGTCGGCAATGATACCCGCGATGGTAGTTGCCTTGGTGTCGCCAGGGATAGCAATCATGTCGAGACCTACAGAGCAGACGCAAGTCATTGCCTCGAGCTTCTCGATGGTGAGAGCGCCCTCGTTGACTGCATCGATCATACCCTGATCTTCGCTCACTGGGATGAACGCGCCGCTCAATCCGCCGACATAAGAGCTTGCCATCACGCCGCCCTTTTTAACCTGATCGTTGAGCATAGCAAGAGCAGCCGTAGTTCCAGGAGCACCTGCACGCTCAAGACCGATGCGCTCAAGGATATCGGCAACCGAATCGCCTATGGCAGGAGTAGGTGCGAGCGAGAGGTCGATTATACCGAATGGCACTCCGAGACGGCGGCTTGCCTCCTGTGCGACGAGCTGACCGACACGTGTGATCTTGAATGCTGTCTTCTTGATGGTCTCGCAGAGCACTTCGAAATTAGCATCAGGAATCTGCTCAAGCGCATACTTCACGACACCCGGACCAGACACGCCCACGTTGATGATGGCATCAGCCTCGCTCACGCCATGAAATGCGCCAGCCATGAACGGATTGTCATCGGGAGCATTGCAGAGCACCACGAGCTTTGCGCAACCGAGCGAGTCGCGATCCTTGGTCTTCTCGGCAGTCTCTTTGATTATGTCGCCCAAGAGACGCACTGCATCCATATTGATGCCTGTCTTGGTCGAACCCACATTGATCGACGAACAGATACGCTCGGTGCAGGCAAGAGCCTCTGGAATTGAGCGAATGAGGAGTTCGTCGCTGTGGGTCATACCCTTAGACACGATGGCGCTGTAGCCTCCGATGAAGTTGACGCCAACCTCTGCGGCAATGCGGTCGAGAGTCTTGCAGATCTGTACATAGTCGCCTGGAGTCTTGCAGCACGAACTGCCTACAATGGCGATAGGAGTGACCGATATGCGCTTGTTGACGATAGGGATGCCATACTCGCGGCTGATGTCTTCGCCTGTCTGCACAAGGTTGCTTGCCAGACGTGTTATCTTATTGTAGATATCCTCGCAGGTCTTAGCTAAATCATCGGTGGCACAATCCAGAAGGCTGATGCCCATGGTGATGGTGCGCACGTCGAGATTCTCCTGCTCGATCATTTTGTTGGTTTCGATTACCTCGCTTATGTTGATCATATGCTTTATGTGGTTTTGAGGTTTATGGTTTTGAGGTTTTAAGGTTTAGTTGACAGCGCGAAGCCTCCTCATAACCTTATAACCTTACAACCTTATAACCTAATTATATACGATGC
>SFEH01000120.1 GCA_004557315.1 Bacteroidales bacterium
GATTGAAATGAATTGGCAGCTTTTGCTAATCGAAAACTGAAAACAACTAACAACAAATTACTCATTATTAATTTAAATTAATCAAACAATGAACAAAAAACTATTTGGTACATTGCTCTTGGGTTCACTCCTTTTGGGCGGTACATTCGTTTCATGCAAGGATTATGATGACGACATCGAGAACTTGCAATCACAGGTTGATGCCTTGAAGTCATCAGCTGCCCTGAAGACCGACGTTGACGGTCTCAAGAGCTCTCTTGAAGGCGCAATCTCTGCTGCACAGAACGCTGCTACAGCAGCAAAGTCTGCTGCCGACGCTGCAGATAAGAAGGCAAGCGAGGCTACATCTGAACTCGCAAAGAAGGCTGCACAGGCTGACCTTGAGGCTGCACAGGCAAAGCTTGCTGCTGCTGAGGATAAGCTCGCAAAGCTTGAGGCTGCCATCGCTGAGCTCAACGGACTTGAGGCTAAGCTCACTGAGGCTACTGCAGCTGAGTTCGAGGCTCTCAAGAAGGAACTCAACGGTGAGTTCGCTGAAATCAAGGCTTCTGTAGAGGCTATGCTCGAGTCATTCAATATCACTTCCCTCGTTCTTGCTAAGACCAACGTCATCGCAAACGGCGCTAAACTTCACTGGGGCGTCGCTACCAAGGATATCGAGTGGGCTGGTCCTAAGGGCAACATCTCACAGGGCGACCTCCTCATCGGTCTCATCAAGAAGACAGAGGGTCTTACTGTCGTTCCTGCTACAGTTGACCTCGAAGGTGCAAACATCGAGCTCGTTAACTCTGCAGGTGAGACAGCTCCTGTATCAATCACAGCTACTCCTGCTTCTAAGTCTAGTGCTGGCGTGATCATCGGCTCTTCACGTGCTGCTGACATTCAGGGCAAGTGGAACCTCGCTGTCGAGCCATCTGGTGTTGACGCAACTACAATCGCTGACGCTTATGCTGTCAACCAGGGCACAGGCAAGCCAAACAACAACGTTCGCTATGCAATCTCTGTTGACGGTCGCGTATTGACAGGCTATAACTATGAGGTTAGCGTAGAGAAGGCTGCTTGCCAGGATAAGTACACAGCTAAGAAGGTTTGGGATAACAAAGAACTTGAGCTCGTTGACTCTAAGAAGATGAATGCAGGTACTGCAAACGTATATCAGGTAACTAACAGCCAAATCTATGACTCATACCTCACATTCGAGGGCAACGATGCAGAGCGCGCTGAGGATCTCGGCATCACAGTTGAGGGCATGACAGTGGTTATCCCTGATGGTCTCACAAGCCGCTACGACCTCTATGCAACTCTCCACGTAATCGACCTCACTGGCCAGATTACAAAGGAACGCGGCAAGCTCGTACAGGTTGACCGTGATGAGGAGACTGACATCGTTGCAGCTGTTACTATCAAGCCAAGCATCGTCAACAACGTTGAGATTCCTATCGGAACAGCCCTCAAGAACCTCTCTGACACTGATGCTAAGCAGGTTAAGGAAATCATAGTCCGTGGTACAAATGAGAAACCATTCGTCTATGCTACATCTTCTTCTGATCCTGCTACTAATAATACGGTTGGTACTGTTGGTTACCTCAACAGCTACGGTGAGCCTATCAATGCTGCCGTTGGTTCTACTTCGTTCGACGTTCGCACTGTTCGCACATTGTACATCAAGCCAGCAAGCAACCCATTGAACCCAGCTTCTGTAGCAGGCGCTGATACATTGAAGGTTGACCTCATGGGTAACAGCAAGGATATCATCAAGACTATCTACATTCCTGTAAATGTTGTCAAGCCAACTGGCGCAGAGCTCGCTGAGGAAATCAAGGCCGCTTCTGTTTGGGATGACGATGTATTGAAGCTGAAGTATGACAACACCAATATTATCAAGGACCAGCAGATCTTCGCTAAGAATATTCATCTTGTTGAGTTCAGTATTGGTACTGCTTCTGGTGAAGTTCCTGTAGTAAATGCATTGTCTAATCTCAGCCCAGTTAACCTTGGTGGTGCAACAACCAATGATACTATCGGTATCGCTGCAGTCATTCCTTATACAAGCTTTTCTGGAATATACACATTTGTTTCTGGTGCAACTGGACCTAAGGAGTGGAAGGCCAAGACAGGTACTGCTACATTCAAGCTCGCTAACGTAGCTGCATGGACATTCACATACAACTTCGACATCGAGATGGTTGATGCATTTGCAAACTACCAGGCTGTATGGGTGAAGAAGGGTGACGACAACAAGCCAGCTACTGGTAACAAGATTACTGTAACAAAGAAGAATACTTCTAACTTGGTTGAATTGCCAAAGTACATTGCTGCAGCAGGTGGATCTCCAATGACAGAAAGTCTCGGTCTCAAGAATGGCGATAAGTATGAGGCACTCACTACTACTGTATTCGATGCTAATGCACCATTGGCAATCTTCATCAAGAACCCACAGCATACAATCGCTTATACCACAAATACTTCAATTGCTGCAGGTGACCCTGATTACAATAGTGACAATATCGATATCACAAGTCCTGCTAAGTGGATTGTAACACAGGAAACAGGCGCTGTAGTAGAGTTGAAGGCTACTAACAAGTTTGGCGTTGATAGAACTTACACAGTAAACGTTGAGTTCAAGTAATTGAACAGAAGAACAGTTAGAAACAACTGAATAAAATTCCACCCGGATTACTTTCATGGTAGTCCGGGTGGTTTTGCATTTATTTGTATCACCAGTATCTTTGATAAAAAGCAATTCCACGGAAGAAGCGAATCTGCCTCATCCGTGGAAGTATGGTATTATTTCTTATTCTGTCTTATGGCTAATATTTCTTACCCTTTATATCCGAAATCATTGATTGTCCCTGTCTCAGACGAGAAGCTGATGCCGACCTTGAACAGCTTGCGACTGCCGGCAGTATAAGGCAGGGCATAGCCCTTGTCCTCTATCTGCTTTAAGGCAACGGCTGCCGTGGAGTTGAGCTTGAACTCAAAGATATAGACATAATTGGGGCATTCGAGCACGCAGTCAATGCGACCCTGGCTTGTCTCCTTCTCAACGTAGGTGTTGTACTTGCCGAGCAGAAGCATGATGAGATAGAAGGTGTATTGGAAGTGACGCTCGCATTCACGCTCGTCAGCCTTGCGCTGGAAGCGGTAGGAGATATTGGCGAGGAGTGCTGTCAGCTGGAGCTTGAATTTCTCGATATCGCCAGCTTCAAGAGAGTCACTGACATTGTTGAGCCATGAAGTAGAAGCTTCATTCGCGCCAAAATAGTCAGATGCAAGCAACGAAATCATTCCGATGCGTACCTCCTCGTTCGGAAAGTCAAGCATATAGGAATTTCGTCGTTGATTATACCCTTTTATGGTGAAGTAGCCGCTCTGATAGAGCATAGGCAGAGGCTTCTGCTTAGTAGCCTTGTAATCGACAAACTCCGATGCATCATATTCCTCGCCAGCCAGTTCGTTGACATTAATGTCACTGTCGGCCATCAGGCGCATCAGATAGGTCGGGGTGCCTGAAGCAAACCAGTAGTCACCGAAGTCAAGAGATGAGAAGCAGTTGAGAATGCTGAAAGGATTGAAGATATCGCACATGCGTTTGCTGAAGTGATATCCGTCATATTTGCGAGTCAACCGTGTAATAGTCTCTTCTTCTGACATCCTGTTATTGGCCCCTAATTCCTTTATCTGCTCCTTGAATGCCAATAACAATTCTTCCTTGGTTATGCCGCAGAGCGCATCAAACCGTGGATCATAGCTGATGTCTTTAGGCTGATTGAACCCACTGAATACGCTTATCTGCGAGAACTTTGTCACTCCGGTAAGCAAGACAAATTGAAGGTACTTGTCGGCAAGCTTGAACACGCTGTAGAAACCCTTGAGTATCTCGCGGTTGTAGTCTTCCAGTGTCTTGACTTCTCCTTCAACGACAGGTGATGCAATGCCAGTGTTCATCACGTCGAGAAGTGGCTTGTCATATTCGTCAATCAGCACGACGGCGCGACGGCCAGTCTTAGCATAAGCAGCAGAAATGACTTCTTTGAAACGAAGTCCAGGTTCAGTCGATTTTGCTTCTATGCCATATTTCCTTTCTTCCTCTTCTATAAACAGCTGCAATGCGCTTTCCAAAGAACCTGGCTTCGTGAAATTCACACCATTGAAATCCAGATGGAACACGGGATATGTAGCCCACTCTGTCTCAAGCGAGTCGATGGCAAGTCCCTTGAACAGATCCCTGCGACCGAGGAAATAGTTCTCAAGTGTCGAGACAAGAAGGCTCTTGCCGAACCGTCGCGGACGGCTCAGAAAGTAAATCTTTCCATTCTTGACAAGATCATGTACCAGTGCTGTCTTATCGACATACACGTAACCATCTTCTATGATCTGCTCAAAGCTCTGTATTCCAATCGGGTATTTCATTGCATTCCAAGTTTTCAGGTTTATATCCGCAAAGTTACTGCATTATTTCCAAACCGCAAAGGAAAAGGCAAAAAAAATCAGGGCTGGCTTTCGCCAACCCTGAAATATTTAGGAGTATTGCAAAAATTACTGCTTTGTAATTGTTACAGGGAGCTTGACTGTGTTGACATAGCCCCACGCATCTGCGCTCGTCCAGTGAAAGATCGGCGTAATCAGATTATTTGAAGTAACAAAAAAAGCACTGAAGCCGGAAATGAATCCGAGCTTCAGTGCTGAATGGTTTTATGTCTTAATGACTAAAGGCTTATTCTGCGATACAGATGCATACGCGGTTCTCCTCGTTGACTGCGAAAGGCTGAACAGTGTCGCCCTTGAAGTCAGAAGAGATGCGCTCAGCAGCGATGTTGCACTTCTCCTGGAGGAACTTAGCAACAGCAGCAGCACGCTTCTCAGAGATGCGAGAGTTGATCTTAGCGTTACCAGTCTTAGCATCAGCATAGCCTACGAGAGAAACCTTTGCCTCTGGGTGACCATTGAGGTAAGCAGCGATCTCCTGGATCTTTACAGCCTCATCGTTAGAGATGATAGCCTTGTTCTTCTCGAAGAAGATGTTGCGAACCACTGGCTGTGGTTTTGGAGCTGGGTGATTGCCCTTGTATTCGCACTCGTCAACATACTTGCCACAAGTAGCACACTTAGGATGCTGGCCATGATACTGGCACTCGTCGATAGTCTTGCCGCAAGTACCGCACTTTGCTACTGGAACTGGCTCTGGCTCTGGCTCGCGAACAGTCTTTGTGTAACCATTGCCAAGCTTGCAAGTGAGACCAACGAGACCATTGAAATACCAGTCAGCATTGTCAGCATGCTTTGAGTTGTAGTGGTCGCTGATGATGTTGGCATTAGCTTCGAGGTTGATACTGATGCGGTCAGTGCAACGGAAGTCTGCAATCAAGCCCATGCGGCCAGCAGGACGGAACTTGTTGCCATCCCAAAGGTGCTTGAAGTTCTCGTTGATGCCGTGGAACTTCTCTGCCTCAAGGTCGATAGCCTCGTCGTTGTTGAATGAGAGGTTACCCGCGATACCTACGAAAGCGTTGAGGTTGAAACGATACTGAGGTTTCCACTCGCGGAACAGGTTGGTGATGTTGACAACATAATCAGCATTGAGAGCGATGTAGTTGTACTTGTAGTCGTTGTATGGGTTAACCCAACCGCCTTTGCTCTGCCAGCCACCAAGACCTACACGAAGACCGTGGATAGGAGTGAACTGACGGCCCCAGCTGATCTGAGCAGCAGGAGAAAGAAGGTCAGAGAAATCGATCTCACCCAATGTGTAGCCTGCACCTGCCTGGAACTGGAGGTAGTTGTAAGGCTTGAACTCGTAAGTTGTGTCGCCATCAACGTAAGTCTGGGCAACCATTGTGCTCATTGAAAGAGCGCAAACGATGGAAAGGAAGAGTTTTTTCATAACGATATTAATATTAATAATTTAACTAGTTTCTATGTATTCCGAGTTTTGCAGTTGTTTGTACTATCAATAGTATAAAAGTTGTTAAATATCAGCAAATCAACGCAAAATAATAACACAAGGTCTTGCGTAATCCAAACCTTTGTACTATTAAATAGTAGTACACATGGCAAGAACAGCAGATACGGCAACAACCTATAAGGTAAAGATACATGCTAACAATGGTTATAGATACGCAAGTACTCAACCACTGATTGTGGATCCAGAACGCACATCTGGCCGCAACAAGCATAAACGCATTCATTGGGGTACGCTTGATGACGACATGAAGTTCCATCCAAATAACAATTACATTATGGCTTCCCCTGAAGAGCGTGCGAAACTCATCTTTCCGGATGATTGGGACATGTCAGAAGCAAAGGCTCTCCCAAGCGAGCGTAAAGCAGGACGTCCCTCGGCATCACAAGAAGAAGACAACAACCGCTTGTATGGTGATATCTGGTTACTGGAACAAGTGGCCATCAGGACAGGCTTGAAGGATGACCTGGTGAAAGCATTCAACGGCAACAAGGAGATAGTTGATGCAATACTTTCCATTGCCATGTACCAGGTTGCCAATGGCGGTTCCTTTAATCGTATTGCGCATTGGCAGCGCATAGAAAAACTCCCATTCACAAGACCTCTCGTTGCGCCATTCATAACAAACCTCACTCAGTCCATCACGGAAGAGAACAGGATGAATCTGTTCCGCTTGCGCGCAGCAAGAGTAGAGGACGGAGATCTCTGTGCAGTGGATTCTACGAGCCGATCAGCCTACGGTCACACACTCGCAGACATCAAGTGGGGAAAGAACAAGGAACGTCTGCCTCTGGAGCAAACCAATGAGGTGGTAGTGTATGATTTGAAGACTCACATGCCCATATACTATCGCACATTCCCTGGCAATATACCAGACTCAAGGACGATAGAAACCATACTCACGGATTTGAAGCATGCGGGATTCCCTAACATTGTGCTTATCACAGACAGAGGCTATGAGTCACTCCGTAATCTTGAAAAGTATATCCTTGAAGGACAGGCGCTTATCATGTGGATTCGTGTAAAGCAGTCTGCTGCATTGAACAGAATACGGGAATTCGGGAATTTCTCCCATGCTCCTGAAGGCATGGAGATTGACGAGGAGAGCAGGCTCTACTACAAGCAGTACGATCTTGACTATAAGGTGGATGTCAGACAAGGCTGCACGAAAGACTCAGACCGTCTGAAACTGAACTTGTATTTCGACCCTGTCAAGCGGAGCGAACAGCTGATGCAGCTTGACATCGACATAAAGAGGCAGCGAGATTCATTGACCCAATTGAAGGCCGAGGCATATCCGATGGATGACGATGCGACACTTAAAAGATGTTACAGTTACTTTGACATCACACTCAATAAGGAATCTCGCGTGATAGAGTCATTTGCTCTTAATAACAAAAAGGTGGAGGAAACGAAACTATCCTCAGGCTTTTATGCCAACGTCACTCATGCCATCGACTATACTGCAATGCAAGCATCGCAGGCATACGCATTGAGGGACGAACAGGAGAAGTACTTCGAGCAGGAGAAAGGACCTATAGGCGCAAACCGTCAGAGATGCTGGTCAGAGGATGGCAAGAACGGACGTCTCCTCATATACTTCGTTGCAATGACACTGGCATCACATGTCAAGCATGTGTGGAATAGCACAGAACTCAAGAAGCAGTTCTGCTCTTTCACAGAAATCCTCGACGAGATGCGTCCTGTGAGATGCATCGAGCACAAGGGACATGCCAAGCACATTACTCCATTCGTCGGCAAGCAACTTGACATTGCCAAAGCATTTGGCTTTAATATACCAGAAGGATGTGATGCTAAGTACAAGTCAAGGAAGTCGCGTGAGAAGAAGGTCGGTCGTCCATCCAAGGCTAATGTCGTCAGCGAACCAAAGGGTTGATAGTACAAACAGTTACAAAACTAGGAATTATCAATCCGATTCAGTGCAAAGGTGATAATTTTTAGGCAGATTTTCAAAATTTGCATAAATATTTATAAAAATATCGTTAAATCTGCGTTAAAAATCAATAATTTGTTTGTTTGTAATATCAAAATCACACGTCTAATGCGACCAATGGGGCTATTTGTTAGACTGCTGGTCAAACTGTATGAAGTCGTCGAGCGAATAGTTCCAATTGAAGCCATTGGCAATGTTCATGACACGCCGGTAGATGAGGCAACGCGATGGGGCATTGAACTCTGTGCCGCTGCGCATCATGCTGTTGTTGCTTAGGCGATAGACTCCACCATAGTATCCGTAGGCCCCTTCGTAGCATTTCAGGTTCTCGCTGGCATAGATTGCCTGATAGCGTGGATCAGTGACGAAGTCTGCCCAGATTGTCTGAGAGAAATCGGATGATGTCGTGATGTTGAGGAACATGCCCTTGCCCTGAAGTTCTTTCAGCTGGCTGAGCATCTTCTCATTGCCTGGGTCGAGCAGGCTACCGTTCTCCTCATAATTGTATTCATCGGCAAGACGACCCACGCAGTGACCCACCATCTCATGCTGTATGAGTATGTCCCAGTCTTTTCCGGTGAACGACTTGGATGGCATGGTAAGGAATGAATAGGCTGGTCCTGTAGCTACTCCGTTCTTGGCATCTTCTGGATAGAAGTAGGTGGTGCCGGCATAGTCGTAGGAGTTGAGCACTATGAGGACGTTGGCAATGGCAAGCTTTTTCTTGTCGTTGCCCAATGCCAGCAAGGCATAGCTCTGTGGCTTGCCGCTCGACATGTCAACCTTGATTTCGGTCGAGGTCTCGACGTCGTATTCACATCCGAAGATAGTCTGATACTTATCGCCAAAACGGTCGTTGCGCGAGATGGCATTGATCATATATACATCGAAATATGGGCGCAATGAGGTCATTGGCTCGATGTCAAAGAGATGTTCGATTGCCTCGCACAGGATCTTCTCATAGTTGCCACCCTTGATGTCGGTATCGACAAAGCCATCGCCCATCACCACGATTGGCACTCCGGCTCCGAGGGTATGGGTCTGAAGTGTCTTGACAGCTTTGTCGAGCGAATAGTCGGTCGATGTCGATGCACCGAAGCCTTCTTGTATCACTTCGACGCGCTTTGAATGAAGTCCGAGATAATGGTCGGTGCCGTAGTTGGCATCATCGGTGAGCGATACGAGTGTGAAGGTGCCGCTTCGACTGTTCTTGCCGGTATTCTCTGAAATAGGGAGCTTGGCTGCATAATAATAGACTTTATCACCTGCGCGTGTGCCATCTTTCTCTTTCTCAATCATGGCTTTCAGTTCGCCATCCATGATCACGCCAACATCGTCAAGCTCGAGCTGTGTGTTGAAGAGGAAGCGCAGGGTGTTCTGCTCTGAAGGCACGACATAGCTCAACTGTTCGATCTCGAATACAGGTGGCTGAACAACTGGGATGGTCTTGGTGGTCTTGCTGCCGTCCTGTCCGAGTGCGATGATGGTGAGTGTGGTGCGCAGTGTGTCGTTGGTGAGGTTATGGTCATAAGGCTGAAGCGTGATGGTCACATGTCCCGCTTCGCCCCTGCTTGGCGTTGCTGCACAGAGTGTCATATAGTCGTTGTCGAGCATCCACGGGCTGTTGACGTCGAATGAGTACTCGGTGGTCATCTCTGCAACGCTCCACAGTTCGATGCGGTCGGCATCTGGCTTTTCGATCTCTGGAATCTTGATTGGATCTTCGCCATCGCTCGAGCAAGAGAACATCACTGCTGATGAAAGGAGCAGGCAGAGGATGGACAATATGTTGTTCAACTTTTTCATTTGCATGTATGGGTGTTAATCGTTTATTCTATCACTAATTCCACAGGACAATGGTCTGACCCGAAGATCTCGGTGTGGATGGCTGCCGACACGAGGCGATCGTTCATTGATGATGAGGTGAGGAAGTAGTCGATACGCCAGCCAGTGTTCTTCTCGCGTGCCTTGAAGCGGTAGGACCACCATGAATAGACGTCGGTGAGGTCGGGATTGAAATAGCGCCAGGTGTCGGTGAAGCCGCTGTCGAGGAGGATGGTCATCTTGTCGCGCTCCTCGTCGGTGAAGCCTGCGTTGCGGCGGTTGGTCTTTGGGTTCTTGAGGTCGATCTCCTTGTGCGCCACGTTGAGGTCGCCGCACATTATCACAGGCTTGCCCTTTGCCTCAAGGCTGTGGAGGAAGGCGCGGAAATCGTCTTCCCATGTCATGCGGTAGTCGAGTCGGCGCAGTTCGTCCTGCGAATTAGGGGTGTAGCAGGTGACGAGGAAGAAGTCGGGCATCTCGAGTGTGATGACTCGTCCCTCGTGGTCGTGCTGGTCGATGCCTATGCCGTAGCTCACGCTGAGCGGCTCATGCTTGGTGAAGATGGCTGTGCCTGAATAGCCTTTCTTGTCGGCATAGTTCCAGTAGGACCGGTATCCGTCGAAAGACAGGTCAAGCTGACCAGCCTGCAGCTTGGTTTCTTGCAGGCAGAAGAAGTCGGCGTCGAGCGACGCAAATATTTCACGAAAGCCTTTGTCGCATACTGCGCGGAGGCCATTGACGTTCCATGAGATGAATTTCATTCGAAAATATTTGTTTGCGAGACTATCTAAAAACAGCCTCTTTGTTAATAATTCATGAGTTATGACAAAAGAAAGAATAGCGGACTTCGGTAG
>SFEH01000121.1 GCA_004557315.1 Bacteroidales bacterium
ACGAATACTCAAGGAACTGTATTGTCGGTTTCCAATTATATCCTTCCGACTGCAACCAAACTAAAGAAACACGAAGGTGACCAGACAATCCAGATGATCTATACGGTCGAAGGATCAAGCAAATAAGATTACTTTATTACTAAAATATAGAAAAATATGACAGATCATTTATATATTTTTGATACGACTCTTCGTGACGGAGAGCAAGTGCCAGGCTGTCAGCTCAATACTGTTGAGAAGATTCAGGTAGCTCGTCAGCTCGAGGCTTTAGGTGTTGACATCATTGAAGCAGGCTTCCCTATCAGCAGTCCTGGCGACTTTAACTCTGTAGTCGAGATTTCAAAGGCTGTCACTTGGCCTACCATCTGTGCTTTGACCCGTGCCGTGCAGAAGGATATTGATTGTGCTGTCGAAGCCCTTCAGTATGCCAAGCACAAGCGCATCCATACTGGTATCGGTACAAGCGATTCTCATATTAAATATAAGTTCAACAGTACACGCGAAGAGATTATCGAGCGTGCTGTAACTGCTGTAAAGTATGCCCGCAACAAGGTTGATGAGGTGGAGTTCTATGCAGAAGATGCTGGACGCACCGAAAATGAATACCTTGCCAAGGTGGTAGATGCAGTTATTAATGCTGGTGCTAAAGTTGTCAACATCCCTGACACTACAGGTTATTGCATGCCATGGGAATATGGAGCAAAGATCAAGTATCTTATGGAGCATGTCGATGGTCTTCAGGATGGACGTGCTATTCTTTCGACACACTGTCACAACGACCTTGGCATGGCCACTGCCAACACCATCAGTGGTGTACAGAACGGTGCTCGTCAGGTTGAGGTGACTATCAATGGTATTGGCGAACGTGCAGGCAACACTTCACTCGAGGAGATTGCCATGATTGTCAAGTGCCACCAGGCCACAATGCCTGTGACTACAAACATCAACACCCAGAAGATTTGGGCTACAAGCCGTCTTGTCAGCAGCCTGATGAACATGCCTGTTCAGCCAAACAAGGCTATTGTTGGAAAGAATGCGTTCGCACATTCAAGCGGAATCCATCAGGATGGTGTCTTGAAGAACGTTCAGACCTACGAGATTATGGATCCAAAGGATGTGGGCATCGATGAGAATAGCATCGTGCTTACTGCCCGTTCGGGTCGCGCTGCCTTGAAACATCGTCTCAGTGTACTCGGTGTCGAACTTGACCAAGACCGCCTTGACAAGACATATGAGGCATTCCTTCGTCTCGCTGACAAGAAGAAAGAGCTCAACGACGACGATATACTCATGCTAGTAGGTGCCGACAAGGCAGAAAACAACCATATTGCACTTGAAAGCCTTCAGGTTACAACAGGTAAGGGAGTCACTCCTATAGCAGCCATCCGTCTCAAGGTTGCAAATGAAATCTTTGAAGCAGCAGGTGTGGGCAATGGTCCTGTTGATGCATCAATCAAGGCTCTTAAGCAGATTATTCACCGTGAGATGATTCTCAAGGAAATGACTATACAGGCTATAAGCAAGGGCAGTGATGACAGCTGTAAGGTACACGTACAGGTTGAGCATGACGGACACCTCTACTACGGATTCGGCACTGATACTGACATCGTGACTGCAAGCATCGAGGCATATATCGATTGTATTAATAAGTTTAAGCATTAAATAAGATTATGAAGACATTATTCGACAAAATATGGGATGCCCATGTTGTCCAGCAGGTTGAAGACGGACCGACACAGCTCTACATCGACCGTCTTTATGCCCATGAGGTTACGTCGCCACAGGCATTTGATTCTTTGCGTGACAAGGGAATCAAGGTCTTCCGTCCTGATCATGTAGTAGCAATGCCTGACCACAATACTCCATCAGACCAGCAGGAAGTAATCAATGATCCTATTGGTCGCAAGCAAGTTGAAACCTTGAAGGCAAACTGTGAGGAGTTTGGCATCAAGCATTTCGCTATGGGCACTAAAGACAATGGTATCATCCATGTTGTAGGGCCAGAAAAAGCTCTTTCTCTTCCTGGCATGACAATCGTTTGCGGAGACTCTCACACTTCTACTCACGGAGCCGTTGGCGCTATCGCCATGGGTATCGGCACATCAGAGGTTGCTCAGGTACTTGCCTCACAGTGTATTCTCCAGTCAAAGCCAAAAACCATGCGTATCAACATTGAGGGAGAACTTCAACCATGTGTCACTGCAAAAGACGTTGCCCTCTACATCATGGCAAAAATGACTACAGCAGGTGCTACTGGCTATGCAGTTGAATATGCCGGTTCTGTAATCCGCAACATGTCGATGGAAGGTCGTCTTACACTTTCTAACCTCTCTATTGAGATGGGATCTCGTGCCGGTCTAATCGCTCCAGACGAAACCACATTTGCTTATCTAAAAGGACGTGAGTACGCACCGAAGGGAGAGGCTTGGGACAAGGCTGTCGAAGAATGGAAGAAGCTCAGGAGCGATGACGATGCTGTCTTTGACAAGGAAGTGACTTACAATGCAGAGGATATCAAACCTCGCATCACCTATGGTACTAACCCTGGGGCTGGTATTGCAATTGATGAATGCATTCCTACCCTCGACAACATTGCAGCAACAGACAAGGAACAGTTCCTTTCACAGCTCCAGTACATGCAGTTCCAACCAGGCGAGAAACTCGAAGGTCATCCAGTTGACTACTGCTTCCTTGGTGCATGTACCAACGGACGCATTGAAGACTTCCGTGCCTTCGCAAGTGTAGTAAAAGGCAAAAAGAAGGCAGACAACGTCGTGGCATGGCTTGTACCAGGCTCATGGCTTGTACGTCAGCAGATCATTGATGAAGGAATCGACCAGATTCTCGAAGAAGCAGGATTTGAACTTCGTCTCCCTTCATGCTCTTCTTGCCTTGCAATGAATCCAGACAAGGTACCTGCAGGCAAACTCTCTATTTCAACAAGCAACCGTAACTTCGTAGGTCGTCAGGGTCCTGGCGCTCGTACAATTCTTGCTTCTCCTCTAGTTGTGGCAGCAAGTGCTATCACTGGTGTAATTACTGACCCTCGTAAACTCTAAGATTATGGCTAAGCAGAAATTCAATATTATCAAGAGCACATGCATTCCTGTCGCTATCGACAACTGCAACACCGACCTCATCATCCCTGCTCGATACCTTGCTTCTACTACACGCGATCCGAAGTTCTTCGGTGATGCTTTCATGCACGACCTTCGCTATGATGCAGAAGGCAAGCCTGTTGCCGATTTTGTGATGAATCTCCCAGAATATAGCGAAGCACCTCGAGAAGGCGTACATGAGATTATCGTTGGAGGACAAAACTGGGGCTCTGGTTCAAGTCGCGAACATGCGGCATGGGCAATATCTGGCTATGGCGTACGTGTGGTGATATCTTCAAGTTTCGCTGATATTCACAGAAACAACCTTCTCAACTGCTTCGTACTTCCTGTAATCGTTAGCAAGGAGTTTCAGCAGGAACTGTTTGCATCAATCGAAGCAAACCCTAAGACAATCGTCACTGTCGATGTTCCAAACCAGACAGTGACCAACGAAGCTACAGGTCATAGCGAAAAGTTTGAGATCAATAGCTATAAGAAGTACTGCCTGATGAACGGTTACGACGATATCGACTATCTTTTGTCTAAAAAGGCAGAGATTGAAGCCTATGAAGTTCGAAATCGTTGATACTACCCTTCGAGATGGTGAACAGACTTCAGGCGTGGCATTCTCCGCGCCTGAAAAATTGTCTATTGCCCGCAAGTTACTTGAAGAAGTTAAGGTCGATCGTATAGAGATCGCATCTGCTCGTGTTTCTCAAGGCGAATTCGAATGTGTCAAGAATGTATGTAACTGGGCTCGTGAGGCTGGACTGATAGACCGCATCGAGGTTCTTGGATTCTGCGACAATGGCGCATCGATTGATTGGATAAAAAAAGCAGGAGGCAAGGTCATCAACCTGCTCACAAAAGGCAGTCTAAAGCATTGTGAGGGTCAACTCAAAAAGACACCAGAGGAACATTGGAACAACATCCGCGAAAATGTTCTTATGGCAACCGATTCAGGTCTTTCTGTCAATATATATCTTGAAGACTGGAGCAATGGAATGCTCAATAGTTCAGATTATGTCTTTGCTATGATTGAGCATCTTCGCACTCTCCCTATCCTCCGCATCATGCTTCCTGACACTCTCGGTGTCCTTTCGCCAGATCAGGCAAAAAAGCTCTGTGGCATAATGACAGAGAAATATCCTGACATTCATTTTGACTTCCATGCTCACAACGACTATGATCTCGCAGTTGCCAATGTGCTTGCTGCTGCCGAAGCTGGTTGCCGTGGCTGCCACTGCACGGTCAATGGTCTTGGCGAACGTGCAGGTAATGCATCGCTATCGAGCGTGGTGGCTGTGTTGCATGATCTCCTTCATATAGAGACCAATGTCAATGAAAAGAGCATTAACAATATAAGTCGCATGGTCGAGAGCTACTCTGGAATAGCTACGGCAGCCAATACTCCTATAGTGGGCGAAAATGTATTTACTCAGACTGCAGGCGTACATGCTGACGGTGACAAGAAAGGGCAGCTTTATGTCAACGCTCTTTTGCCTGAACGCTTTGGCCGTACACGAGAATATGCTCTTGGCAAGATGTCAGGCAAGGCCAACATCGAACAGAATCTTGAAGTACTCGGAATCCATCTCACTGAAGAAGACATGCGCAAGGTAACAAAGCGCGTCAATGAGCTTGGTGACAAAAAAGAGATTGTCACTATCGACGATCTCCCATATATCATAAGTGATGTACTTCATCATGATACTCCTTCTGATAAGATAAAGCTTGTGTCATATATGGTTAGCACCGCCTATGGTCTGCATCCACAGGCAGTGGTAAAGCTCAATATCAACGGACATGAATATGAGGAGAGCGCCACAGGTGACGGACAGTTCGACGCATTCGTGCGTGCTGTACGCCACATCTATCGCAACTCTCTGCATCGCACTTTCCCTTGGCTCGCCAACTATACTGTCACTATTCCTCCTGGAGGACGCACTGATGCCCTTGTTCAAACAGCCATCACCTGGGAGCATGAGGGAAAAGTCTATCGTACTCGCGGACTTGATGCGGATCAAACAGAAGCGGCAATCAAGGCAACCATCAAGATGCTGAACCTTCTTGATTCAGATTAATATATCAGTAGTTTTTTTATGTAGTATCACAATAAATGCTGAGTAGAATATAACTCAGCATTTATTTTTTTAATCCAACATTTGTGCCTCCTCGGCATCTATCCTATCCGACAGTGTCATCAAAGCTATATCGTACTTCAATGGATCATCGGCATCCCACGAACGGAAAATATCAGTAAGTTCACAGCATGATGCCCACGAAGCATTCTTATGTACCATAATACCGCTCGTGAGATCACAGACATGCACATCCATAACAGCATACAGATCCCGCTGTGAACGTTCCGTCCAAATTCCCAAATCAGGAGAGGTAGTGCGTGTCATCCATCGCATAAACATACAAATACGTTTGCATGCTGATTTTCCTGGACTCCCAAGTTTTGCAGGAGCCAGGAGCGCACACAAGGCTTCAATGCACTGATTGCAGTTCTTCCCCTGCAAGTATTGTTCAATTGTAGGCTTATCGCCCAACACAGACAAAGCATCTGCAATATTTCTACAGACAGCCTTGAATTTGTCACTGTTGAGAGTACGATAGACGCAACCATTTTTAGCATTTACATAGCTATCCTCAAAAGCTCCGCTCAATACAAATCGTCCTGGATGCCAGTTCATCTCATCTTCAAGCATGTGACGAGCAGCCTTTCTTATTGCTTTTCGGTTTCCCCAGGTAATCATAGCGACAAACAAAGC
>SFEH01000122.1 GCA_004557315.1 Bacteroidales bacterium
GGGTAGCGATGCGCAAGAGATCTGGCGCACAGCGTGGAACCCTAATGCCCGCAAGTTTGCCGTCAACCTTGAGGCAGGCAAGCGCTACAGCATCCGCATAGAGTGGAAGCCAGATGGAGGCGAGGCTTACTGCGGTCTGCGTGCCTATGCTCCTGTAGCTCCTGAGGAGCAGAGCAAGCTCAGCTTCTGGAGCGAGATGAGCAAGCAACTCGATTACTACTTCGTGGCTGGTGACAACCTCGATGAGGTGGTGAGCGGCTATCGTACACTCACAGGCAAGGCTCAGATCATGCCAAAGTGGCTGCTCGGATTCTGGCAGAGCCGCGAGCGCTATCAGTCACAGCACGAGATACTTGATGCACTCAACGGTTTCCGCAAGCGCGGACTCCCTATCGACAATATCGTGATGGACTGGAATTACTGGGTGCCAGACTCTTGGGGAGCTTTCGAGTTCGACCCAACACGCTTCGATGATCCTAAACAGATGATTGACAGCATTCACAACCAGAATGCCAAGATCATGATCTCTTGCTGGCCAAAGTACTATCTCACAGTCGATAACTACAAAGAACTTCTGGATAAGGGCTTGATCTATCAGCAGTCGGTCAAGGACTCGCTCTATGACTGGCTTGGCTATAAGTATGCTTTCTATGATGCTTATGACAAGGAGGCTCGCAAGATCTTCTGGCGTCAGCTCTATGAGAAGCTTGGAGAGATTGGCATGGACGCTTGGTGGATGGATGCTTCGGAGCCTAATGTGCGCGACTGTACCGACATTCCTTACCGCAAGCTCCTCTGTGGTCCTACTGCACTCGGTTCAAGCGACGAATACTTCAATGCTTACTCGATTGTCAATGCAGAGGCTATCTACGACGGACAGCGTGGTTATGAGACTGCCATTGAGCGTCAGGGTATTGCAGCCGACGACAGCAAGACTCTTCAGGAAAAGGCAACATGGAACCAGGATGGATTTGACAACGAGGCAAATTTCTCGCCAGAGAATAAGCGTGTCTTCCTCTTGACTCGCAATGGCTTTGCGGGCGAACAGCGTTTCAGCACGGCTACATGGAGTGGCGACATCGGAACTCGCTGGGAAGATATGAAGACACAGATCACTGCAGGTCTGAACTTCTCAATCTCTGGTGTGCCTTTCTGGAGTCAGGATATCGGTGGCTTCTCGGTCGAGAACCGCTATCAGAAAGCCCAGCATATCTTCGATGCAACAGGCAAGGAGACAGCCGATCTCAAGGAATGGCGCGAGCTCAATGTACGCTGGCATCAGTGGGGTGCTTTCACTCCTATGTATCGCACGCATGGTCAGTTCCCTTATCGTGAGCCATGGAACATCGCTCCTGAGACTCATCCTGCGTATAAGGTCATCAAGAACCTGCTCGACCTGCGCTATCGCATGATGCCTTATCTCTATTCTTTGGCTGCCAAGGTTCACTTTGACGACTACACCATGCTTCGTCCGCTCATCATGGACTTCGCTGCCGACAAGCAGGTCGAGAGCATCGGACATCAGTTCATGTGCGGTCCTGCTTTCATGGTCAATCCAGTCTATGTCTATGGCGCTCGCGAGCGTGAGGTCTATTTCCCTGCGGGCAATGTGTGGTATGACTTCATGACAGGCAAGGTCGAGAGCAAGGGAGGTGAGAGCAAGGTCGTTTCTGCTCCTTACGACAAGACTCCTGTCTATGTGCGTGGTGGAAGCATCGTGCCTTTCGGTCCTGCCATGGAATACAGCGACGAGAAGCAGGCCGAGAATATCCGCCTCTATGTCTATGAAGGTGCTGACGGAGAGTTCACTCTCTATGAGGATGAGAATGACAACTATGGCTATGAGGCTGGACGATTTGCCAACATCAAGTTCAGCTACAAAGAGTCATCGCGCACTCTCACAATAGGTGAGCGCGAAGGAAACTTCCCTGGAATGCTCGCCAAGCGTACATTCACCATCGTAGTGGTAAGCGCAAGCAAGGCACAGGGCTACGACCCAGAGGCCAAGGGTATCGAAGTCAGCTATGACGGATCGGCACAGACCATCGTGCTCTAATATTTGACAGGTAAATAGGTTTTCTCTATAAATAACAGATAAGAGGGTGTGTCAGTTACTTTGACGCACCCTCTTTTTATGTTTTCAGTCGTACAGAAAAGTCATTGCTTGCTTTTACGCTTCTTGTTGCATAGATATACGCCGTCGATGACAAGGAGGCAGCCGAAGATGGCAAGAAGAGTAATGCGCTCATTGAGAACCAAATAGCCAGTGACGAGCGAAGTGATAGGCTGGAAGTATAGATAGTTGGTGGCAACCACGACACCGAGCCCTTTGCTTGCCATGTTCCACATCTGATAGCAAGCTAAAGAGGCGATAAGTGAGAGGAAGATAAGCGGAAGTCCGACGTTGAGCGAAAGCAGGTTGCTGAAATCGATCGAATGGTCTTCGACGAGACATACCGGCAGCATGGTGACTACGCCCCAGAAAAAAACCTTGCGCGTGATGAAAGCTGTGCTGTAGGAAGTCTCAAGCTTCGAGAAGTGCCACGAGCGGATTGTCATCAAGAATGAACACTCCATTGAAGATGACTAATGCCACACCGACAAGGGCTACCAACGAGCCGAACATAAAGCGGCGAGAGAGCTTCTCGGAAGGGAAGATGGCACGTACCACAAAAGCCGTGAGCACAGGAGTGGTGGTGATGAGCATGGCCACGGTGCTGGTTGAAGTGGTGTATTGCAGGGCACTGTTTTCGGTGAGGAAATAGAGCGAGCCACCTGTCAGTCCGAGTGCAATGAACAGCAGCTCGTCGCGCAGGCTGTCGGCCTTGATCTTGCGTCGGCAGAACGGCAGGAAGGCGAAATAGGCAATGGCGAATCGCATGCACATGATCTGTGCAGGAGATAGACCAGCGTTAAGAAGAATTTTGCTCGCGACAAAAGTAGAACCCCAGATGCATGACACAACGAATGCGAGGAGGTGAAAACCCAAGTGACTCTTATTTTGCATTTTATGTAGCGTTTTTGATGTGCAAATATAACACTTTTCGCGCTAACAGAAGATAAACTCGCCGAAAAATACATTAAAAGGCTAAAGATTTTTGCAGAATGGAAAAAATGTGCTATCTTTGCGCGCCGTAATAAACAAAAACGGTGGGTACCCAGCGAGCTATGTCCGTAAGCTGGCTCTTCCCGAGGTAACAAAACAAATATTATTAATTAAAAATTAAAAGACAGTGGATACTTTATCTTACAAGACCATTTCTCTTAACAAGGCAACTGTTCAGAAAGAGTGGGTTGTAGTAGATGCTACTGACCAGGTAATGGGTCGCTTCTGCGCAAAGGTCGCAAAGCTCCTCCGCGGTAAGTATAAGCCAGGCTACACTCCTCATGTTGATTGCGGTGACAACGTCATCATCATCAACGCAGACAAGATCACAATGACAGGTAACAAGTGGACTGAGCGCGAATGGCTCACATTCACAGGTTATCCAAGCGGCCAGCGTGCACACACTGCTGCAAGTGTAACACAGAAGAACGGCTATGCAGCTCTCTTCCGCATCGTTCTCAAGGGCATGCTCCCAAAGAACAAGCTCGGTGCTCAGCTTCTCAAGAACGTTCGTATCTATGAGGGTTCAGAGTTCAAGGAAGTAGCTCAGCAGCCAAAGGTAATCGACATTAACACTCTTAAGTAATCAGACAGAAGTATGGCAGAAGTAATTAATGCAATTGGCCGTCGCAAGGCTGCTGTTGCTCGAGTATATGTTGCTGCTGGTGCTGGTAACATCATCATCAACAAGAAGGATCTCCAGAACTATTTCCCTTCTTCTATCCTCCAGTTCATCGTTAAGCAGCCTCTCGCAAAGTTGGGTGTTGCTGAGCAGTATGACATCAAGGTAAACCTCAAGGGAGGTGGTTATAAGGGTCAGGCAGAGGCACTTCGCCTCGCTATTGCACGTGCACTCGTTAAGATCGATGCTGAGAACAAGCCAGCTCTCAAGGCAGAAGGCTTCCTCACTCGTGATGCTCGTGTCGTTGAACGTAAGAAGCCAGGTCAGCCAAAGGCTCGTCGTCGCTTCCAGTTCAGCAAGCGTTAATCTTTACCGAAGTTTTTTTTCGTTCGGCTTAAGCAGATTAGCGATTTAAGCGTTTATATAATACGTACGTGCGTACATTATTATATCTTCGCGTTTAGTATCTAAATCAGTTCGAATGGCGCAAGCCCTACCAACTGGTTGAATAAAAAGAATGTAAACAAAAACAAAGAAAACTATTATGTCAAGAACTAATTTTGACCAACTTTTGGAAGCCGGTGTTCACTTCGGACATCTCAAGAGCAAGTGGAACCCAGCAATGGCTCCTTATATCTTCATGGAGCGTAATGGCATCCATATTATCGACCTTAATAAGACAGTTGCTAAAATCGACGAGGCAGCTGAAGCTCTCAAGGCAATCGCTAAGAGTGGCCGTAAGGTGCTTTTCGTCGCTACTAAGAAGCAGGCCAAGGAAGTCCTCGCAGAGAAGGCGCAGGCTGTTGGCATGCCATACGTTATCGAGCGTTGGCCAGGCGGTATGCTTACCAACTTCGCTACTATCCGTAAGGCTGTGAAGAAGATGGCTACCATCGACAAGCTTACTAAGGATGGTACTTACGATAACCTTTCAAAGCGTGAGCGTCTCCAGATCGAGCGCCAGCGTCAGAAGCTCGAGACTAACCTCGGCTCAATCGCAGACCTCACTCGTCTCCCATCTGCTATCTTCGTTGTTGACGTAATGAAGGAGCACATCGCAGTGTCTGAGGCTGTACGTCTCGGTATTCCTGTGTTCGCAATGGTAGATACTAACTCTAACCCACGCAACATCGACTACGTTATCCCAGCCAACGACGATGCTACTAAGTCAGTAGAGGTTGTTCTCGGCGCTTTGTGCGACGCTATCGCTGAGGGTCTCGAGGAGCGTAAGGTTGAGAAGGCTGACCAGGATGCTGCTGAGGCATCTGGCAAGGCTCCTCGCAAGAAGGCAGCTAAGGCTGAAGAAGCTGAGGCTCCAGCTGAGGAGGCATAAATAAAGTTTGATGGTCGAAGGTCTAGGCTTAGGCCTCTGCCTTTGACCAATAAACTCTTTTATTCATAACTTTTAATATTATTTCGAAATGACTGTTTCAATTCAGGATATCAAGAAACTCCGTGAGCTTACTCAGGCTGGTATGAGCGACTGCAAGAAGGCTCTTGAGGAGACTGACAGTTTCGAGGCTGCAGTGAAGTGGATTCGCGAGAAGTTCACTAAGATCGCTGCTAAGCGTGAGGCTCGTGAGGCATCTCAGGGTATTGTAATCGCTAAGACTGAAGGTAACTACGGTGCTGTAATGGCTCTCAAGTGCGAGACTGAGTCGGTTGCCAACAATGACCGCTTCCAGGAGCTCGCTAACAACATCATCGACCTCATCATGGCTCAGAAGCCTGCCAATGTCGAGGCTCTCCTCGCTCTTCCACTTCAGGAGAGCACTGTAGCTGGCGTTATCACAGAGCGTTCAGGTGCTTGCGGTGAGAAGATGGAGGTTGTGTTCGAGTATGTTGAGGGTCCTACTGTAGTTGCTTACAACCACTTCAACCACATGCTTTCAGCTGTCGTTGCTTTCAACCAGGAGACTTCAGCTGACCTCAAGGAGGTTGCTTGCCAGGTTGCAGCAATGAACCCACTCGCTGTCAATGCTGACGCTATCCCACAGGATAAGAAGGACGAGGAGCTCGAGCTTGCTATCAAGAAGACTAAGGATGAGCAGATCGAGAAGGCTGTTGCTGCAGCTCTCAAGAAGGCTGGTCTCAACCCTAACCACTTCGACAGCGAGGATCACATCGAGTCTAACACAACTAAGGGTTGGATCACTCCAGAGGAGGCTGCCAAGGGTCGTGAGATCATGGCTGCTACTGCTGCCGAGAAGGCTGCAAACCTCAATGAGGGCATGATCCAGAACATCGCAAAGGGTCGTATGGCTAAGTTCTTCAAGGAGAACTGCCTCGTTGAGCAGGAGTTCATCAGCGATTCTAAGCTTTCTGTTCAGCAGTATATGGACTCAATCTCTAAGGGTCTCACTGCTACTGCTTTCAAGCGTATCAACCTCAATCAGGACTAATCTGATTAGCTGAGTCTCGGGGTTTAGCGCAGCTGGTAGCGCGCTACGTTCGGGACGTAGAGGTCGCCCGTTCGAATCGGGTAACCCCGACGACGTTGGCAAAAAGATAAAATAATAATCCCCAGCAATGTTGTTGCTGGGGATTTATTTGTTTAATGCTGAAAGAAATAGCGATTATTTTCGTTCGAACTTGAATCCCACCTTCATGCCATTGTAGTTGCTTGCAAGGGCACTCACTGTGCTGAGAGTCTGGAACTTCGAAGAGATGGAATTGAAGAGGGTGAGAAGCTTAGTGCCGTCGAAGCAGAGCGCCATCTTGCTGCCACTGATTGTTACATAGGTCTTGACAGTCTGTCCTGTAGAAGTGGTAATCGAGACGGTCTTGTCTTCATTGTTGAAGACGTAAGTGCCCTGTCTCTTTGTTGAGCCAACGGCATAGGAGCAAGTGCCATCCTCAGCGAAGGTAAACACTACTGCACCTGGCTTTATGCCCACGACCTTGTAATACTGAGCTAATTTGGTCTCGCACTTGGTGGCGATGGCAGAGCCGCCAGCCTGAGTGAGCATGTTCTCGCTCTCAAATTGCACGGAAGGATCAGTATAGCTCCATTCGCCAATCAGGTTGGCTTGAGTAGTGGTGAGGTCTCCAGTGACCGATGAGATAAGATTGCCAATCAGATTGCCGACATTCTGCTTGGTGTCGGAAGTAGATTCGCCTGTAATGCTGCTTGTGGTCTTACCGCCAAGAAGGTTCTGCAAGAGACCTTGTGCACTGGCATCCTGACAGAAGAAGCCAGCGACGGCCAATACTCCAATAAGGAAAATTTTCTTCATTCTTGTTTATGATTTTTGATTTATATCGTGCAAATATATAGACTTTCCCAAAAAGAAACAAATTTTGACAAATGATTTTTTGACTTTTCCTCAAAATGCGCTAACTTTGCGCACGCGGGAATGAAAATTCCAAAATATTATTATGTCAAATCAACCAACAAAATCAGTCAAGTGGAGACGTTTCAGCAACGCTCCCTATGCCTCATTCCAGAGCCTTCATCGTGAGGTGAAGATTGGTATATTGACCGTAGCTATGCTTTCAAGCGTGAGCCTGAAGTCAGAAGCGAAGGCAACGAAATCCAATGTCTCTGGTGCAGGAATTGCCATCAATGACGATTCGCCGGCTGTCGAGGATTCGATAGTCGTGGGGCTTGAGGACGTCGAAGTACTCGCGACGCGCGTGCCTCTCACACAGATGCAGGCACCTCGTCTTGTGACTGTACTGCAAGCTGTGGATATTGCCGCAGCCGCGGTACACAGTATTAACGACCTCCTGGAATATGCCGTCGGAGTCGATGTGCGCCAGCGAGGAGAATTTGGTGTCCAGACCGACATTTCGGTTCGCGGTGGCACCTTCGACCAGATCACCCTTTTGCTCAACGGAATCAACATCTCATCGCCACACACCGGCCATCTCACTGCCGATTTTCCTGTGACGGTTCAGGACATCGAGCGCATCGAGGTGCTTGAAGGTCCATCGGCACGTGTCTTCGGAACAAGCGCATTCACGGGTGTGATCAATATCGTTACCAAAACCGCAGCCCAGGGCAAGAAGATGGGCGGAGAGGCTCATCTTATGGGCGGTTCGTATGGCTTGGGAGGAGCTGATCTCCGTCTCGAAGGCGACTATGGCCGATATACCAATTCGTTGAGTGGCGGTTATGGACGAAGCGACGGAGCCACACCCAACAGCGACTTCAGCAATGCCCGAGGTTTCTATCAGGGCAGGTATCAGAAGGAAGACCTTAGTCTTGGCGTTCAGATGGGTTATAGTTACAAGCAGTATGGTGCCAACACCTTCTATGGCTCAGCCTCGACCGATCAGTGGGAGAGCAACGAGCGATATATGGCTTCAGCTTCATTCGAAGACAAGATTGGCGAGAAGTTGCATCTCTCAGCTTCTGTGGCATGGAACCGCTGGTTCGACCATTACCAGTGGCATAAGGACAACCCAGCGGGTGAGAATTTCCACAAGGTCGATGCAGTGGGAGGCAATGTCAATGCATGGTACGATAGTCGCTTCGGCCGCACCTCTGTGGGCTTCGAGATCCGCTATGA
>SFEH01000123.1 GCA_004557315.1 Bacteroidales bacterium
AATGAGGGTCAGCGCATTATCGTCAAGTCTTATTGCGATGCAGTATGGTTCAACCGCATTGTCTATCGTTTCTTCCGTGCGCCCAAGGCACAGCGATCGTATGAATATGCTGAACTGCTGCTTGGCTTCGGAGTCGGTTCGCCATTGCCTATTGGCTACAATATCCAATACCGAGGACTGATGATTGGCCGTTCCTTCTTTGCGTGTCTGGAGTCAGAGTGTCCCTACACTTACCGCGACTTCCGCAAGCGTAGTTTCGCGAATGAGAAGGACATCCTGCTTGCAATAGCTGATACGACAGCCAAACTTCATGAACATGGTGTGATACATAAGGACTATTCGGCAGGCAATATCCTCTTTGGCACTTTCGATGATAAGGTAAAGGTTGAGATCATCGACCTTAACCGCATACGTTTCGAGAAAGTCGGCATGGAAGAAGGATGCCGCAACTTCGACCGTCTTCCAGGATCACCTGAAGCATTGCGCATCATGAGCGATGAGTATGCACGACTGCGAGGATTCGATCCCGATGCCTGTTACAGGATCTTCATCGAGACACATGGAGAAGAGAACAAGTATATCAGGTAGTTGTTTAAGAAGATAAAGAAGTTAAAGAAGATAAGGGAAGATAAAGACAAATGAATTTTTGTTTAAGAAGATAAAGAAGTTAAAGAAGATAAGGGAAGATAAAGACAAATGTGTTTTTGTCTCAGATAATATCTCTTGCTTTAACTTCCCAAAGGAAACAGACAATGCAACTATTGTCTTTATCTTCTTTATCTTCTTTATCTCCTTTAACTTCCCAAAGGAAACAGACAATGCAACTATTGTCTTTATCTCCTTTATCTTCTTTATCTTCTTTAACTTCCCAAAGAAAACAGACAATGCAACTTCTGAGTGTTAGCACTAGCGAAACTCAAGAAACAACGAAATTATTAGCACAAACCAACGACATGCTGAACATCTTTATTGCTGAAGACGAACCTTTGGCTGCTGCCAAGCTCAAGCTTTTCTTGCAGAAGCTTGGGGAGACCGACGTGCGGGTCTTTGACAATGGAGTGTCGCTCCTGGCGCGATTGACCGAAGAGATACCAGACGTTCTGTTGCTCGACATTCACATGCCAGGAGCTACAGGAATGCAGGTGATGGAACGCATCGGCTTGACGAAGCAGAATACCATGCAGATCATCGTGACCTCGGCCTATGAGCAGTATGCTCTCGAATCATTCAACTACAATGTTACAGACTATCTGCTCAAGCCATATACATTGGAACGCCTGCGCGTCGCGCTCGAGAAAGCGAAGACCAATATCCGCTTGCTCAATCTTGACAAGCAGACATCGGCCGAAGTCATCACGGTGCGATGCGATGGCAAGAGTGTCATCATCCCTGTTCAGGACATCGTGCTTCTTGAGTCGCTCAAGGATTATGTAAGGATAGTGACATCCGACCGTCAGAAACGCATCACTATGGGCACACTTGGTTCGTTTGCAGATAAGCTGCCCGAGGATTTTGTGCGCATTCACCGCTCATATCTCATCAATATCAATCATCTTTCAGAATACAATTCACAGACAGTAACCATGCTTGATGGCAGTCAAATCTCGATTGGAAGGACATATCGAGAGCAATTTGAGTCGATACTGCCTAAAAAATGACATCGACAGACAATTTTTTCACATACCTATTTTGTCATTTCGTTTTTATTCTTATCTTTGCGGTGTTGTAACATTAATTATTCAGCACTATTAAGCATGACATTCTCGCTTACTGACATCTTGACATTTCTTGGGTCCATAGGGTTGTTTCTCTATGGAATGCGTTCCGTGAGTGAGGGCTTGCAGAAGCTGACGGGCGATCATCTGCGTGGCATCATTGCAGATATCAAGGGCAACAAGTTCCGAGCCTTGTTCTCGGGATTTGCAGCCACAGCCTTGGTCCAGAGCTCATCTGCCACTACCATGACTGCGGTGAGTTCGGTCAATGCCGGACTGATCACACTTGCCCAGGCGATAGCCGTCATCATGGGAGCAAATGTTGGCACCACCTTCACCACATGGATGGTGTCGGTCTTCGGCATTCATTATGACTTCTTTGCCTATTTCCTTCCACTGATTGCCATTGGCGTTCCGCTCTACAACTCCGACAACCGACGCTTGTGTTCGGTAGGCGAATTGATCATCGGACTTGGACTCCTCATTTTCAGCATTTTCCTGATGAATTTCTCGCTGCCTCAAATGAGTTTCCTCAATGGCTTGCATCCTATCGTCCTGCTGTTGATAGGTATTCCGCTCACGATGTTGGTTCAGGCATCGAGCGTCACCTTCACCCTCGCGGTGCTTTTCTGTCTCAACGGCATGATGACCAAGGAGTTGGCATGTGCGTTGGTGCTCGGAGCCAATATCGGGACATGTATCATCCCGCTGCTCACTTCGCTCAAGGCCAACGTGATGGCACGACGCACTGCTCTCAGTCACCTGCTCTTCAATCTGTTTGGTGTAGTGTGGGCTTTCGTCTTCCTCACTCCTATCTGCCGATTTATTGATACAGGTTATAAGGAATTTGACATTGCCATCTTCCATACCTCGTTCAATTTTGTCAATCTTCTGATTTTTACTTGGTTTGTCAGATATTTTGAGACAATGGTGACCAAGATGATTCCTGATACCCGAGCTAATTCAGAAGACTCTTTCAACCTTCAGTTCATATCATCAGGACTGATTGACTCTGGCGAGATAGCATTGTCACAGGCAAAACAAGAGGCCATCAACTATTCGAAAGAGATCTTCAAGATGTATAAGTTGGTGACCGCCATGCTCTCCATGCCTAATGGCAGTTCGAAGCTTCTCACTCTCTATGACCGAGTTCAGGTCATGAAAGAAGACAGTGAAAAGGCAGAAGAAGAGATTGCACTGTTCCTGCGACAGATCAGCACCACTAATTTAAGTTCCGATGGCGATCATCTCTCAATGTCGATATTCAGGATGATTGATGAGATGGAGAGCATAGCAGTGAGCATCCAGCACATCTCCTTCTCAATCAAGCGCAAAAGCGACCTTCGCATTGTGTTCGACGACAAGATGATGCACGACATCAAGAAGATGATAGTCCTCACCAATGCCATATTGAGCCACATGGTAGCATCGATCGAAAAAGAGAATGCTACAGAGGCGCTCATCAACAAGGCATATAACATTGAAGACGAGATAAACAACTATAGAAACATGCTGCGAAAATCTGTCATCGAAAAGATCGACAGGCGACAGATAGAGTTTCAGCATGCCACATTGTTCATGGAGATCATCAAGGAATGTGAGCGCATAGGTGATTATGTCGTCAATGTATTAACTTCATTACCACGCGAATAATATTTTTTTATCAAATATGGATATCTTTGAAAATTCTTATCATGAAACTGACCGCTGCGGCAGTATAGAAGTAATCTGCGGCTCAATGTTCTCGGGCAAGACCGAGGAACTGATCCGACGTGTCCGTCGCGCAAAAATCGCACACCAGAAGATTGAGATCTTCAAGCCATCTATTGATGTTCGTTATAGCGAAACAGATGTAGTGTCACACAACAAGCTTGCCCAGCCTGCTGTGGCTGTCGATAATTCCTACAGCATCCTTCTCATGTCGCAGGGACTCGATGTCGTAGCCATCGACGAAGCACAATTCTTCGACCAGGGCATTGTGGATGTATGCAACAAGCTTGCCAATCAGGGCGTTCGTGTCATAGTGGCAGGTCTTGACATGGATTATCTCGGCAATCCTTTTGGCCCGATGCCGCAACTCTTGGCCATCTCCGATTCCATCTACAAGACACGCGCTATCTGCGTGCGCTGCGGACATCTTGCCAACTATTCATACCGCACCGTCAAAGGCGAGCAGCAAGTGATGCTCGGCGAGATGCATGAGTATGAACCATTGTGTCGTAATTGCTATCAGAAGATGATGGCACAGAAATAAAGCGTCTTGAAACACATAGTCATCTTTTTAAATTATACACAGTCAAGGCTCGACAACCTTGTGTTCCGACAGTTCGCTGCAGAATCTCTGTATCGAAGGAACTCGTCATTGCTTTTCCTGTCCAAATCGCTCGAAGAGCGAGAGTTGCGTCACGAAGTGTCGGAGCTTCGGAAGAAGCAGTATGGTAATGAAGATGTCACGTTCCACGTGTGTGCCCGACTTGTGCGTTCGAGGGAAGGAGAGTCTGTCGTCAATACTCTGATGCTCATTCGCAGGCTGTTTCAGGCTGATGTCAGCAATCACTATCCCGTCTTTGTCTATGGCGAGATGCCTGCATTGGATGAAGCCGACGATGCTGTCCGCAAGTCGGTATGGCATAATCTCGTCGTGATCAACAATGCTGTTGCCGACCACCTTGAATGTCGTCTGCTGACCAATGTCTATCTCTATAATGAGGCTGCACAGAAGTCGCTTGCAGAATTCATTTTCAGCATCTCTCATGCCGACATCTCGTTCGACCGCCTTTCATCGCGCATGCCAGTCAAGCAGCGTGATCTGTTCGTCTCTAACGAAAAGTCATCGGTCGATTTCCCTCCCATCTTCGGAGGGTTCAATACAGCGAGCCTCTCTTATCCAGAATACGATCTGCGAGTTCACTTGCACCATTATTTCCTGTATTCAGCATTGAGATACTCCTTGCCCGAGGTAAACAAAACCAACATCGAAGTGTGCAATGCTGAAGCACAGCGCATCCTCTCTTTCATACCTTTGCAGACCCAGCGCCTGTGTCTTCAGGAAGAGATGTTCCTTAATCTCAACTGCGATGACAAGACACAGTGGCAGAGGGCTGAACAGTTCTGGGAAGAGAATGTCAGGACGCAGATGCTTGGACTGTCGGAATATCCACGAGAGGAATGGTTGGTGAAGATCCGACAGCGTGTCGATATGCTCTACCGAAGCAGGTTCAGGGATATTGGAGTTGAGTATTTCTTCTCGCTCGAAAACAGGAAGATGAGCGACTATTGCAATGTGCTCAAGACCATCATCGTTCAGGAATATGAACGCACCATCGAGAACAGCATATTCACTCCTGATTCACATAAGACCATCGTTCGTGCCATAGTCAATGTGCTCCAACAGAAGGTGATTGAAATCCAGAACCTGAAAGCAGAGACCTTGGAGGCTGCACAGCACAGCGAACTTGATCTCAACGATATTAAGAACCGCTGGCGAGGACTCAACTTCATCAACCGACTCATGGGCAAAGACACGCAGGTTCTTGAAGCTTATCGGGAGACGCTCACAAGGCTGATGATCAAGAAAACCCTATTGATGGGATGCGACTTTGCCATCAGGATGCTCAATGAACTCATTCCTGCTATTTCTTCGATGATCGAGAGAAGCGAAGAGATACAACGATTGTTCAACGATGCGCTGAAGATTGCCGAGAAAATCGTCAATGAATCCAATCCATCGGATAAGTTCGCAATCTTCGGCGGCAAGGAACTCTCACAGACACTCATAGCCATTGAGTCGGACGAAGAAAGTCTGAAGGCAGAATATCAGTCGATTATGCTGAATATTTTGGAGCATGGCAACGTGACCGATGGCAATGAGCTCGTCAGCATGGTGAGATCAAGAATCGGAGCGACAGTCGATGACTATCTGACAAGACGCATTGAAGATTGTTCGATCCCACCTATCCTTGGCATGCCTATTGTCGAACGTATCGACAGAAGCACCTCTTCAATCGGTGGCATCGTCGGATACGTTGACACTATGAAACGCATGGCTCCTATCAGCATCGGCATCAAGAATAGCTGCAAGTCCGAGAGTAAGT
>SFEH01000022.1 GCA_004557315.1 Bacteroidales bacterium
GTCGAACTGAAATACCTCAAGAGCCAGGCATCTGACGCTGACGTTCAGGCTGCCGTCGAGAAAGCCAAGGCACAGGTGTGCCGCTATGCCGACACCGTCAACGTGAACGCCCACATCGCCCACACCCAGCTCCACAAGGTCTATGTCATCTATCGTGGAGTGGAGATGGTGGCTTGTGAGGAAGTCTGAAAATTAAACAAGCTCGCCTATATTGAGCGAGCTTGTTAAATAAAAGGTGCATAGAGCGAATCTATACACCTTATTTTTTTTCACTTGATGGAAGTGAGCACCTTCTTATCGACGGAGACCGAGCTCCTTAACGATAGCACGATAGCGGTTGATGTCCTTCTTTGCGAGGTAGTCGAGCATACGACGACGCTTACCTACGAGCATCTTCATTGAACGGCTTGTAGCAAAATCCTTGTGGTTTGCGCGGAGGTGATCAGTGAGGTGAGCGATGCGGAAAGAGAACAATGCGATCTGAGCCTCTGGAGAACCAGTATCAGTAGCGCCCTTACCATACTTTGCGAAGATTTCTTCCTTCTTAGCTGAATCCAAGTACATAGTTGTAATGTAGTTAAAATGTTAATAATAGAGGTCGAGCTGGAAACTCTTCCAAATTAAGTCGATGGGTCAGAGCCGAAACCCTTGCCATTCTATCTTTTTGATTGTTAGACCAAAAAAGCGACGCAAAGTTATAGCATATTTTACAAATAGCCAAACTTTCAGCCGATTATTTGCTGTTTTCTATCTCATTTTTTGTAATTTTGTCAAATATAGATTATCTTTGCAGCCTATTTATTGATAAAATATGGCAGACAACTTGAAATATGCAGATGCAATGAAGGAGCTCGAACAGATTGTGTCGAAGCTCCAGAATCCTAATTGTGACGTTGACGAATTGTGCAGCCTCACCGCCAAGGCCATCGAACTGCTCAACTTCTGTAAGGCAAAACTCACCAAGGTCGATGAGGATCTTGTCAAGTTGCTCGAGAATATCGAATAATATAAAAGCAATATAAAAATGGAAAAACCTGTAGTAGTTAGATTTGCTCCATCACCGACTGGACCTCTCCACATTGGTGGTGTGCGCACATGTCTTTACAATTATCTCTTTGCACGCCAGCATGGTGGCAAGCTGCTGTTCCGTATTGAGGACACCGACAGCCAGCGTTTCGTGCCGGGTGCTGAACAGTATATCCTTGATTCGTTCAAGTGGCTCGGTATCGAATTTGACGAAGGCGTAAGCTTTGGCGGTGAGCATGGCCCATATCGCCAGAGTGAGCGCCGCGACATCTACAAGAAATATGTGAAGGTACTGCTTGACAGTGGCAAGGCTTACTATGCCTTCGACACCAAGGAGGAACTCGATGCCGCACGTGCCGCTACTCCTAACTTCCAGTATGACGCTTCGACTCGCGGCAACATGCGCAACAGCATCAGCCTCGGCATGGAAGAGGCACAGCGCCTCATCGACAATGGCGAGAACTATGTGGTGCGTTTCCGCATTGAGCCAGGCGAGGAGGTTCTGGTCAACGACCTTATCCGTGGCGAGGTGCGCATCAACTCAAGCATCCTCGACGATAAGGTGCTCTACAAGAGTGCCGACGAGCTGCCTACCTATCACATGGCCAACATCGTCGATGACCACCTTATGGAGGTCACTCACGTGATACGTGGCGAGGAGTGGCTGCCATCGTCACCGTTGCATGTGCTCCTTTACCGTGCTTTCGGCTGGGAGGCTCCACAGTTCGCACATCTGCCTCTGCTCCTTGCACCTGAAGGCAACGGCAAGCTCTCAAAGCGCGATGGCGACAAGTATGGCTTCCCTGTGTTCCCATTGCTGTGGAATGTGCCAGGTACCGACACGACTTATTCGGGCTATCGTGAGTGTGGCTATTTGCCTGAAGCAGTGGTCAATTTCCTTGCATTGCTCGGCTGGAACCCTGGCAACGACCAGGATTTCATGACAATGGACGAGATGATCAGCCTCTTCGACCTTGCCAAGTGCTCGAAGAACGGCGCACATTTCGATATCAAGCGACTCCTCTGGTTCAACCACCATTATCTGCAGGAGTGCGACGAGCAGATGCTTGTCGATACACTCAAGGCACAGATCGCAGAGCATGGTGCTGATGCCAAGAGCGATGAGTATGTCAAGACCGTGGTGCAGATGATGAAGGAGCGCATCAACCTTCCAAAGGAACTGTGGGAGCAGTGTAACTTCTTCTTTGCAGCACCTACAGAGTTTGACGAGAAGTCGCTCAAGAAGTGGTGGAAGCCTGAGGCTCCAAAGTATGTGTCGGAACTCTGCGACTTCCTTGAGGCACAGGACGACTGGACAGGTGAGACACTTGAGCCAAAGGTCATGGAATGGATTGCAAGCAAGGAGTACAAGACTGGTGCCGTGATGAATGCCTTCCGCGTCACGCTCGTTGGTGCAGCACGTGGCCCACAGATCTTTGCCATTACCGATATGCTCGGTCGTGAGGAGTCATTACGCCGTGCTCGTAAGGCCGTAGAAACTCTGTAAGCGATGAATCTACTGTATAACATAGCAATCGACACCTACGTCAGGGGCATCAAGATTGCCGCTTCGGTGGGCAAGCAGAAGGCCATGCAGATGGAGATGGGACGCGACCAATGGGCAGCAGTCCTCATCGAAAAGATGGCTGAACTCAGGAAGTTCTGTCCGAATCCTCGCATCATCTGGTTTCATGCAGCAAGCCTTGGCGAATTCGAACAGGGTCGTCCGCTCATCGAGCAGCTTCGCGAGAAATATCCTGAATACAAGATTCTGCTCACCTTCTTCAGCCCTTCGGGTTATGAGGTGAGGAAGAACTACAAGGGTGCCGATATCATCTGTTACCTGCCTTATGACAAGAAGTCGGAGGCAGTGAAGTTCATTGATATCATTAAGCCAGAGAAGGTGTTCTTCGTGAAGTATGAGTTCTGGGGCAACATGCTCGAGGAACTGAACCGACGCAATATCCCTGTCTATCTCATCAGCGGCATCTTCCGCGAGAAGCAGGTGTTCTTCAAGTGGTATGGAGGCGTGATGCGTCCGGTGCTTCATATGTTCCAGCATCTATTTGTGCAGGACGAGAAATCGAAGGCATTGCTCAATAGCATAGATATTAATAATGTGACCATCTGTGGCGACACCCGATTCGACCGTGTGCTCTCCATTCAGCAGCAGGCCAAGCAATATCAGTGGGCAGCCGATTTCCGCGCGACATCCGACTTCATCCTCGTGGCAGGTTCGTCGTGGCCAAAGGATGAGGATATATTGCTCGAACACTTCAACGCGCATCCCGAGATGAAGCTCATCATTGCGCCTCACGAGATACATGAGGAGCACATTCAGAGCATCATCGCTAAGCTCAAGCGCCCATATATGCGCTATTCGCAGCTCGATGAGAGTAAGGTGAAGGATGCCGATTGCATCATCATCGATGCCATAGGCTTCCTGAGCAGCATCTATCGTTATGGCGACGTGGCTTATATCGGCGGAGGTTTTGGCGTAGGCATCCACAATACGCTTGAAGCAGCTGTCTATGGCATTCCGGTGATCTTCGGCCCTAACCATCAGGCATTCCGCGAGGCATTGGGCTTGCTTGCCGAGGGTGGAGGCTTCACCATCAGCGATGCAGCAAGCTATGATGCCATCATGAAGACCTTCATGACCGATGAAAAGGCCTTGAAGGAGGCAGGAGCAAAGGCTGGTGCCTATGTGAAGGACAATAGCGGTGCGAGCGACGCAATCTTCGGCGCAGTATTCAAATAATATTTAGCAATAATACAGAATGAAAGAAGGCAGAGGACAACCTCTGCCTTTTCTTTATTTATATGTCAGCATTGCAGCTGATATAATATCTGTACGATAAATAGCAAGACGATGCTGATCAGAGTTTCTTAAGAGTCATGCAGTCAATCTCTGGAAGCGCGTCGCGGTCGTGGTAGAGACGAATGACGTTAGTTCCCTTGTCGAGGTGAACCTTGCACTTGACTTCGCCCCACTCGCCTTGAGTGTTTGCAAAGACAGGTTCGCCTACACCTTCGTTGGTGCTGACAAAGAAGTGCTGTCCATCTGTCCATTCATAACCCCAGCTTATCTGGGTCTTGACATCCTTCTTTGCCTTGCAGCGGATAGTCATCTCGTAGTCACCGCCTTCGTGGCTGATGACATTGCGCCACTGGAGGTCGTTGGTAGCACGCTGACCGATAAGGATGGCCTTGGCACCACCAGAGCACTCGTTGTCCTTCTGGTAGGTACCAGTGAACAATGCCCAAGGGTTGTTGAGCTCCTGATAGCTGCTGAGATAGGCTGTCTCTGCCTCGTAGAGTGAGCGCTCGAGACGAGTGTCGGCAGTGACCTTGTAGATGCGGCAGCCGTGGGCAGGAACCATGCGGGTGAGGGTAGAGCCCGTGAACTCGGCATTGGCCTTGGCATAACGCTTTGCCTTCTTGCCTGTCACCACGAGATCGCGGTGCTCATAGAGGTCGCGCACCTGTGTCACACCTTCGAGCTGGATGTCGGCATAGTCGATGCTCACAAACTTTGGTGTCTCGGATGGGTTGTAGAGAGCGATGGCGCGAGTCGTGCCTTCGAGAGTCTCGATATCCTTGACAAAGACGTAGGTGCTATCGTTGATATCGTACTTGGCAACATAGGCCTGCAGAGCCAATGAGTCCTGGTTGAGGGCGATGAGCTCCTTGTTGCAGAGCAGATCCAAGGCTTCGGGAGTGAGAGTGCTCATGTCGCAGCCGATAAGGAGAGGCGAACTCATGATGCACCACATGCCGAAGTGCGTGCGGTCCTCTTCAGGGCTGAGTGTGCGTCCCACCTCAAGCATATCCATGTCGTTGTATCGACCGCCATAGCAATAAGCCGAGAGATAGAGGCTTTGGTCGATGATGCCGCGTACAGAAGGCCATGAGCAGTTGATATCGACGCTCATTCGCCACGAAGTAGCCACGTCGTGAACCCATGTGCCAGGATAATCCCAGCGGCAGACGTTGAGACGAAGTCCTTTCTTTCCTGTCTTCTCCATCGCTTCATGGATGGCAGTATAGCGTTCGCGAGGGTCAAGACAATAGCGCTGGCGGTTCTGAGGAGCATCGGCACCACAGTAATCGACCTTGATGAAGTCGAAGTCGAGTTCCTTGAAGAAGAAGTCGCAATCCTGCTGGTCGTGGCGATATAGACCTACTTCATGGGCAATGGCATCGCCACCATAGTAGTTGCCGCAAGTGTTGGCACCAGCATCGGAATAGATGCCAGCCTTAAGTCCGAGAGCATGGATGTGATCGACCACGCCCTTCAACCCGCGAGGGAAACGCTGAGGATGGATGAGCAGCTGACCCGTCTTTGGGTCACGTCCTCCGAAATAACCATCGTCGATGTTGATGTACTTGTAGCCAGCATCCTTCAGAGGAGTGCTTGCCATCACATCGGCCTGGTTCATTATGATAGAGTCACTGATGTTGAGCGCAAAGGTATTCCATGAGCTCCATCCCATGGTCGGGAGTTCGATCTCTTGCGCCTGAAGAGCCATAGCACAGCCAGCAGCCATGGCTAATAAGAAAATCTTTTTCATTGGATAATTATATTTAAAATAATGTGTCTTTGTTGTTCTCTCACACTCCCACGCTATACTCGTGCTTTATCTCCTCCATCACGAAAGTGCTTTCGAGCGAGGCAATGTTATCGTGCATGCCCAATACGTCGAGGAGGAAACGCTGGTAGTATTGCATGTCGGGCGACTGGATGCGCAGCATATAGTCGAAGCTGCCTGAGATGTTGTAGCACTCGGTGACTTCAGGAATCTCCCTTATCATCTGCGTGAACGCATTGGCACGCTCGGTGTTGAGTTGGCGCAACTTGACGCTGCAGAACACGGTAAACCCCTTGTTGAGTTTCTTGGCATCAAGTATCGTTGCATATTGCTTGATGAACCCTTCGCGTTCGAGGCGTCTGACACGCTCGAAGACAGGAGTAGTGCTGAGATGCACTTTCGCTGCCAGTTCCTTGGTCGTGAGCCTCGCATTCTGCTGAAGCGCACGAAGTATCTCTTTGTCTTTGTCGTCGAGACCCATTCTGCAAATTGTGAGTTTTGAGTTGTTTGACTTTGCGAATTTTCTATTGAATGCTGCAAATTTAAGAGTATTTTCTGACTTTTCAAATCTTCTTGGAAAATATTTGCATTGGTCGTAACTTTGCACTGTCGAAAATGATAATTGAGACGGTTCTGGTGAACAATCCAGAGGCATAAGACAGAAAATATTATTACTAATTATAAAAAATAAAGAATTATGGGACAGAACAAACTTCACATCGAGACACTCGCTCTCCACGTCGGACAGGAAACTCCAGATCCAGCAACTGATGCACGCGCCGTGCCTATCTATCAGACAACATCCTACGTGTTCCGCAACTCACAGCATGCAGCCGATCGCTTTGGCTTGCGCGATGCTGGCAACATCTACGGACGACTCACCAACTCGACACAGGGTGTCTTTGAGGAGCGCATTGCAGCCCTCGAAGGCGGTGTGGCAGGTCTGGCAGTGGCAAGTGGTGCGGCAGCCGTGACCTATGCATTGCAGAATGTGCTCCAGGCAGGCGACCATATCGTTGCAGCCGACAATCTGTATGGCGGTTCATTCAACCTCATCACCCATACCCTTGCTACACAGGGCATCACCAACACCATTGTCAAAGTCAATGACCTCGCAGCCCTTGAAGCTGCTATCCAGCCAAATACAAAGGTGGTGTATGCTGAGACGTTCGGCAATCCTAATTCTGATGTCACCAACCTTGAGGCAGTGGCAGAAGTGGCTCATCGTCATGGCGTTGTTTTCATTGTTGATAACACATTTGCACCTATCCTGATCCGTCCATTGGAGCATGGCGCAGATGTAGTGGTTCATTCGGCAACCAAGTACATTGGCGGACATGGTTCATCGCTCGGAGGAGTGATTGTCGATGGCGGAAAGTTTGACTGGAAAGCCAATGCCGACCGTTATCCTTCGATTGCGAAGCCCGATCCTTCTTATCATGGTGCAGTCTTTGCCGATGTGGCAGGTGCCGCAGCCTTCGTGACACGCATTCGTGCCGTCATTCTTCGTGATACTGGTGCCACTATCTCTCCATTCAATGCTTGGATACTGCTTCAGGGTGTCGAGTCATTGCCATTGCGCATCGAGCGTCATGTTGCCAATGCCATCAAGGTGGTCAATTATCTTGCAGCACATCCAAAGATTTCCAAGGTCAATCATCCATCATTGGCATCGCATCCTGACCATGCCCTGTATCAGAAGTATTTCCCAAACGAAGGCGGTTCGATCTTCACATTTGAGATTAAGGGCGGACAGGAAGAGGCCTGGAGGTTCATCGACAATCTCAAGATCTTCTCCCTTCTTGCCAATGTGGCTGATGTCAAGTCGCTTGTGATTCATCCTTACACTACGACTCACTCGCAGATGAGTCCTGAAGAGCTTGCACAGCAGCATATTTCTCCAGCGACAGTCAGACTCAGCATTGGTGTTGAGCATATCGACGACATCATCGCCGATATCGATCAGGCGCTGGAGAAGGTGTGATAGGTGTTAAGATGTGAAGATGTTAAGGTGTGAAGATGTGAAGATGTGAAGATGTGAAGGTGTTCATTGTCTATTGATATTTGACTCAGAGATTTTTATCAAGTCAGTATTTCTTAGTACAATGAACACCTTCACATCTTCACACCTTCACATCTTAACATCAAACAATGCCTTGAGCCATCATCGCCTTGGCAACCTTCATAAAGCCAGCGACATTAGCGCCCTTGACATAGTTGATATACCCGTCATCTTGCTTGCCATACTGTACGCATTGACGGTGAATGCCGTGCATAATCTCGTGCAGGCGAGCATCAACGTCCTGTGCACTCCAGCTGAGGTGCATCGCATTCTGTGACATTTCGAGACAGCTTGTTGCTACGCCACCAGCATTGACAGCCTTGCCAGGAGCATAGAGAGTCTTCTTTTCGAGGAAGAGGTCGATGGCCTCTGGAGTGCATCCCATGTTTGAGATCTCGCCCACACAAGTCACTCCATTGGCAATGAGCATCTCAGCATCCTTGCCATTGAGCTCATTCTGGGTTGCGCAAGGCAGGGCGATGTCGCACTTTGCCTCCCATGGCTTGCGTCTAGGATAGAAGGTAGCGCTTGGGAATTCTTCAGCGTATGGAGCCACGATGTCGTTGCCCGATGCGCGAAGTTCGAGCATATAATCGATCTTCTCACCACTGATACCCTCTGGGTCATAGACATAACCATCAGGACCAGAGATAGTCACAACCTTGGCACCGAGCTGTGTTGCCTTGGTAGCAGCACCCCATGCCACGTTGCCGAAGCCAGAGATAGCCACTGTCTTGCCCTTGATGTCGATGCCTGCTGTCTGGAGCATCTCGTTGACGAAGTACAAGCCACCGAAGCCAGTTGCCTCTGGACGTACGAGCGAGCCGCCGAACTCGAGGTTCTTGCCAGTGAGCACGCCGCTGAAGTCGCGTGTGAGTTTCTTGTATTGGCCGAAGTCGCCTGCAGGAATATCGATCTCAGGACCTACGTAACGGAAGAGCTCGTTCATGAAAGCCTGGCAGAAACGCATGATTTCGCCATCGCTCTTGCCGCGAGGTGAGAAGTCGGAACCGCCCTTGCCGCCACCCATTGGGAGAGTGGTGAGAGAGTTCTTGAATGTCTGTTCAAATCCGAGGAATTTCAGGATAGAGAGATTGACTGAAGAGTGGAAGCGCAAGCCGCCTTTGTATGGACCGATGGCAGAGTTGAACTGCACACGATAACCTAAATTGACCTGAACCTTTCCCTGATCGTCAACCCAAGGCACGCGGAAAGTGATGATGCGCTCTGGCTCAACGAGACGCTCGATGAGTGAAGCACGCTCAAATTCTGGGTGCTGGTCATACACATCTTTAATAGATATAAGCACTTCGCGAACGGCCTGAAGATATTCGGCCTCGCCTGGATGTCTTGCCTCAAGGGCACTCATGAATGAATCGATGTTCAACATGATATTTTCAGTTTATAGTTTTTTGTATATTAGTTTTCAAGAATGTCTTCCTTGGCATTTCTTTTTGTGACACAAAGATGGTGGTTTTATTTCGACAAAACAAATATAATATGAAAAAAAAGAAAAAACATATCCGATTAGTGTTAATTTGCTATGTTTGACATGCTAATCGGATATGTTGGCTATGATTGATATTGGCAATTTGCTATATTGGCTCTGCTTATCTGCGTCCAGAAGTTACAGTTCGGCTGCCAGAGTTCTGTGCATTCTGACTGCGTGTAGGACGTGCCGATGAATTGTCGTTCTGACGTCGGTCGTTCTGACGCTGGCTTTCAGCACGAGAGTTTGAACCTCCTCTGTTTGGGTTGTTGCGCACAGGCGCTGAATCATGACGCGAGTTGTTGCCTCCACGGTTTGGAACAGCATTGTGCTGATTCTTGTTAGGCTTCGGCGCTGGTGCGTGATTGCCATTGGGTTTTGGAGCAGGAGCGTTGTGATAGACATTGCCACTTGAGTGAGGGCGACGGCCATTGTCGTGGTCAAACTTGTGGTGATTGTCGAAACGTCCGCGATAGAAGTCACGGTTGTGGGCATGGGCACCAGAGTAATGACTGTAGGCGTGAGGCGCATCATAATAGAAATGATCGGTGTGATAGTGGTTGTGGACAGGGAAGACCCATGCATGGCGATAGACGCGCACAGGAACATAGAAATACTCTATGGCGATGAAGCGTTTCCACTGACGAGGCGAGAGCACATAGCTGAGTTCCTCGTTGCGGATGTCGTATGCCCAGCTGTATTTGTCATATACATTGTCGAGAGCACGGAAATAGTCGTAGTTGATCTCATAAACGTCTTCCATCTGACCATAGCTGAGATCGAGTTCCCATGCCATCTTGTCGGTGAGGAAGCGAGCTTCACGGCTTGCGCGGTACTTGCTCATAGCGCAGACATTGATCACTGTTGCAGCAGCAAGAACGAGAGTTAAGAAAATCTTCTTCATAGTCGTTACTGTTTATGTTGTTGATATTGTTTCTCTGTTGTTTTATCATTATGACGTAATAGCAATGCCAAGGTTTATTGGAACACCACCGTATTGCAACCCAGTTGCGCGGATTTTCAACAAACTAATGAAATGTGTAAATCAAATTTCCATAAATCTTGGTTCTCTATAGCCTACCTTATCACTACACAGCATAGCTTCTCGGGTGCAAACACCTCATAGGCGACCTCTTGAATCTGCTCGCAAGATACACTATCTATCCTTGCGCACGTTTCTTCGAGTGGCACTGGTTTGCCCAGGCGCAGCGTATTTTTTGCGAGGGCGATGGCAATGTTTTCCATATTGGCAGAGGCAACGCCAAACTGGCCTTTCAGCTGTTTCTGTGCAGCCTGCAGTTGCTTTGCACTCATCTTGGTGTCATACATCTTGCGCATCTGTGTGTGGCAAAGGTCAATGCAGCGACGCATGTCGTGAGGGTCGCAGCCGAAGTAGAAACACTGATATCCCGCATCGGTGTAGTTGCTGACATTGCCTTCGACTGTATAGACCAATCCGCGCTTCTCACGCAGTTCGCGGTTCAGCCGGCTGTTCATGCCAGGCCCACCGAGGATGTTGTTGATGATGGCGAGAGCTGCCGACTTCGGGCTGCCTATCTTATACGTGCGCGTACCTATTACTACATGAGCCTGATGGGTGTCTTGCACTATGATCTCGGGGTTATGCAGGTTATTAACAATGGTCTGTGAGTTATCAACACCTGTTGACATGGATGTTGATAAATCGGGCGTGGTGTTGATAACAGCACCTGAATTTGCCCTGTTATTGTTGAAAAACCGTTCAATATTGTTGATAACCTTGTTGAAAGGTGTCTTGCCATAGGAAAAGAACACCATTCGGTCAGGAGTATAATGCTTGTCGATAAAGTCAAGACAACGTCTGCTGTCGAAGTTATGGACGGTATCGCTGCTTCCCAAGATGTTGTGACCGAGGGGATGCCCAGCGAAAAGACGGTTCTCGAATTCGTCGAAGATGAGTTCTGACGGAGTGTCGCGATAGCAGTCGATCTCCTCAATCACCACCTCCTGTTCCTTTTCCAGCTCATGCTGTGGTGCAGTAGGATTGCACACAAGGTCGCACAGCAGTTCGCAGGCACGGCTGAAATCCTCGTTGAGGAAGGCGGCGAAGAATGTTGTCTCCTCCTTGGTCGTGAAAGCATTGAGCTCACCACCCACCGATTCCATTCGGTTGTTGATGTGCCAGCTGTCACGTGTCTTTGTTCCCTTGAACAATATATGCTCGATAAAATGGGCAATGCCGAAAAGTTCGGGCGAGGTCTCATTTCTTGAGCCGCAATCGACCATGAAACCACAATAACCCACTGCCGAATCAGAGTGCTTATGCACTATCCTAAGGCCATTTGATAATGTCAATTCTTCCATGAAATATAGTTTAATCACGCAAATTTATAAAATATTTGTGAAAAAAAGGCTTACTTATCCAATAAATCATTATTTTTGCCAATAATTTTGAAATTATGATCGAATTACTGCAATCTATCATCAAGCGTGAGGCAGAAGCTCTGTCAAACATTCCATTGAACGACAACTACGAGAAAGCAATGGATCTTGTCATCGAACACGTTCATCACCGCAGGGGCAAGGTCGTGGTGAGCGGAATGGGCAAGGCCGGACAGATAGGTGCCAATATCGCCACAACATTGGCATCGACAGGCACGCCTGCCTTCTTCCTTCATCCGAGCGAGGCTCAGCATGGAGACCTTGGCATCGTTCAGCCCGACGATGTGCTGATACTGATTTCCAATTCGGGCAAGACCCGCGAGATCATCGAGCTCATCGACCTTGCACATAATCTATATAGTGAACTGCCACTCATCGTCATCACGGGCAATCCTGACAGTCCGCTCGGCAAGGCTGCCGACATCTGTCTCTCGACGGGTAATCCTGCCGAGGTGTGTCCGCTTGGGATGACTCCTACCACTTCGACCACTATGATGACGGTGATCGGTGACTTGCTGGTAGTGGGCATTATGACCAAGATAGGCTTCACTATCGAGGAATATGCCAAGCGCCATCACGGTGGTTATCTTGGTGTACAGGCACGAGCAAAGCAATCTAACACAGAACAATTATGATAAATTTCCTTATGATCGGTACTACCGAGATAATTCTCATTGTCTTGGTGGTGCTTCTTCTCTTCGGAGGAAAGAAGATTCCAGAGTTGATGCGAGGCCTTGGCAGCGGAGTCAAGAGCTTCAAGGACGGCATGCGCGAGGGTGACAAGCCTGAAGAAAAGAAAGAAGAACAGAAGAAAGACTGAAATCTTACTGCTTGCTTTTTGAAACATGCTGTTCTATAATCTTATTCGCTTGTTGTTGCCTGATCAATGTCTCTTGTGCCACAGGACATTGACCAAAGGCGAGAAGTCGCTGTGCTTGGTGTGCCAGGCAAAGCTGCCGCGCATCAGGGGCGAGAAGTCCGACAATGAGGCCGAGCATCGGATGTTCGGTAGGGTTGACTTTGTCCATGGCACGTCGTTCTGCTACTACCGCAAGCAGAGCGATTTTTCCAGACTAATCATCAGTGCAAAGTACAAGGATATGCCGTGGGTCAATTATAATCTGGCGAGGATGTTTGCCGTCGAGCTGTCGAGTGCTGGCTGGCCTTTCGACATCGATGTCATCATGCCTGTACCTATCCATATCCTGCGACGCTTAATGCGCGGCTACAACCAGACGCTTCCTATTGCCAAGGCATTGTCGAAAGCGTGGGGCCTGCCAGTCGAAGACCGCTGCTTGAAGAAACATGTCTATACAAGTTCGCAGGTGTCGCACAATGCACATCAGCGACTCGTTGCCGTCGATAATACTTTTGTGCTGAAACATCCAGAGCGCATAGCAGGCAAGCACGTGCTTCTGGTCGATGACGTCCTGACCACGGGAGCCACGCTCGACGCCTGTCTGCAGCTCCTCGCTTCGGCTGGCGCCCGTGTCAGCTTTCTGACATTGGGACTAACCGAATCGTAGAACAGATTATGCAAAATATCGCTTCACTACCAACCAATCATCCCAAAATCATAGTTATCTTCCATGAAAACATCCTTTTTCCCTTTCTTTTTTTAATTTTTAAATTAAAATACTTATCTTTGCGCAAAAGTATTAATCAAACAACAATAAGAATATGAAATCAACAGAACGTCTCGTTGCAGAGAAACTTTTGTCAATCAAAGCAGTAAAGCTTCAGCCATCAAACCCTTTCACATGGGCTTCAGGATGGAAGTCTCCAATCTATTGCGACAACCGCAAGACACTCGCATACCCTGATGTGCGCACAGTGATCAAGACAGGTTTGGTAAGTACCATCCAGCGCAAGTATGGCAAGATCGATGCCATCGCAGGTGTTGCTACAGGTGCCATCGCACAGGGCGCACTCGTTGCCGATGCTCTTGGCGTGCCATTCCTCTATGTGCGTTCAGCACCAAAAGACCATGGCATGGGCAATCTCATTGAAGGTGAACTCAAGCCAGGATGGAAGGTTGTGGTGGTTGAGGATCTCATCTCTACAGGCATGAGCTCGCTCAAGGCAGTTGCTGCTCTCCGTCAGGCAGAGGCAGAGGTGCTCGGCATGGTGGCTATCTTCACCTACCAGTTCCCACAGGCAGCTGCAGCTTTCGAGGAGGCAAATGTCGAACTCACTACTCTCAGCAACTACACAGAGCTCCTCGCTGAAGCAAAGGATCTCGATTACATCAAGGCCGAGGATATCGAAGTGCTCAAGGAGTGGCGTCAGTCACCATCGACTTGGATGCAGGAATAATTAATTTAGGTTTTAAGGTTATAAGGTTTTAAGGTTTTAAGGTTCAAAGACAGCGCATAGCTTTCTTTTGCCTCACAACCTCACAACCTTACAACCTCACAACCTCACAACCTCATTAACAATGTCAAGATACGAAAGTCAGGTAAAAACAATATATGCTGCACAGGCTAATGTCTATGCTCGATTGAGCGACCTCAGCCAGTTGCAGACAATGAAAGACCGACTCACCCCTGCACAGAAGTCGATGATAAAGGATAAATTCGACGAGGTGAGCAAGGGAAAGGTGACAATCTCTGATATCGCCTTTACCGAGGACACTGCCTCATGCACTCTTCAGGGTATGCCGGTATGTGTCAGGATCATCGACCGCGAGCCAATCAAGACCATCAAGTTTGCTGCCGACAAATCGCCGGTAGCAGCGACCCTCTGGATTCAGCTCATCGGAACTGCTCCTTATGAGACAAAGGTCAAGGTCACTCTCGATGTCGATATTCCTTTCTTCCTCAAGCCTATGGTGGGAAGCAAGCTTGATGGTGTTGCCGATCAGATTGCAGAAGCATTAACTCGTATTCCGTACTAAATAATTGGGAAGATAAAGTGTTTTTGGAGATAAAGAAGTTAATGAAGATAAAGGAGATAAAGACAAATGATGTTAGTCTTTAAGAAATATTATCTTTTATCTTCCCCAACAAGAGTAAATGCTGCTATTGTCTTTATCTTCTTTAACTTCTTTATCTCCTTTATCTTCTAAAAAAATCTATGAAACTTTGGGAAAAATCTGTCAAGATTGACAAAGACATCGAACGCTATACGATTGGACGAGATAGGGAAATGGATCTCTATCTCGCTCCATTCGATGTGCTTGGTTCGATGGCTCATATTACAATGCTCGAAAGCATCGGACTGCTCGAGAAGCATGAACTCGATGTGCTCCTTGCCGAGATGAAGAAGATCTATGCCGATGCTGTTGCAGGGAACTTCGAGATCGAAGAAGGCATTGAGGATGTACACTCAGAAGTGGAGCTGATCCTCACCCGCCGCTTGGGCGATATTGGCAAGAAGATCCACAGCGGACGTAGCCGCAACGATCAGGTGCTGGTCGATTTGAAACTGTATATGCGCCACGAGCTTCAGGAGATCACTCGTCTCACTGTCGAGCTTTTCAACATGCTCATCCAGCAGAGCGAGAAGTATAAGAACGTGCTCATGCCAGGCTATACGCATCTCCAGGTGGCAATGCCTTCTTCGTTCGGCCTTTGGTTTGGTGCATACGCTGAGGGACTGGTCGATGACCTCACTGTGCTCAATGCCGCTTATAAGGTTGTCAATCGTAATCCTTTGGGAAGTGCGGCGGGTTATGGCTCATCGTTCCCGCTCAACCGTCAGATGACAACCGACCTGCTCGGCTTCGACTCGATGGATTATAATGTCGTTTATGCACAGATGGGACGAGGCAAGAGCGAACGCATCGTGGCACAGGCTCTCGGTGGCATAGCGGCAACATTGGCAAAGCTTGCCTTCGACGCTTGCATGTATTCGAGCCAGAACTTCGGCTTCATCAAGCTCCACGACGCATTCACCACTGGTTCGAGCATCATGCCTCACAAGAAGAATCCTGATGTGTTTGAGCTCACACGTGCCAAGTGCAACAAGATTCAGGCTGTGCCAGAGCAGATCATGCTCATCATGAACAATCTGCCATCGGGCTATTTCCGCGACCTTCAGATCATCAAGGAGGTGTTCCTGCCAACTTTCGACGAGTTGAAGGACTGCTTGCGCATGGTGACTCTCATGCTCGAGCATATCACGGTCAACGAGCACATCCTCGATGATTCGCGCTACGACTTGATGTTCTCGGTCGAAGAGGTCAACCGTCTGGCAACCAATGGTATGCCGTTCCGCGATGCATACAAGAAAGTGGGACTCGACATCGAAGCAGGCAAGTTCACCCCGACCAAGACAGTGGCACATACTCACGAAGGTTCGATAGGCAACCTTTGCAACGATCGCATCTGCGCCCTTATGGACGATGTAGTCAAGTCGTTCAACTTCGAGAAAGTCGAGAAGGCTGTCGAAAAACTGGTAAGATAACTTATGATAAAGACCCTCAAGACATTATTGTGTGCCGTTGTGCTACTCACCTCGTGCAAAGACGATGTGACCGACAGTGTGATCCCCGAATACAATATTCATTATAGCTGCAATGCGACACTTGTCAACGCCTATCTGCAGCAGACCGAACAGGTGGGATTGGATTGTCAGGGCGGATATGTGAGGGTCTATAACAAGAAAAACCTCTCGGCAAGCGATGTGATTGGCTTGGGCGGATTGCTGATACTTCAGAACTACGAAGGCGCATTCCATGCCTTTGACCTCGCTTGCCCATATTGCTTCGCGGAAGGCAAGACAGGAACGAAGGTAAGCCGCATCAGCATGAAAGATGATGGCATCACGGCTGTCTGCCCTTCTTGTGCTTCCGAATATGGCGCTGTGTTCTGGGGCTCGCCTGCACCGACGGCAGGTCCTGCCAATGAAGAGAAACTCATCCTGCGCCGATACAGAGCCCAGCGGCTTATGGATGGAGTGACAGTAACCGTGACCAGATGAAGAACCTTGTGCTGATATTATTAGCGATGCTTTCGCTCATTTCCTGTGACGATGACTTTGCCACGGGAAGTGAATCCCAGCCTGTCGCTTCAGCCGACACCTTGCACATGGGCACTATCTTGGCAGGCAACAGTTCGCCCACCTATCAGCTCAAGCTCTACAACCCCAACGGCAAGGAGCTGAAACTCTCCTCGATAGTGCTTCGCAATGCTCCGGTTTCAGGCTTCCGAATGAATGTCGATGGCATGAATGGCTCGTCATTCACCAATAGCGACCTCCTGCGCATAGCTTCGGGCGACTCGTTGTTCGTGTTTGTCGAGGCAACATTCCTGCCTGAAGGCAAGGGCATACAGCACCATCTCGATTATGTCGATGTCTCGTGCAATGGGAAGACAACAACCGTCGTGCTCGATGCCGTGAGTAAAGAGGTCAGGAAACTGCAAGGCTATGTGGTAACAGCCAATGAGGTGTGGGATATGGCAAGCGAGATACAGGTCTTCGATAGCTTGGTGATAGCCCAAGGAGCGGTATTGACCCTGAGCGATAGCACGACGCTCTATCTGCATGACAAGGCGAACATCGTCGTATATGGCGCATTGAAAGCACAAGGCACTATCGACCGTCCTGTGACGATAAGAGGAGACAGAACCGACAATATGTTCGACAATCTCCCTTACGACAATCTCCCTTCGCAATGGGGCAGTCTTTATCTGAAGCGGCAGAGCCATGGCAACAGTTTTGAATATGCCAATATCCGAGGCATGAGCGATGGCATCTGGATTGAGTCGCAGGCCGATTTTGCCAACTGCCGCATCAAGAACTCCGATGGCAATCTGGTTACTGCTGTCGATGCGCAGACACGTTTTGAGAACTGTGAACTGTCGAATGCGGCAGGCAGTGTGCTCGACATCATCGGAGGTGAGTCGGAAGTGGTGCATTGCACCTTGGCAAACTATAACTTCGCTTCGGCAATCACACAGGAGGCATTGAGACTGTCGAACCGTGACACACTCAGAAATGCTGCGATTCCGCTCAAGCGATGCGAGTTTGTTAACACTATCATCTGGGGCAGGAAGTTCTGTCCCGACATCCGCCTCGACTATCATCGTCCAGAGCAGGGCGACAGCATCTTCAGCTATCGCTTCGACCATTGCCTGATACATGCCGATGGCACCGACGATGAGCAGTTTGTGAGCACATTGTGGAACATCGATCCAGGGTTCCTGCTCATTGATGACAAGAACTATGCCTATGACTTCCATCTGACCGACGAGTCGGCAGCCAAGGGCGCAGGTTCAGAAGAGACAACTACAAGACATAGATTGGATATTGATGGTAAGCTTCGGCAGTCACCACCAACAATCGGTTGCTATGAATAAAAACACTTTTAAGAAATAACATTATGGCTTTTTCAAAAGAAATCTATGAGGCTCGCAGAGCCCGCATCAAGAAGGCAATGGGAGGCGGTTTGCTCCTGTTCCTTGGTAATGGTATTGCAAGTTTCAACTATTCCGACAACAACTATCAGTTCCGCCAGGATAGCACCTTCCTCTATTTCTTCGGCTTGGACTATGAGGGTCTTGCTGCTGTAATAGATATCGACAACAACAAGACAATCGTCTTTGGCGACGAACTCACCATCGACGACATCATCTGGACAGGAGTGCAGCCAACCATTGCAGAGAAATGTGCTGCTGTAGGCGTTACAGAGACTCTTCCGATGTCGGAACTCGCCAACTATATCAATGCATCAAAGGCAAAGAAACAGCCTATTCATTTCATCCCTCCATATCGCGGACACACCATCCTCTGGCTTCAGGAACTCCTTGGTGTGCCTGTCAACACCGCTGCCGGCGATGCCTTCTTGGCAGGAATGCCTGTGGCTACCCCTTCGCTCGAAATGTGCTACAATGTTGCCGACATGCGCAACCATAAGGCACCAGAAGAGATTGCCGAGATCGAGAAGGCTGTCAACATTACTGTCAACATGCATTGCAAGGCAGTGCAGATGGTACAGCCAGGCATGAACGAGAAAGATATCGCTGCTGCTGTGATGGAAGTGGCATTGCGCGAGGGCTACTACAATTCGTTCCCAACCATCGCAACAAGCCATGGACAGACTCTTCACAACCACGGATATATCCACACCCTCAACGATGGCGACCTGCTTCTGCTTGATGCGGGTGCTGAGAACGTGATGCACTATGCAGGAGACCTCACTACTACCATGCCTGTAGGTGCCGACTACACTTCTCGCCAGAAGGATGTGTATAATGTGCTCATCAACAGTTATAAGACTGCCACATCAATGATCCGTCCTGGCATCACCTATCGCGAGGTTCATGTGGCTGTATGGGCACAGATCGCTGAAGGACTCAAGGCACTCGGCTTGATGAAGGGCGATGCTATGGAGGCAGCTGAGGCTGGTGCAGTGGCAATGTTCATGCCTCATGGTCTTGGCCACATGATGGGAATGGATGTTCATGATATGGAGAACTATGGTGAGGTCTATGTCGGCTATCCACGCGGTGCACAGAAAGACCCTCGCTTCGGCTTCCGCTCACTTCGTCTTGGCCGCACACTCGAGCCAGGCTTCGTATTCACCGTTGAGCCAGGTATCTATTTCATTCCAGAACTCATCGATCAGTGGAGAGCTGCCGGCAAGTTCACCGACTTCATCTGCTACGACAAGCTCGATGCTTGGAAGGACTTCGGTGGAATGCGCAATGAGGAAGACTATCTCATAACAGAAACAGGCTCACGCCATCTTGGATTGCGAAAGCCTGTCGATATCGAGGAGATTCTCGCTTGCAAGAACGGAACCTTTACTCCGTACATTTAAGGTTATAAGGTTGTGAGGTTATGAGGTTTTAAGGTTTTTTGACTGCGTGGAGTTACCTCACAACCTTATAACCTCATAACCTCACAACCTTATAACCACCCTCCTATAAGCTACAAGATTGAAAGCGCCGTTGTCATGCACTTCACACACGATGTGGGTCTTGCCAGCGGCGTTTTCTGGTATTGTCACTGTGATTATCTTTGCCGATGGGTCGGCGATCTCGACTGGCGAGCTTATTTCCTTCTGCACCCACCAATCGAAAGTGAGGGAGTCACCTTCGGGATCGAAGGTCTCTGAAGCGTCGAGAGTGATGGTCTCGCCCGCGCGTGCATTTATATATATAGGAGCAGAGCCTTTGTTGCCATTGACAATGACCACAGGATTGGTGTTGCCTGTGCCATTTTCTGCCCATGCCATGCGAGCGGCAAAGTCGTTGAATTCGTCAGGGTAGAACTTCTTCTCGTATGCGTCAGAAGCACTCTTGATAGGCTCCTCCCAGTTGGTCCAAGAGTAGGTGATGCTGTCGGGAGAGAGACCGAAGACATGATATCCGCCCCAGCCTGCCTGTGTAGGGTCCTCGGGATCGTTGAGTCCGTTAGGCATAACATTGAGGAAACTTGGAGTGTCGCCTTCCACGCCCCACAGATATTTCGGATAGACCTTGCCCATCTCACCCTTGCCTTGTATGAGAGAGGCATATTTGTCCCAGTTCTGCACACCGAGGGCATTCTGATTGAGCCAAGCCGATTCGTCCCACACGAACTTCAGGTCATCCTTGAACTCCTTGCGCATCCACATGTGTGAGCTATAGTCGCGCTGCATGCGCATCGACCATTGCATGTCCTGGTCGGTGATGGTATAGATGCGGAACTTCTGAAGGAACTTCTTCAGTTCCTCTGGAGTGCGCGTCTGCTGCACCTTCCATATCGCTTGTGCCAAGGTGTTCGATCCACCCCACGAAGTCACCCAGATAGGGCGGTCATCATCCTCATCGGCAAGACGGATGAGCATCTCGCTGCCTTCCGAGTCATTGCCTTCGCCAATCACGCCTATGCCTGCACGCTTGCTGCCCATCATGCAGCGGCTGCGTATATATTCAGCACTTGGCCAATAACCAATCTCTTGAGGCAACGAGTTCTCCTCGTCAAGAGTCAGGTGTCCCTCTTGCTTCGAGCGTTTCATCAGGTTGCAGACATCTGTCTCATAGGCATCTACTACGCGATACAGATAGTCAGCCCATTCTTCAGGATAGGGGTCACAGTTCCAGCCGATGGTAGTGCAGATAGCTTCAATCTCAAAACGGTCGGCGTATGAGAGCAGACGTACTGCCGATTCGTTGTCGTCGGGCTCAACATCAGCTGGTCCGATGTCGGTCATGACCACGAGTCGCGGTTTCAGCTCTGGCTTTGCTGGTTCGTCACTATCGCTCTTATTGGCAGAACAAGAGCATGCTGCCAAAAGGCAACAGAAAGGTAAGATGTATTTGTTCATATTACTCGAAATATAGTATTAGACTAATGCTTTTGTTTCGTGCTTTGGCAATGGCATCGGTATATTGCATCAATGTTTCGTCCTTCAGGTTCTTGCGTCGATGGTCGATCATGTCGGCAAGGCCAAGGTTGAAACGCAGTTCAGGGCAGAACTTGAAGAAAGGCAGGTAGGTGTCGCAGCCCAGGCCGATGTGTATGCTATAGTCGAAAGGTTTGAAGACTATCGGAGTCTCCTTGTCTTTCGACAGGTCGTACAGTATGCTCGCACCGGCTATGACGTATGGGCGGTAGTTGTTGAGGCGCTTGGTTGCCACTTTCAGGCTGACGGGAATCTCAATGTTGCAGCTCTTCAGGTCTTGCTCTGTCTTGCTGCCGATGTTGGTGTTGACGAAAGCCACTTTCCTTGAGACGAAATGCAGGGTAGGAGTGACCCTCAGGTTCAGATTCTCGGTCAGCGCCATGTCGCCGAGCAGTCCGACACAGAACCCTGGGTTGAGGTCGGGACATTCGGCATACCAGTCCTTGCCGGTGTGTTCGAAAATCACGTTGTTCATGTCGATACCCATGACGAATCCATAGTGGAACCGTCTTTGGTCAATGTATGGGATATTCTTCAAAACATTCTTCTGCGCCATAGCAGGCAAGACTGTCAGCAGAACAAGAATAGTCAGTAGCAATCTTTTCATTTGTCATCAACTTCGTTGTGGTCTTTATCTTACTGAGCAGTATTCTTCTTATTTTACTCACTGCACATTGCAAATATAATGGTTAAAAAATTAAAAAAAGCATCTTTTGACAAAAATCTGCGAAAAATAAACTATCAGTTTCAAAAAACTATAACTTTGCAACGCAAAAATAAAAAAGGTTATTGTGTTATCACTAAATTAATTTATCAAACTATGAAGAAGTTGGTTCTTTTCGCAGGTGTACTCGTTGCAGTATCATTTGCTTCTTGTAACTCAGCTAAGTCTGAGGCTCCTGCTACAGAGGAGGCTGTTGAGGTTGTTGAAACTGCTGTTGAGGCATCTTGCTGCGGCGATTCTACAAAGTGCTGTGGTGACTCTGCAAAGTGCGCTGCTGACACTGCTTGCTGTGGTGCTTGCGCTGACTCAACAAAGTGCGCTGAGTAATACAACGCGGTTAGTTTTCAAATTTCAAGAAACTACAAAGAAAAAGGTTCGTCCCTCATTCGGGGAACGGATCTTTTTTCGTTATTTATTAGTATTCAAGAAACGGACAATCAGTCATCAGCTCTCATTCAGTCTATTTATCTCCAAAAAAATAATTATTTTTTTTGAAAGTTCATCAAAAAGCTATATCTTTGCACGTTGTTATAACATTCTGAATAAATGAAGATAACTCTCGACCGACCATTATGCATCCATGATATTGGGCATCGTCCAGTGCAGACCGACTATGTTGTTCCTGCCTTTGGCGAGGCACAGGTCACCGATTGCCATTTTCTGGTTGGCGAGGGCCGTCAGCAAGATAGTTATCAGCAGATGGCGAGTCTGACGGTCATGCCCTATGGCATGCGCATCAGCATCACAGGCCGCTGTCGCGTATTCCAGATCCGCCCAGGCTTCGACGAGCCGATCTATAGTTCGGAAGGCGAAGACAATCTCGTAATCAGGGATGTGCAGCATGGCGATTGGTTCCTGCTCATGACCGATGGAATGTGCGAGGCACTCGACGTAGAAGACCTTATGGCGATAATGAATCGTCCGGATTGGACTGCTGAACATAAGCGCGATGCCTTGCTCGACTACACATCCGAAAATCAGGACAACCACTCTGCCTATCTCCTGCATGTCCGTTCTGTTGATGAAGATGAAGACAATGAAAGCGATGAAGTAGCCGAAGATAGCCTCATCACCGAAGAGGAATCAGAAGCAGACGAAGCAATAAGTGCCGACGAGGCTTCCAGCGAAACGACTGAAGGCCTTTTCTTCGACCGGCTGGCAAGAAACATCCTGATCGGCATCATAATTGCCTATCTGCTCGCAATGATAATAGGCTTTGTATTAGGCTTGTTTGGGTATTAAGGTTATGAGGTTATGAGGTTATAAGGTTATGAGGTTATGAGGATGTAATGTAGCTCCGCGCTGACAAAAAACCTTAAAACCTTAAAACCTCAAAACCTAACTACTATAAAATATGATTGAAAAAGTTATTGTTTTAGACCAAGTTGATCCAGTAATATTCTATGGAGTGAACAACAGTAACATACTGTTGCTCAAGACCCTGTATCCGAAGCTGCGCTTTGCGGCAAGGGGAAGGGCTATCAAGATATATGGCGATGAAGAGGATATCCAGATTTTCGAGACTTTCCTCGGGCGATTGGTCAACTACTGCAGTAACTATAATAAGCTGAACGAAGAGGCGATACTCGACTTCTACAATGGCGAAGGCCCGCAGGAGAAGAAGCAGGATCATCTCATCATCTATGGAGTCAACGGTCGCCCCATCACCGCACGCACCAGCAATCAGAAGGCTCTGGTCGATGCTTTCTCCAAGAACGATCTTGTCTTTGCACTCGGTCCTGCAGGTTCTGGCAAGACCTATGTCGCCATCGCCCTCGCTGTCAAGGCTCTCAAGAACAAGGAGATTCGCCGTATCATCCTTTCGCGTCCAGCCGTTGAGGCAGGTGAGAAGTTAGGTTTCCTGCCTGGCGAGATGAAGGATAAGCTCGACCCATATCTCCAGCCTCTCTACGACGCGCTCGAGGATATGATACCTGCCGCCAAGCTCCGCGAGTATCTTGAGACCAACGTCATTCAGATTGCTCCTTTGGCATATATGCGCGGACGCACGCTCAGCGATGCCGTCATCATCCTCGATGAGGCGCAGAATACTACAGCCCCACAGATCAAGATGTTCCTGACACGCCTTGGACTCGGTGCCAGGATGATTGTCACAGGCGATATGTCGCAGGTCGATCTGCCTCGCAACGTCCAGAGCGGTCTCGTTCAGGCTCAGCGCATTCTCAAGGGCATTCCAGGCATTGCCACCATCGAATTCGACCGTCATGACATTGTGCGCCACCGTCTTGTCCAGAAGATTGTCGATGCCTACGACCGCTTTGAAGAAGAGCGAAAGAAAACGCTTACTCTTCAGCCGCCAGAGGAATAGGGGCAGATAAAGAAGTTAAAGAAGATAAAGGAGATAAAGACAAATGAAATTTGTTATAAGTAATGGTCTTTCCTTTAACTTCCCCAACAAGATTAAAGGCAGCTATTGTCTTTATCTCCTTTATCTTCTTTATCTTCTCCAAAAATAGAAACCAATAAAACAAAACAATATGTCAGCATTAACTCGTACCGACTTCAACTTCAAAGGTCAGAAGTCTGTCTATCACGGCAAGGTTCGTGATGTCTATAACATTAACGATGAGCTCATGGTAATGGTTGCAACAGACCGTATCTCTGCTTTCGACGTGATCCTTCCAAAGGGCATCCCATTCAAGGGACAGGTTCTCAATCAGATTGCCGCATCTTTCCTCGATGCAACAAGCGACATCGTGCCAAACTGGAAGCTTGCTACTCCAGATCCAATGGTCACAGTGGGTCTCAAGTGCGAAGGTTTCCGTGTTGAGATGATCATCCGCGGCTACCTCACAGGTTCAGCATGGCGTGACTATAAGGCAGGATGCCGTGAGATCTGCGGTGTGAAGCTCCCTGAAGGCATGCGCGAGAACGAGAAGTTCCCAACTCCAATCATCACTCCAACCACCAAGGCAGAGGAAGGTCACGATCTCAACATCTCAAAGGAAGAAATCATCGCCCAGGGTTATGTGAGCAAGGAGGATTATGAGCAGATGGAGAAATACACCTATGCTCTCTTCCAGCGCGGTACAGAAATAGCTGCAAGCAAGGGTCTTATCCTCGTTGATACCAAGTATGAGTTTGGCAAGAAGGATGGTAAGGTCTATCTCATCGATGAGATTCATACTCCAGATTCAAGCCGTTACTTCTATGCCGAGGGTTATGAGGAGAAGTTCGCAAAGGGTGAACCTCAGAAGCAGCTCTCAAAAGAGTTTGTGCGCCAGTGGCTTATCGAACATAACTTTATGAATGAGCCTGGTCAGGTTATGCCTGAGATCACCGACGAATATGCAGAAAGCGTATCGGAGCGATATATCGAACTCTACGAGCACATCGTAGGCGAGAAGTTTGTCAAGGCAGAAGACACCGACCTCGCTGCCCGCATCGAGAAGAACGTATCTGACTACCTCGCATCGTTGTAAAATATATGCACGGTTTTGCCATTTTTGTGCAATGCAAGTTGTGCAAAGGTTGAAAAAAATACTTAAAAATACATTTTATGCAATGAATTCCTCGCAAAATAGCGTAGGAATTCATTTTTTTTGTTTAATTTTGCACATTATATTAATAACAAAATTAATAGATATAACGGAGGAAGATAAAGAAGATAAAGAAGTTAAAGGAGATAAAGACAAATGATGTTAGTCAATGATATTATTTCTCTTTCTCTTCAATTAAGGTTCACGACAATGCAACTATTGTCTTTATCTCCTTTAACTTCTTTATCTTCTTTATCTCCTAAAAAACAAAAAGAAAATGAAAGTAGCTATTGTAGGTGCCAGTGGCGCCGTAGGTCAGGAATTCCTTCGTGTGCTCGACGAGCGTAACTTCCCATTGGATGAGCTCGTGCTTTTTGGTTCGTCTCGCAGTGCAGGTCGTACATATAACTTCCGTGGCAAGGACATTGTTGTCAAGGAACTTACTCACAACCCAGAGGATTTCAAGGGTATCGACATCGCATTCACAAGTGCGGGTGGTGGTACTTCAAAGGAGTTTGCTGCCGACATCACAAAGTATGGTGCTGTGATGATCGACAACTCGAGCGCATTCCGCATGGATCCTGATGTGCCTCTCGTTGTGCCAGAGTGCAATGCCAAGGATGCCTTGGTTCGTCCACGTGGCATTATTGCCAATCCTAACTGCACTACCATCATGATGGTAGTAGTGCTCCAGTGTCTTGAGCAGATTAGCCATATCAAGCGCATCCACGTTGCTTCATATCAGGCAGCCAGTGGTGCAGGTGCTGTGGCAATGCAGGAGCTTGAGACCCAGTACCGTCAGGTGCTTAACAACGAACCTGTGACTGTCGAGAAGTTCGCATATCAGCTTGCTTACAACGTGATCCCTCAGATCGATGTGTTTACCGACAATGGTTACACCAAGGAGGAGATGAAGATGTTCAATGAGACTCGCAAGATCATGCACACCGATGCAGCTTGTTCTGCAATGTGCGTACGTGTTCCTTCGCTCCGCAGCCACTCTGAGGCAGTGTGGGTTGAGACCGAGCGTCCTGTCAGCGTTGAGGAGTTCCAGGAGGCAATCCGCAACGGCAAGGGCGTGCAGCTCATGGACGATCCTGCAACCAAGACATATCCAATGCCTCTCTTCCTCGCAGGCAAGGACGATGTGTATGTAGGTCGCGTTCGCAAGGATCTTGCCAACGAAAACGGCCTCACATTCTGGCTCGTAGGCGACCAGATCAAGAAGGGTGCCGCTCTCAACGCTGTTCAGATTGCAGAATGGCTGATTGAGAATAAGGGACTTTAAAATAAGGTTGTAAGGTTATAAGGTTGTAAGGTTATAAGGTTGTAAGGACTTCGTCGTCGCGGAGCCAAAAACCTCAAAACCTTAAAACCTCAAAACCTCAAAACCTTAAAACCACAAAACCACAAAACCATAAAACCAAAAAACTATATATCCTATGTCATTAAGAATCATTGTACTTGCTAAGCAGGTACCAGACACAAGAAACGTTGGTCCGGATGCGATGACACCAGAAGGAACAGTCAACCGTGCTGCTCTCCCAGCTGTCTTCAATCCAGAGGATCTTAACGCTCTCGAGCAGGCCCTCCGTCTCAAGGAGCAGTTCCCTGGCTCAACAATCTCTGTGGTAACGATGGGTCTTCCAAAGTCAGCCGAGGTTATCCGTGAGTCACTCTACCGTGGTGCAGATGCTGGTTACGTCGTAACCGATCGCTGTCTTGGCGGTGCAGACACACTTGCCACAAGTTACACAATCAGTCAGGCCATCAAGAAGATCGGTGACTATGACATCATCCTCGGTGGTCGTCAGGCTATCGACGGTGATACCGCTCAGGTAGGTCCTCAGATCGCTGAGAAGCTCGGTCTCACACAGGTTACTTATGCTGAGGAGATCCTCTCGCTCGATGAGGCTGCTCGCAAGATCGTCATCAAGCGTCATATCGATGGCGGTGTCGAGACTGTCGAGGCTCCACTTCCTCTCGTTGTCACTGTCAATGGCTCTGCTGCTCCATGCCGTCCACGCAACGCAAAGCGCGTCATGAAGTACAAGAACGCAACAGCTCCTGCTGAGCGTCCAGCTGAACAGGCCGAGGCTATTGCAGCTCTCGTTGAGAAGAAGCCTTATCTCAATATCACCCAGTGGGGCGCTGCCGACATTGATGCCGACCTCAAGCAGGTAGGTAAGGCTGGTTCGCCAACCAATGTCAAGACAGTTAAGAACATTGTCTTCAAGGCAAAGGAAAGCCAGACTCTCACAGCAAGCGATGCTGATGTTGAGGGCTTGATCGTCGAATTGTTGAACGAAAAGATTATTGGCTAATAAGGTTGTAAGGTTGTAAGGTTATAAGGTTGTAAGGACTTCGTCGTCGCGGAGCCAAAAACCTCAAAACCATAAAACCTCAAAACCATAAAACCTATTGAAAATATGAATAGCGTATTTGTATATTGCGAAATCGAGGGTACAACCGTAAAGGACGTCAGCCTCGAACTCCTCACAAAGGGCCGTAAGCTGGCCAATACTCTTGGCGTACAGTTGGAATGTATCTGTGCAGGCTCTGGCCTCGATGGCGTTGAGAACCAGGTGATGAAGTATGGCGTTGACAAGGTTCACGTCTTCGATGCTCCAGGTCTCTTCCCTTACACTTCTAATCCTCACACTGCTGTCCTCGTCAACCTCTTCAAGCAGGAAGATCCTCAGATCTGCCTCATGGGTGCAACAGTCATCGGCCGCGACCTCGGTCCTCGTGTCTCTTCTGCTCTCTTCAGTGGTCTTACTGCCGACTGTACTGAGCTCGAGATTGGCGACTTCGACATGAATTGCGGTTTCGACGAGAACAAGAAGCCTATCGTCAAGCATTTCGAAGAGAAGCTCTATCAGATCCGTCCTGCCTTCGGTGGTAACATCGTTGCCACTATCGTCAACCCTGAGCACCGTCCACAGATGGCTACAGTGCGCGAGGGTGTGATGAAGAAGGAAGTGCTCGACGAGAACTATAAGGGCGAAGTGATCCGTCACGATGTGGCTAAGTTCGTGCCTGAGACTGAATATGTAGTCAAGGTTCTCGACCGTCACGTTGAGGCTGCCAAGCATAACCTCAAGGGCGCTCCTATCGTAGTCTCTGGTGGTTACGGTATGGGTTCGAAGGAGAACTTCGACATGCTCTTCGACCTCGCTAAGGAGCTTCATGCTGAAGTCGGTGCTTCTCGTGCTGCTGTCGATGCAGGCTTTGCCGACCACGACCGTCAGATCGGTCAGACAGGTGTCACTGTCCGTCCTAAGGTCTATATCGCATGCGGTATCTCTGGTCAGATCCAGCACATTGCAGGTATGCAGGATTCAGGCATCATCATCTCTATCAACAGTGATCCTAACGCTCCTATCAACACCATTGCCGACTACGTAATCAATGGCACAGTCGAGGAGGTTATTCCAAAGATGATCAAGTACTACAAGAAAAATTCTAAGTAAATTATGGCAAATTTCTATACAGACCATCCTGAAATCAAGTTTCAGTTGGAGAGCAATAAGCTCCTTGAGCGTATTGCAGAATTGAAGGAGCGCAACTATGCCGATGCTGAGGCATTCGACTATGCGCCTTCTGACTATGCAGACGCGCTCGACAGCTACGATCGTGTTTGCGAATTGACTGGCGACATCTGTGCCAACATCATCGCTCCTAATGCTGAGGATGTTGATGCTGAAGGCCCTCACTGCGAGAACGGTCGTGTGCGCTATGCAAGCAAGACCTACGAGAACCTCGACGCTACAGTCAAGGCTGGCCTTTGTGGTGTGACTATGCCACGTCGCTATGGCGGTCTCAACTTCCCTAACACTGTCTATACTGCAATCAACGAGATGATTGCCACTGCCGATGCAGGCTTCGAGAACATCTGGTCGCTTCAGGATTGTATCGAGACTCTCTATGAGTTCGGTAACGAGGATCAGCGCCAGCGTTTCGTGCCTCGCGTGTGCGGAGGTGAGACAATGTCAATGGACCTCACTGAGCCAGATGCTGGTTCCGACCTCCAGAGCGTAATGCTCAAGGCTACCTATTCTGAAGAAGAGGGTTGCTGGTTGCTCAATGGCTGCAAGCGCTTCATCACCAATGGTGACTCTGACATTCACCTCGTGCTCGCTCGTTCAGAGGAAGGCACAAAGGACGGACGTGGTCTATCGATGTTCATCTACGACAAGCGTCAGGGTGGCGTTAATGTGCGCCGTATCGAGAACAAGCTCGGTATCCATGGTTCGCCTACTTGCGAGCTCGTGTATAAGAACGCAAAGGCTGAGCTCTGCGGTAGCCGTAAGCTCGGTCTCATCAAGTATGTCATGGCTCTCATGAATGGTGCGCGCCTCGGTATCGCTGCACAGTCAGTAGGTCTCTGCCAGGCTGCCTACAACGAGGGTCTTGCCTATGCTAAGGACCGTAAGCAGTTCGGCACTGCCATCATCAACTTCCCAGCAGTCTATGACATGCTCGCTCTGATGAAGGCAAAGCTCGACGCAGGTCGTTCGCTCCTCTATGCTACTGCACGCTATGTAGATATCTACAAGTGCCTCGAAGACATCGAGCGTGAGCGCAAGCTTACTCCAGAGGAGCGTCAGGAGTGCAAGAAGTATGCAAAGCTTGCCGACAGCTTCACTCCACTCGCCAAGGGTATGAACTCCGAATATGCTAACCAGAACACCTACGACTCAATCCAGATCCATGGTGGTTCAGGCTTCATGCTCGAGTATGCTTGCCAGCGTCTCTATCGCGATGCCCGCATCACATCAATCTACGAGGGTACTACACAGCTCCAGACCGTTGCAGCTATCCGTTATGTCACCAACGGCTTCTATAGCCAGGTGATTGCCGATATGTTCGCCGAGACAGAGATTGCTCCTGAATATGCAGCTCTCAAGGCTCGTGTAGAGCAGATGGCAGAGAAGTTCAATGCAGCTGTTGCCAAGGTCAACGAGCTCAAGAACGACGAGTTCAAGGATTTCTGCTCACGTCACCTCTACGAGATGGCAGCCGACACTATCATGTCAATCCTCATCCTCGGCGATGCAACCAAGCGTCCTGACCTCTTCAACGATAGCGCACGCGTATATGTGCGTTATGCAGCAGCTGAGGTAGAGAAGCACAGCGACTTTGTTGCCGATGCTACTCCAGAAGATCTCGCTAACTATCGCAAGTAAGTTTTGAGGTCATTTTGACATTACAGATAAGCAAAAGTCTGATTTTCAAAAGATTTTTTCACTGAAATTAATCTTTTAAATCAGGCTTTTGCTTTTTTTATTTAAATTTTACCATCTTTGCGTAGGAGAAATTATAATTGATGATAAGTGAAATTTGCTTTTTATCAGTATCTGTGTTTATCAAACCTATTTATTAACTTTTTTATTTTAACTTACTATGATTAACAAATTATTTCTTTCAGCCGTATGTGCACTTTCTATGAGCACGATGGCAGCACAGTCATTTGATGATGGTGACGTTATCTACGATTTCAAGCCTTACAACTATCTGCAGTTCCAGGCTGGTGTTGGTCACACTGTAGGCGAGGTAGATTTCTTCGATCTTCTCTCTCCAGCAGCCCAGGTGGGATGGGGACGTCAGTTCTCTCCTGTTCAGGCTATGCGCCTCAGCTTCGGTGGCTGGCAGGGCAGGGGTGGCTTGGTCAGTCCCTATCGCAGGTTCAAGTTCAACTTCCTTGCTCTCAATGCCGACTATGTGGTCAGCATCACCAATCTCTTCTATGGTTGGCAGCCCGAGCGTCGGTTCAACCTTAATGCCTTCGCAGGGCTTGCTGGTAACCTCGTCTTCGACAACGACGATGTCTATCCTGTGGGTCGTGCTGGCTTGATTGCCGACTATCGCCTTACCGACCGTCTCAGTCTCAATCTCGAGGCGAATGCCAATATCACGTCCGACGACTTCAACTCAAAGCATGGCAGCAAGGCCGACTGGTATTTCAACGGGCTTCTCGGTATGAACTACCGCTTCGGCAAGGGCTATACCAGGACCTATCGCGAACTGGAGCCCGAGCTGATCATCGTCGAAATCTGCAGCGTGTGCGAGAACCCAGTCGATGAGTGTCCGTACTTCGGCCAGCATCCTCTCTGCGAAGTCTGTGGCAGATACATCGACGACTGCGAGTATTGCGGCAATCATCCTACTCCCGAGCGTCCGCCTGTAGAGTACAACATCTTCTTTGAGAAGAACAAGGCCATCATCACTGATGAGCAGGCAGTAAAGATGCAGGAGATGGCCGATTACCTCAATACCTATCCTGAGGCTACGATCTCTCTCGTAGGCTATGCCGATGCAGCGACTGGCAATGCCAAGGTCAATGCCCGTATCTCAAAGGAGCGTGCAGCAGCCGTAGCAAAGTATCTCGTGGAGCAGTGCGGCATCTCGGTCGAGCGTATCTTGGCCGACTGGAAGGGCGACACCATCCAGCCGTTTGCCACCAACGAAGATAATCGCGTCTGCATCTGTGTCTCTAAATGAAATAATATCTGCATTTTTCTTGGTCAAGCCAAACATAATGCTTATCTTTGCGTGTAAACATTTAATACCGCAAAGATTATGAAGATTGTAGTGCTCGACGGTTATACCGCCAATCCAGGTGACATCTCGTGGGAGTCTTGGAACTGTCTCGGTGAGGTCACTGTATATGACAGAACAGCTCCTTCTGAACTGCTTGGCAGGGCAGAAGGGGCTGATGCTATTTTGACCAACAAGGTGATTATCAGCAAGGAGACGATGCAGCAACTGCCTTCGCTCAAGTATATTGGAGTGCTCGCTACGGGCTATAATGTCGTGGATATTCCTGCTGCCCATGAGCTTGGCATCACTGTCACCAATATCCCTGCCTACAGCTCTAGCTCGGTGGCTCAGATGGTGTTTGCCCATCTGCTCAACATCACCCATCATGTGGCAGAACACAATGCCGACGTTGTGGCAGGACGCTGGCAGGACTGCGAGGACTTCTGCTTTCGCTGCTGTTCTCTCCTCGAACTCGATGGAATGAGCATCGGCATAGTCGGCTTTGGCAACACTGGTTCTGCCACTGCTCGCATTGCCCACAGCTTCGGCATGAAGGTCTTAGCCTTTTCTTCGAAACCGCAGGATCAGTTGCCCGATTATGTCACCAAGGTCGATTCGCTCGACCAGCTATTCAGCATCTGTGATGTCGTGAGCCTGCATTGCCCATTGACCGACAGTACCCGCCACCTCGTCAATGCCGCCCGACTTCAACTCATGAAGCCAACTGCCATCGTCATCAACACCGGCCGTGGTCCGTTGGTCAATGACCAGGATCTTGCCGATGCTCTCAATTCAGGTCAGATCTACGCTGCTGGCATAGATGTCCTGACTCAGGAGCCTCCACGCGACGGCAACCCATTGATCGGTGCCCCCAACTGCTTCATCACCCCACACATAGCCTGGGCAACCGATGCTGCCCGCAAGCGCCTGATGCAGATAGCCCTCGACAATGTCAAGGCATTCGTTGCAGGGAAGGCAATGAATGTGGTGTGATATTGCACCTTCATATTCGAAATCATTGATTGTGCCCGTTTCCGACGAGAAGCTGATGCCGACCTTGAACAGCTTGCGTGACACTAACGACAAACAGGCACCGGAGCATATCTCAGCTCCGGTGCCTGTCTTTATTAGTCAACAGAAGATTGTCACTTCTTTTCAACGGTGATGATTGCAACGCGGTTGCGGTCGTTCTCTGCGAACGGCTGTACCGTATCGCCCTTCCATTCCGTCTTGATGTCCGCCTTGGCAACGCCATACTTCTCGTTGAGTGCGGCAGCGACGCGCTCTGCGCGGTCCTTGGCGTACTTCATGTTGATTGTCGGGTTGCCAGTCTTCCTGTCGGCATAGCCGACTACGATGTAATAGACCGGACGGTTGTTG